>JBJTRH010000149.1:0-18772 GCA_046076065.1 Planctomycetaceae bacterium | reverse complement strand
CGCCCCCCGCCGATGACCAGCACCGACTCCACACCTTCGGCCCCCTCCCACCCTGCACCCGTCGGCGAGCGGCCGCTCACCGACTACGGCCCTCCCGAGCCGTGGCGGTCGTGCGTGTATCCGATGCTGGCCTTTCTTCTGGTGGGACTGATCGAGCCCTCCCAGGACGGCGGCGGCCTCGCCGAACGCCTCGGCATCTCCTACGGCTGGTATCCGCCGCTCTACGCGCTACGGGTGGCGCTCACGCTCTGGATGCTGTATCTCGCCTGGCCATCGCTTCGGGGCTGGCTGGGACGACCCACGTGGTGGCCGCCGTTGCTGGGCTTCGCGCTGGTGGTGCCGTGGGTCTGGCTCTCCACGATGCAGAAAGAGGGGGCCTGGCTCACCGGTGACACCGGTCGCGTGGGCTTCGATCCCTTCGAGTTCTACGGCGATGACGCCAACTCCGCGTGGGCCTACATCGTCCTGCGGTTCATCGGGCTGGCGGTGGTGGTGCCGATCGTCGAGGAGCTCTTCCTCCGCGCGTTTCTCCTGCGATTCGTGATCCGTGAGCGGTTTTGGACCGTGCCCTTCGGGGCGCTCGACTCCGCGGTGGCCCTGACCTGCGGCCTGTATGCCGTGGGCAGCCACCCTGCCGAGGCCGCAGCGGCGATCGTGTGGTTCACGGCCATGACCTGGATCGCCTGGCAGACCCGCAAGCCGATCGACTGCATCACCGCCCACGCCGCCACCAACTTCGCCCTCGGGCTGTACGTGGTGGCCACCAAGAACTGGTGGCTGCTCTGACGGCCGGCCGCCGCGGCCGGCTCGCGCCGACGCCGACCGGCCTCCTCCACGCGGGCCATGCCCGCACCTTCGCGATTGCCGCCGACCGCGCGGGCGACGCGGGCCTCGTGCTGCGGATCGAAGACATCGACGGGCCCCGCTGCCGGGCCGACTACGCGCAGGCTGCGATCGCCGACCTCCGCTGGCTCGGCCTCCGCTGGACGGAGGGACCTGACGTGGGCGGCCCCCACGGCCCCTACGAGCAGAGCCGGCGAACCTCCTGGTATCTAAACGTGTGGCGGCGGCTCGAGGCGGCCGGCGCGATCTACCCGAGCCCCCACTCCCGCCGCGACGTCGAGCAGGCTGCGACCGCGCCCCACGACGCCGACGCCGAGCCGCTCTTTCCGACGGCGCTGCGGCCGGCCTCGCGGGAGCGGGCGGACAGCCCCGGAGGCGCGCCCTGGCGGTTTCGGGTGCCCGACGGCCGGACGGTCGAGTTCGACGATGCCCTCGAGGGCCGCGTGCACCGCACAGCCGGCGTGGACTTCGGTGACTTCGTGGTCTGGCGGCGCGACGACCTGCCCGCCTACGAGCTGGCCGTGGTGGCCGACGATCACGCGATGGAGATCGCCGAGGTGGTGCGCGGGGCGGACCTGCTCACGAGCACCGCCCGGCAGATCCTGCTCTACGAGGCCCTCGGCTGGCCGGCTCCGGCGTGGTGCCACACGCCGCTCGTGTGCGATGCGGTGGGCCGCAGGCTCGCCAAGCGGACGGGAGGCCTCGCCATCCGCGACCTCCGGGACGCCGGCTGGACGCCCGCCGAGGTGCTCACGCGGCCCCTCGGAGTCACTTCTCGGGAATCGTGATGTCGTACACATTCGGCCCGCGGACGACCTCGTACTTGAGCGTCGATTCGGTGCTGAACTGCGGGGGGAGCGAGCGGCCCGTGTCGCCACCGGTCACGCTCACGCGATTCATCCCGATCTGGGCGCCGATCTTGCTCCCGGGCCGGATCACGCGATACCGCCCCTCGGCGTTGGTGGAGCCCACGCCCCGCACGCCGTCGGGCTCCTCCGGCGTGAACGTCACGAACGCCCCTTGCAGCGGCTTCCCGTCGACGAGCACGGTGCCGGTGACCTCGGAGAATCCCCGACCGCCGCAGCCCCACGCCGCCAGAAGCCCCACGGCCGCCGCCGCGAGCGCCACCCGCCGGTGATGGATCCTCGTCCGCTGCTCGCTCATTGGGAACTGCTCGTCACCTGGCCCTCGTTGCGATGCGCCATGCCCAGCAGCGTGGTGGCGTCGGCGTTCTCGTCCACCCAGCGCACCCCTCCGTCGACGACCATCATGTTGATGCCGCCGGGGTGCATGCTCGAGAAAATCTTGCCGTTGTTGTCGACGTCCTGGGCCGTGGGCGGGGAGTTGGCGATCAGCCAGTTGAAGTTCATGGAGAAGCCGGTGGAGTTCACCCGGCCGATGATCCGGGCGGTCTGGTTGGCCGAGTATCCGGAGGCGTCGCCCGCCCCCACCCACACCGCGGCGTAGTTCACCTGGCTGCGCTCGCCGATGCACCATGTCTTCGAGGTGCCGTCGGTCACCTCCTTGATCCTCACGCCGAGCGGCCCGTGACCGGGCCCCGAGTTGGGGATGGAGCCGTTGGTCGTGGCCCCGCGGTCCGCCACGCCGAAGAGCATGCCGCCCGGATCGTGCGAGTAGCGGGGGCCGTAGTTGGGCACGAGCCGCGGATCGTCGCTATTGCGATTGGCCCAGCCGAGTTCGCCGCAGTTGCCCACGTAGTTGCTCGTGCCCACCTCGAAGGTGCCGGCCCCGAAGCGGAAGGCGTTGTTGGGATTTGGCGTGGCATCGGAGGCGCATCGATAGTTCGGGATCGCGGTCTGCAGCGCGGCCCGATCGGCCGCCGACGCACCGGCGACGAACACGGCGGACAGCCGACGGTTCTCGGGATCGAGGCGGGAATAGAGCGTGGTCTGCTCCATGAAGGGCAGCAGGAACGTGCCCCAGCCCCAGACCGGGCCACCCGTCCAGAAATGCGAGAAGCCGGCCGGAAACGCCTTCTTCGCGTCGTGATGCAGGTGCATCGCCAGGCCGATCTGCTTCAGGTTATTGCTGCACGACGACCGACGGGCCGCCTCGCGGGCGGCCTGCACGGACGGCAGCAGCAGGCCGATGAGCACGCCGATGATCGCGATCACGACCAGCAGCTCGACGAGCGTAAAGGCCTTGCAGCGGCCGCTGGCGGCCACGGCATCCGCACGGCGACGGTCAACGAGCATCATGCCTGCGACTCCGAATGCCCATGAACAGCGTCAGCGCCGCCGCCATGACGCCGGTGAGCATCGTGGTCGGCTCCGGAATGATCGACAGCGTGCCGGTGGACTCGGTAAACGTGAGCGTCTGCGTGCCCGACACGGCGGTCCACACGCCGCCCGCTCCGGTGAAGGAGAGCGGCCCGTAAGCGCCCGTCGCAGAGACGCTGGTGAGACCCCCCGCCGGCGCCCCGCCGAAGCCGAACAGATTGAACGACGTGTTGTCTGAGAACAGCGACCCGATCGAGAACTCGACACCACCGCCGTACGTGAGCCCGCCCGACTGCGTGATGTCGACGGCCCTGTAGCCGCCGGCCACGCCGCGGGAGGTGCCGCTGATCTGGAACTGTGAGGCTGCCGACGACTGCAACGCCAGCGACGAGAGCGTGAGCAGGCCGCCTGTCGATCCGGGAGCGAGCACGCCCGACATGCTCAGCGGCGCGGTCAGCGTGCCGCTGCCGGCGAGCGTGCCGCCGGCGGCCACTGTCACGCCCGACGTGGCCCCCATCCGGCCGTCCACGACAAGCGACCCGGCGGACACGGTCGTGGCGCCGGTGTGCGACGCCGTGCCCGAGATCACGAGGGAACCGAGGCCGGTCTTGGTGAGGCTGCCCGAACCCGTGACCTGCGTGAACGCCCCGAGAGTGATCGACCGTGCCGCGTCGGCCTCGAACGTGCCCCCCGAGGCGCCGAGGGCGAAAGTGAGCAGGCCGTTCGCGGTGGAGTCGAGGCCCGTCGCTGCGAGGTTGGTCGAGGCGTCGTAGTTGCGGAGCGTGCCGCCGTTGATGGCGACGGTGCGAGTGGACGCCGTTCCGGAGAAGCCGGTGCCGCTGGCGATCGTACCGGCGTAGAGAGTGCCGCCGTTGAGGTTGTAGGCCGACTGAAAGACCGGGAGCGACGTGGCCGTGCCGTTGGTGTTGAGGCCGAGCGTGAGCGACTGGACCCTGCCCACGCCGCCTCCCTGCGTGATCGCGGCGGCAAGCACGGGCGTGCCCGTGCCGGTCATCACGCCGAGCGTGCCGGACTGTATCTGCAGCGTGCCGGAGGTGAACTGAATCCCGCTCGTGCTGCCGTTGGCGGAGTTGGCGATGTGACGGCCGATGACGACCGTGCCGAACAGGGCGTTGACCGTGGCCCCGTTGAGGTTGAGCAGACCCTCGCCCGTACGGGATCCGGAGCTCGTGTCGCCGATCACGGCCGTGGGCACCGCCGTGGAGCCTCCCGCCGTGCCGCGGATGGTGACAATCGGTGACGTGAGGCCGGACTGGAGCGTGATTTCGCCGCGGCCGTTGAAGCCGCCGAGGCCGAGCGAGCCAGTGTTGATCGTGTTGGCGGTGCCGAGGCGGATGGCGCCGGTGTTGCTCGAGCCCTGGCTCGAGCCGGTCGCGCCTCCGACCGCCACCGAGGCGGCCGTGATCGAGTTGGCCGCGGTGGACAGTACCCAGTCGCACGCAAACGTTCCCGAAGCCGTGGTGGCCGGCTGCACGAGCACCGTGCTCCCCGGGCCATTGATCGTGACCGACGTCAGGTCGGCCATGTTGAGCTGGGTGCCCGTGCCCCCCTGCACGAGGATGCTGCCGGTGCCGGAGTAGGCTCCCGAGTTGAAATCGACGAGGCCTCCCAGCACGCGGGTGGCTCCCTGATAGGAAACCGGGCCATTGAACGTGAGGTTGCCGGCATCGGTCTTCGAGAACCCTCCCGAGCCCAGCACGCTGCCCGACACGATCGCCGTGACCGCCGCCGGAGACACACCGAGCTGCGCGGTTCCCGAGGTGAACGTGATCGTGCGGGTCGAGGGGAGCGTGACCGTGCCCGTGTTCGACCCCGGCTCGACCGTCAGCCGGGCGCCGTTGGCGATCGTGATGTCGTTGTCGACGTTGCCCAGGCTCAGGTCCTGGTTGATCCCGAAGATCCCGCCCGAGATCGTGATGGGGCCAGTGTAGGTCTGGTCGGCGCCGTTGAAGCGAAACGTGAACTTGCCCGCGCCGACCTTCGTGATGCCCTGCGTGCCCTCCACGTTGGCGTACATGAAGATGGTCGCGTTGGAGTTGGTGGCGCTCACCGTCGGGCTGCCCGACGACACGGCCAAAGTGAGCACGTCATCCGTCGTGGCGTTGTTGCCCACCACGAGGCTGCCGCCGGTGCCGCCGTAGGTCAGCGTGCCGGTGGTGGCATTGAAGCTCGTGAGGTTCACCTGCGTCGTGCCCGTGAAGAGAGCCGTCGCGCCGACGGCGTTGGGCACCGTCGCCGGATTCCAGTTCGCCGCCGTGCTCCACTCCCCGCCACTGGCCCCCACCCAGGTCTGGGCGTTGGCGATGGTGCCCGACGCGGCCAGGACGGCGACGAGGCAGAGCGGGCGCAGGACGGCCTTCATGATCACACTCCGAAATCGACGGGAACGCCGGCCGCCAGCGTTGACAATGAAACTCATCGGATCGCCGGGCGATGTACGGTCAGCGGGTATATCCCGATTGTGTCCCCGCCGGCCACGGCGATCATGTCGCACGTTTATGCGAAGTTCCGTCGCCGACGTGCGCGACACACGGCCGCGGCAAAGCCACCGGCCACGAGCAGCATCGGCGCTGCCGGCTCGGGCACCACCAGCACGTTGCCCGACGACTCGGTGAAGGTGAGCGTTTGGGATCCCGACTGGGCCGTCCACACGCCCCCCTGCTTGACGAAGGTGAGCGCCCCGTACGACCCCGCGGCCGACACGGAGGAGAACGACCCCGACGGGCTGCCGCTGAAGGCGAACAGATTGAAGGTGGTGTTGTCCGGAAACAGGCTCGTGAAGGTGAGCTTGAGGCTGCCGCCGAAGATGATGCCCGAGGAATCGGCGATGTCGATGGCGTCGTAGCTGGTGCCGCGAGACGTGCCGGCGATCTCCATGGCCGTGGTGCTCGACGACACCAACTCGAGCGACTTCATCGTGAGCAAGCCCGGACTGTTGCCCGGGCCGAGCGTGCCCTGAACCGACACCGGACCGTTGATGGTGCCGTTGCCCGCCAGCCAGGCAGCGGCCGCCACCGACAGCGAGCCCGAGCCGAGCACGCCGTTCACGGCAAGCCGGCCGGCCGACACGGTGGTGTTGCCCGTGTAAGTGTTCGAGCCCGTGAGCGTGAGCGTGCCGGAGCCGAGCTTCGCCAGTCCGCCGGAGCCGGAGATCACGATGCCCAGCGAGAGGTTGTCGCCGCGATTGACCGTGAAGGTGCCGTTGTTCGACAGGCCTGATTGGGCAAGCGAGCCACCGGCCGCGAGCGTGGCCGAACCGCCGGCGGCGATCGACACGGTGCCCGTCACCGCTCCCTCCAGCGTGGCCGCCCCACCGCTGGCCACCGACAGCGTGCCGGCGAGCGCACTGTAGGTCGCCGCGCCCGCCAGCGTCTGCGTGCCTGCATACGCCCCCGCGTTCGCCAGGGTGCCCCCGTTGTTCGTGACGGCATTGGCCACGGCGAGCGAGTTGAGGTCGAGGGTGGCGCCGCTCGCGATCGTGATCCCTGCGGCCCCGAAGGCGTTAGCGTTGCCCGCCTTGAGGGTCCCACCGCTGATGACAGTCGACCCGACGTAGGAGTTGGATGCCGTCAGCGTCAGCACGCCGAGCCCCCGCTTCGTGAGCCCGCCGGCGCCGCCGTTCACGATGCTCTGGGCGATCGTGACGTCGTACGAGTTGGTATCGATCACGGCTCCGCCGCCAAGCACGTTGGCGGTGGTGACGGTCATGAAGTTCGTGTTCGTCGCGAGCGCCCGCAACACGCCGCCGTTGAAGTTCACCGTTCCCGACGCCGTGGCCTGGGCGCTCGTGCCCGTGACCAGGGAGCGGCCCGTCTCGAGCACTCCACCGGACAGGTTGAGCACACCCTTCCCGGCGAACGTGCCACTGGCCGTGACGTTGGTCTGCGCAAAGCCGACGTTGAACTCACCGGCGCCGCTCGCCCGCATCGTCCCGCTCTGAATCGTGAGCGTGCCGAAGCCGTTGTTGCTGCCGTACTGGAGAAAGGCTCCCAGACTGACGACCTTGTTCGCGGTCACGATCAGGAGACCGCCGTCCACGGTCGCCGTGCCGGAGCCCTTGCCGCCCACGTACAAGCCGCCGGTGGAGACACCGTTGCCGATGGTCAACGTGCCCGAGGTCACAGTGAGCGAAGGCGTGGCGTTCACGCCCGCATCGTTGACGACGAGGCTGGCATTGCCGGACGCCACCGTGCCCCCGCCCGTCCAGTTCACGACAGGCGTCGGGGCCGTCGCGGACGACGCGTTGTTGCTCACGGCGATGGAGACGCTTCCGTTCGTGTCGAACACGCCGCTCATGTTGGTGGTGCCCGAGTCAAACTGCGTCACTCCCAGCATGTTGTTGGCGGAACCCTTGAGGTTGAGCGTGCCGCCGCCACTCTTGCGGAAATAGACCCCGCTCGCGGACGAGGTGAGGTTGCCTGTGATCTCGAGCACGGTGGTGCCACCTGCAGTGAGTTCCAGGTTGAGATTCGCCGGCGCCCCTGATGTGCCAGCGGTGACCGATACGTTGCGTTTGGCCGATCCGGGCGCGTCGGTGAAGGCGGCGCGATTGTCAAGGGCCACGCTCCCGGCGTCCGACCGCAGGTAGAGCGTGCCGCCGTTGAGCTGAATCGGTCCGGCGGTCGATGGGTCGCCGAGGTTTGCGTTTCTGATGAATCGCACCCCACCGGCCGTGATCTTCGTCGTGCCGGTGTAGGTGTTGTTGAAGCCGCTCACCTGAATGATCCCGGCGCCGGCCTTCTCATAGCCCTGTGTCCCCGAGAGGACGACGTTGAGGAAATTGTCGAACTGGCCGCCAGTCGTGTAGTTGATCGACGGCTGCGTCGCGGCCCCGGTGTCCAGTTTCAGCGTCGCAGTGCCAGCCGTGGCCGCCAGATTGAACTTACCGGTCGTCGCCGTCGTGCCGGTGCCGATGTTGGTCATCGTGATCGAGCCGATCGTCGTGGTCGCCGATCCCGGAAGCTGGATGGTGTTGGTTCCCTGATTCCACGTCCCTGAAAAGATCACCGTGGCCCCGACGGCGTCCGGCACCGACGCCGGATTCCAGTTCGCCGACGTGCTCCAAGATTGCGTGAGGGTGGCGTTGCCGGTGGCCGTCGTGGCGACCCACGTCGATTGGGCCATGGCTGCAGAACAGGCCATCGCGACACACGACGCGACGAGCACGAATCCGAGGCGACGTATCGAGCGACCGTCGAGCATCTGTACCCCTCCGCCTTGCGCGTGGACGCGAACACCGCGGCTCCCATCACCATTCCTGTGGCATCATGAATCACGATGCCAGCCGCCGCATGTCACGCGTTCGTGCGACACACCCCCTGGAAGGGCTAGTTCGAGCGGCCTGCCGCACGGGCGTCGCCGGCGAGTTCGTCGGGATCGATGTCCGGAGGGTGTTTCTCCCACTCCGCCGAGTCCCGGCCGGTGCGAAAGCCGAGATCGAAGAGCCGGTTCATGCCGGCCCGGTCGAACACGAGGGCCGGGAAGCCGACGTCGAAGTCCTGCGGGATCGTGCGGAGGTTGAACTCCACGCCATAGCGGTCGGCCAGCACGTACATCCGATAGAGACTCGACGTGGTGCTCACCTTGAAGAGCTTCTCGATCGTGGCCTCGGCGATCGACAGCGCCGTGGGCTCGACCGCGGCGTAGCCCGGCCGGTCGTCGGTGCGGCCGTTACGGATCACGAACAGCCGCCCCCGCACCTCGCCGGTGGTGAGACCCGCGTTCTGGAGGGCGTCTTCCACGTCGAGCATGAAGCCGCGGAGAAACACCTGCGCCTCGGCACCGCCGTCGCAGTGCATCTCGCGGCACGGACGGCCGTCCACCTCCACGTCGAAGTACACGGGCGGAAAGAGCACCGGCACCGACGCCGACGCCACCAGCACGTCGACGTAGCGGCGGCGGGCGTCGGGGCGACCGCTGGCGGCGATCGCACCCATGTCCCAGATGGAGAACTCGTTGGCGTCCATGTTGGCCGTGCCGATGAACAGCCGGTGGCCGGCCCGGTGCTTGGCGGCCACGGCGGCGAGCACGCGGTCGTCGATCGCGCCGTCGAGCAGCCGCCGCAGCGGCGCCGTGTCGCAGGTGGCGTCGGCCACGACCGCCGCCAGCGCCGACCGCTTGCGGTAGATGTCGGCCGTGGTGATCTCGGTGTAGAACCGCCTGAGGAGCGGGTCGTAGTCGGGCCCGAGAAACGCGGGCGTGGCCTGCAGGGCGCCGGTCGAGATCCCCGTCACGACCTTGAAGTTGGGCCGGTCGCCGCGTTCCGTCCAGCCGCAGAGCATGCCCGCCCCGAACGCGCCGTGGGCACCGCCGCCCGAGAGGGTGAGGAAGTCGTAGTCGCGGACGCCGTCGCCGTCGCGGTCGAACTCGCGGGGATCCTCGCCGCGGATCGACTCCGCGATCGTCTGCTGCATGCCCGAGGGCACCTGCGTGTCGAAGGTCTCGAGGTCGATTGCGCCCCACGGTCGCGCGGTCGCCGCGCCGGTGGGCGGCTTGGCGAGCCGCCGCTCGATCCGCGCTGCGAGGAAGCCCGTCGTCGCGGCCACGGCCGCCAGCGGGATCGCCGCGCCGGCCGCGAGGAGGAGGAGAGTGCGTTTCCAGGACGGGCGGGCGGCGGCCATGCTGCCGAGAATAGGGCGAGCGGCGGCGCGACGTCCACCGGCCCGGCGGCCGGCGCCGGCGTCAGGCGGCGATCGTCGACTGCCGGTCGTGGTGCGGCGTGGACCGCAGGAGCACGCAGCCCTGCAGCGCCTCGGGCCGGCCCGGGCTGCCGACGGCGGCCGTCGGGCAGGCGATCACGCCGGAGAGCCGCGACCAGGTTGCCCGAAGGGCATGGGGCACCGAGCAGGCGCTCACGTTGCCCGTGCGCCGGGTGAGGCCGTTGACGAGCTCGCCGCGCACGCCGAGCTCGTCGAGCTTCATGCCGGCGAACCGTACGATTCCCGTGCCGGCCTGATGGGGCACCACGAACGACACGTCGCCCGGGGCGAGGCCCGACTCGGCAAGCGCCTTCGCCACCGCCGCCGACATCGCCCGGGGCGCGATCTCGGCGATCGCCATGCCGTCGAGCGAGTACACGAGCCGGGCATCGTCGTGGGCGGTGCCGCCGTCGGGCGCCGGCACGGGCACGTGGTCGCGAACGTGGAAATCGAAGGCCGCCTTCGGCACCGGCTGCTTCTCGGCGTCGGCGTGCACGATCTCGAAGTGCACCGGATGACGGCGGCTGGCCGGCGTGGCGAGCAGCGTGGCCGATGCCATGTCGCCGAACAGGCCGGCGACCTGCACATTGGAGTAGTCGGTGATCCGGCTGATGCGGGTGGCCACGACGACGAGCACGAACTCGTCGCGCCGCAGGCCGAGCCGCGGCGCCCAGCGGCGGGCGGCGAGCGCCAGGGCCCGGCTGTAGCCGCAGCAGAACCAGTTGATGCCCACGGCCCGGCAGCGGCTGAGGCCAAGCTCACGAACGACCTGGCGGGCGGCCCGGCCCGGCCGTTCCCGCTCCGCGCCGTCGGCGTCGAGGTGCCGGCGGGCGACCGCGGCCGGAATGAACGACGGCGACACGAAGAGGATCCCGCGGCAGTCGGCAAGATTGCAGCCGGTCTCCCGCTGGAGCTTGCGCACCGCGGCCACGCCCATGGTCACCTCGTCGTCGAGCGAGATCGCCCGCGCCTCGATGCCGGTGTGGTGCGAGAACTTCCGGGGCATCGCCGCGCCGAACCAGTCGTTGCCGAGCTCCCAGGCGGGCTGGTGGACGGCGATGGCGGAGATGCCGAGCGAGGCGGGATTCATGAACGGCTGCCGCGGCGGTGCCACACGGGCCGAGCGCCCGTCTTCGAGGGCGGGGATTCTGGCGAGAGCGCGTCGCAGGAGCCAGTGCGAAATCACCGGAAATTCCACGTCGTGAGGCAGCTCCGCGGCGGCCATTCCGCGGATCATTGCAACGCTACCTTCGATTCCCGAAGGGTGCGAAACTGGCCGATTTACCGTACAAAACCTTCTGAATCACGGAGTTGCCGATGCCTGCCTGCTCCCGCCGCCGCTTTCTGGCTGCCGCCATGGCCGCCGCCGGATCGTCGCCGAGATTCGGGGCGGCGGGCGGGCCGGACGCGGCCCGGTATCCCGTCGGCGTCTGCGACTGGATGATCCTCAAGCGGCAGAAGCTCGGGGCCTTCAAGCTCGCCGCCGAGATCGGCGCCGACGGCGTCGAGGTCGACATGGGGGGCCTCGGCGACCGGCCCACCTTCGACAACAAGCTCGCCGACGCGGCCGTCCGCGCGGCGTTTCTCGCCGAAGCGGCGGCCCGCGGTCTGCGGATCTGCTCGATCGCGATGTCGGGCTTCTACGCCCAGTCGTTCGCCGAGCGTGACGGCATCGACCGCGTGGTGCAGGACACGATCGACACGGCCGTGGCGATGGGCACGGCCACGATCTTTCTGCCGCTCGGCGTGCGGGGCGACCTCGTGGCGCATCCCGATCTGCGACCGGCCGTCGTGACGCGGCTCGCGGACGCGGGCCGGCGGGCAGCCGACGCCGGCGTGGTGATGGGCGTAGAGACGGCGCTCGACGCCGCCGGCGAGGCGAGGCTCCTCGACGACATCGCTTCCCCGGCCGTGCAATCGTCGTTCAACTTCGCCAACGCCCTGCAGAATGGCCGCGACCTGCACGCGGAACTGCGCACGCTCGGGGCCGACCGCATCCGGCAGATCCACGCCAGCAACCGTGACGGCGTGCTGCTCGAGCACGACCCGCAGATCGATCTCCGGGCCGTGCGACGCACGCTCGACGCCATGGGCTGGCGGGGCTGGCTCGTGATCGAGCGGTCACGCGATGCGGCCGACGCCCGCAACGTGGTGGGCAACTTCGGCGCCAACACCCGGACCCTCAAGCGGGTGTTCCAGGCCGAGTGACCCTCGAGCCGCGCGATCACGCTGCGTCGGGCCGCCGCCACGTGCGTTCCCGGTGGTCGTCGCAGATCGCGGTGATCGCGGCCAGCGCCTCGAACACGTTGGCCTCGCCCTCGTCGAAGGTGCGGGCCGCCTCCTTGATCTCGGCGAGCGCCGCGATCGCAATGCCGGGCCCGGATGATGGCGTCGTGGGTATCCATGATGAGGTCCTCCGTGAACACGAGCATGCGTCGGATCCAATCCCCCGTGCGGTGCGGACTGGACCACATCGCGCCGCTGGCGTCTTGCACCTCGCACGCATTTGTCACGCCACGTGCGCGGGCATAGCCGCCATTGACGAGTGACGGCCAACTGGGGCACTCTGTGGGGAGTTAACCCCCCCCCCCCCCCCACCCCGTTTTTACTGGAGGGCTTGCGATGAGGGGTTCTCTGCCGGCCTGCCCGCAACTCTCCTGGTTCGGCTACTACCGCGACTTCGTGGCCGATCGGCGGTGCGTCGTCAGCAATGCGCACGAGTGCATCAAACTCGTGGTCCACGTCAACGCCGCCGTGCGCCGGAGCAGCGGCACCCGGGAGACTCGCTACGACACGAACATCGGCGGAGTCGGCCTCTGGCCTGCCGACGGTCGCGGCCACACGTTCGTGATCACGCCGGCCCGTCCCGCGCGGTCGTTCATCCTGCTGGTCCCGCCACGGTCCATCGCGGCGGCAGCCGACGCTGCGGGGATCAACCTGACCCGAGAGCCCCGCTCGCGGTATGTGTCGTGCGACGCCGGCCTCCGCCATGCGATCCTCGACGTGGCCGACGACGTGACCGGCATGACGTGCACCGCGATCGATCCCCACGACGACCGCTTCCACCTGCTCGCCCTGCGGATCGTGGAACTGCTGACGGGGCAGCGGCCCCACTGGCACCGCGATGCGGGAGGCTTCACGGAGCCGATCCTCGCGAGGCTCGTCGCCCGCGTGGACGACACGCTCGCCGCGCCGCCGTCGCTGCAGGAGTTCGCCCTCGACACGGGCCTGTCGCCCGGGCACTTCGCCCGGAAGTTCCGCCGCTCGTGCGGCATGAGCCTGAGCCACTTCATCCTCCAGCGGCGAGTGCGGAGGGCACTCGAGCTGATTCGCACCTCCACCACCCCGCTGTGCACGTTGGCCCTCGACCTCGGCTTCGAATCCCAGAGCCACTTCACCAGGGTGTTTCGGGCGCTCACCGGCCTGACCCCAGGGCGGTTTCGCCGCGAGCTTCGCGGCTGACGAAGGCTGGGCGAGCCGGGCCGACTGGAGAAACCGCCGCCCCGCTGCCGATACCCCCCTCCGGAGGGAAGTCCCTCGTTGTGGGGGATAGGGAGCCGAGCCGGACGGAACCGGCACCGGCCGGCGGCACGTGGCCGTCGGTCTTCGAGCCGCCCGTCCTCGCAGGAGGTACGCAGGCCATGGAACGGATTCGTGCAGTCGGGCCTCGCGGCGGCGGGCCGCGGTGGTGGTGGATGGTGCTGGTGGCGGTCGCGGTCGTGGAGACGACCCGGGCCACCCTCGCCCTCGGGCAGGACGACGTGGCGATCGCCTGCCCGGCCGAGTGCGGCTGCCTGCCGCCCCACGTGCTCGATCCCCTCGGGCAGGATCCCCTCTGGAGCAGCCGCACGGAGGCGCTGCTGCTCTGGCGGGGATCGCCGCAGGCGGCGCCGCTCTTCGAGAACCTCGCCGGCGCGAGCGTGCTCGACGCGGCCGACTTCGGCAGCGGCATGGCCGCGGGACCGAGGTTCTCGCTCTTTCGCCACACCGGCGACGACGGCGCCGTCGAGTTCACCTTCCTCCGCGTGCAGAGCTTCCAGGCCGACGAGTCGCTGCCGCGGACCGACGGGGGCTACCTCGAGACGGGGCACGGCATCTACTGCTGCCCGTCCACCACGGAGCTCAACGCGGTGTCGGGCGGGCTCTCGAGCAGCTTCCAGAGCTTCGAACTCAACCGCCGGCTACCCACTGAGGGCGGCTGGCAGTGGCTTACCGGCTTCCGCTGGGTGCAGTGGAACGAGTCGCTGGGGCTCCGCACGGAGTATGGCAATGAGCAGATCTCCTTCATGGATCGCTACGACACCTCGACCTTCAACGACCTCTACGGCTGGCAGGTCGGCGGCGACTCGATCCTCTACGGCCTCGGCGGCCCGTTCCGGATCGAGGGCCTCGGAAAGGCCGGCATCTACTACAACAACGCCGTGCAGCGGTCGGCCTCGATGACCACCGCCACGCTGCCCCCGACCTCGCTCGCGGTCGGCACCGACACGGCGCGAGCGGCGTTTGTCGGCGAGGTGGGGCTGACGGCCGTGTACGACCTGACCGACTGGCTCTCCGTGCGGGCGGGCTATGCCGCCTTCTGTCTGGGCGGCATCGCGACGGCTGCCAACCAGCTCGATCGGCAGGAACTCTGCGCCGACCAGCCGATCCACGGTGCCACCGACACCGGCGGCAGCGTGTGGGTGCAGGGGATCACGCTCGGGCTCGAAGCGCGGTACTGAAGCGACTCCCGAGGGCCCGGGGCCGCGCGTGGTGCAGCCGTACGGCTTACGCCGTTACGCTTCCTGAAAGCCGCAATCGCGTGAGCGATGCGGGCCGACGTGCCGCTGGACTCGGGGCCGCGCGTGGTGCAGCCGTACGGCTTACGCCGTTACGCTTCCGGAGGGCCGCTGGCGGCGGGCGACGGCGCCGAGCGCCGCGAGCCCGCCGCAGCCCGCCATCGCGAGCCCGGCCGGCTCCGGGGCGGCGAAGTCGACCTGCAGGTAGCCCACGTCCCAGCCGGCACCCGTGACGCAGGATGAGCCGAGGTTGGCGTTGATCAGCCGCACGCGAAACACGTCGATCTCCTGCAGCGGCACGTTGATCACGGCCACGCTCGGCATGAAGGAGCCGCCCGTGGGCGTGTAGCCCGGCGTGGCCCCGCTGAACGCAGCCCCTCCATTGAGAAGCGGAAAGAGATCCGCGTAGGAGCCGACGGGGGGCGTGAACGACGGCGCTACGAGCGTCGTCTGATCGACGTGATCCGGCCAGAGCGGCGAGGCGCCGAACGGGTCGGGCGGCGTCGGGGCGAGCACGCTCCCGGTCTCCCATGCGGCCGCCGGGATCGGCAGGTACGCGCCGCCGTTGATGCTGTAGGCCACCTGGCCGGCCGCCGGCGGCACCGAGCCCGCGAACGAGCCAAAGTTGAACGCATGGCCGATGCTGATCCGGATGGCGTCGATCAGACGGTTGCCCGTGACGGCCTCGATCTGATCACTGGCGTCGATCGTGCCGCTGGTGAGCCAGTTGCCGGTGGCCACGAGGGGACCGCTCACCGGCGCCCAGTTCACGCTCCAATGGCCGCTGCCATGCGTCCACCGCGCCCCCTTCGCCGGATCCGACGGCGGCAGGAAGCCGTTCTTGCCAACGGGCGTGCCGGTCCAGCCGAGCGGCCCCGCCGAGAAGTCGAACGCATCGTCCACCATGATCGGCGCGGCCTCGGCCCCGGGCAGCGCCAGCAGGCAGGCGATGGCCACGGCGGCGAACCCGCAGGCCAGCCACAGTCCCCGCGGACCCCGCGGCCGCACGAGGCCGCCGAACACCGCCGCCGCCAGCAGGCCGCAGGCTGCCAGCCCGCCCGGCTCGGGCAGTTCGATCACGGCATCGGGCGACGTGCCGAACCCGAACATCACGTCGCGGGAGAGGTTCGCCTCGGTGAACGGGAACACGCCGCTGAAGCGGAACGAGGCCCAGCCGTTCACAAGGTACTGGTTCTCGAGCTGGTTCTGCAGCGTCGGCGACTCGCCGTTGTAGATCCCGAACTCGAGCTGCCCGACCTTCTGCCCGTCGAAGTTGTTGGGTGCCCAGACGTAGCCCGTGGTGCCCGACGTGCTGTTGCCGACCGTGCCCACGCCGAAGCCGTAGAACGGCGCCGACCCCGAGTTCATCGCCTTGTACTGCCACGTGTAGTCGCCGTTGTTCGCGGCCTTGAGGTTGCTCGTGCCGGTTCCCAGCGTGAACGCGCTGGTGCCGGACGTGTAGGGGGTCGTGAAGCGGTAGGCCACGTCGTTGCCCGTGCCGCTCTTCACCTGGAACACCTGGCCACTGGCACCCTCGTACACGAGTGTTGGTCGCGTCGTGCCGCTCATCGACACTGCCTTGATGTCGAAGTAGAGGCTCGTGAGCACGTCGGACGGATACCGTGTGGGCACCGTCGAGGTGTTGATGAGCGTGATGTCGAGATTGTTGGCTGCCGTGCCAGTGCCGAACGTGAAGATCGCCATTGCCGAGATCGGGTTTACGCTCGTGCCCGATCCGGAAACGACGACCGTGGCCGAGGCGGGAGGCCCGAGGGCCACGAGGACGAGCGACGCGAGGGCGGCCGCGACGGTGACCTGGGCACGACGGGGTGATGAAGCGAGGAACATGGAAGACCTCCGCGAATCAGGAATGACTCGACGGCATCCGTGGCACCCACAGGGCGCACCGACGTGCTTTCCGGCGCGACGACAGAACCAGTCGCGATCCCGCACACTCACGTGTGCGAAACCGCAATCGGCCTACGCTGCGCCGGGGCTTCGCGAAGAGGCGAAGAACCCAGCAACTCGTCTTCCGAGAACGATGCCGGCGGCGTGCGGACCGACGCGTGACCGTCGTGCCCGCCGCGGCACGGCCAACCATTCGCGGGCCGCCACGCACCGGTCAACCCACGGCCACGACAGGCCGCCAGAAGGCCTGTTTTCCAGTGGCATTCGCCCGCTGGACACCTGCCGAGCGGCCGCGAGTGCGGCCGCGAGCATCATGCTCAGCTGCTGGCGGCGGACGACTCGGTGACCAACCGGCGGAGGGTGGTGTAGTCGGTCTTACCCGTGCCGAGCACCGGGATGCGGTCGATCCGCTGCACCTCGTCGAGTCGCATCACGCCCCGCAGGCCGTCGGCGAGCAGGATCTCCGCGGCCTCGCGGAGCGTGAGGTCGAACGTGGTGAACAGCACCACGTGCCGGCCGTCGGCCGTCTCGATCCCCTCCACCGCCACCCGCGGGCCGTCGTCGCCCGCCGGATACCGCTTCTGAAACGGCTCCTCGAGCGCGGGCAGCGAGATCATCTCGCCCCCGGCCTTGAGGAACCGCTTGAGCCGGCCCCGGAAGGTGAGGTAGCCGTCGGCGTCGGCCGACACGAGGTCGCCGGTGCGATACCACGTCTGCCCGATAGCCTCGACGAATGGCGACGGCCCGTCGTGGCGGAGGTAGCCCTTGAAGATCGAGCGGCCCCGCACGAGCAGCATGCCGGTGGTGCCCGCGGCCAGCGGCTCGTGCGTGTCGGGATCGACGATCAGCGCCTCGACATGGCTCACCGGAGCACCGATCGAGCCGGACTTCACGAGGTCGAGCCGATTGGCCGCCACCACCGGCGAGCACTCCGTGATCCCGTAGCCTTCGAGGATCACGGCCTCGGGGGCCCGCTGCCGGCAGGCCGCGAACGTGGCCTCGGGGCACCGCTCGGCGCCGGTGATGATCCGCCGCAGGCTCGTGAGCTCGTCGCCGGAGCAGGCGGCGAGGATGTAGCCGAGAAACGTGGGCGTGGTGAACAGCATCGTGGGGCGGTAGGCCTCGATGAGGCGGACGAGGCCGCGGGCGTCGGTGGGATCGGCGTGCCGCACCGAGCGGATGCCCGCCACCACCGGCAGGAGCACGTTGCCCGTGAGCCCGAAACTGTGAAACGGCGGCAGGAAGCCGAGCAGGGAGTCGTGCGGGTCGGGCCGGAGCACCTCCAGGCTCGCGGCCACGTTGGCGAGGAGGTTGTCGTGCGTGAGCGGCACCGTCTTGGGGGCGCTCTCCGAGCCCGACGTGAAGAGATAGACCGCCGGATCGTCGGGCCGCTGCCGCGGAAGCCGTCGGAGGAAGCGGCTCGGTGCGAGCCTCGTGGCCAGGAGCGTGCGGAGGGCCTCGAGCTTGCCGATGCCCTGCTTGACGTCTTCGAGATACACATACTCGGCGCCGTCCACGGTGATCCCCAGCCGGTCGACGAGTTTCTTCGACGTCAGGATCCGCTTCGTCTCCGTGACGGCGATCCCGTGTGCCAGATTCGCCGGGCCGGTGGTCCAGTTCATCATCACCGGCACCTTGCCGGCGAGGTGGAGCGCGTAGAACACGATGTCGGCGACGGCAGCGGCGGGGAGCATCACGCCGACGTGCTCCTCCGGAAACGCGGCGAACCGGCGGGCCATCAGGGTGGCGGCCACCAGGAGCTTGCGGTGCGAGAGCACGCCGGACACGCCGTCGGCCACGGCCACGGCATCGGGATCGGCCAGCACGCGACGGACGAAGGCCTCGGCCACCGTGGCGGCGAGCACGGAGCGGTCGGCCGAGCGGGCGGGCCACGACCAGGCCAGCGGGGCGGCGGCGGGGGCGGGGCCGGCCGACGACGCCTGCAGCTTGCCATCGGCCAGCGCCCATAGGCCGCCGAGGGTGTCGACGATCGTGTCGCTGCGGAATCCGAACTGCTGCTCGATCGTGAGCGCGAGTTCCATGCGATCGAGGCTGTCGAGCCCGATGGCGTCGAATCGCGTCTCGGGGCGGAGCTCGTCGGGCGTGAGCTCCCGCTTGAGGTGGGCGGCGACCAGGTCGTTGACGAGGCGGATCGTCTTCGGGGAGATGGTGGCGGGATCGACCGCAGCGGCGGAGGCCGGCGCTACGTAGTGTCCTGTCGATGGGCCAAAGAGCGCGTTGTAGCGGACGAACACCGGCCGCTGGGGCCCGTCGGCGTCGTACC
>JBJTRH010000148.1:0-8860 GCA_046076065.1 Planctomycetaceae bacterium | reverse complement strand
TCTTGCCACCTGGGACTGGTTCGATCTGTCGTCGCTCGGCACCGTCGATCGGATCGAGTTCTCCTTCGATGGCTCCGACAAGGGCATCTTCGGCCTCAACACGCCGGCCTACTTTGCCATGGACGACCTCACCGTGGCGGCGGTGCCGGAGCCGACGGTGGCGGTGATCGCGGCGACGGTCGCGATCGTGGCGATCGTGCGGCGGCGGAGGACGCGCGGGGATGCGTGACCCGGCCCGCGATCCCGCCCGGGAAGCGGCCCTCGAGCACAATCGCCGGGCCTGGGATCGGCTCGCCGCCGTCGGCGTGCCGCTCGCGCGGCCCGCCGACGACCATGCGTTTGCCGATCCCCGGCTGTGGCTCGGCTCGGCCGGTTCGGACGACCGGGCGTGGCTGCCCGCGCGGCTCGACGGCCTCGAGGTGCTCTGCCTCGCTGCGGGGGGCGGCAAGCACGGGCCGCTCTATGCCGCCGTAGGCGCCAGGGTGACGGTGGTCGACCTCTCGCCGGCGATGCTCGCCCTCGACCGGGCCGTGGCCCGCGAGCGGCGGATCGACCTGGCGATCGTCGAGGGCTCGATGGACGATCTCGGCATGTTTCCGGCGGGCCGGTTCGATCTCATCATCCATCCGGTGAGCACCTGCTACCTGCCCGACGTGGCCCTCGTGTTTCGGGAGGTGGCCCGTGTCACGCGGCCCGGTGGCCGCTACATCAGCCAGCACAAGTCGCCGGCGAGCCTCCAGGCGGGGCTCGTGCCGAACGACCGCGGTCGCTACGAACTCGAGCATCCCCAGCGGGCCGGCGAGCCGCTGCCCGATGCCCCGCCGTCGCGGCTTCGGGAGGCGGGCTGCCGCGAGCATGTGCACCCGCTCGAAGCACTCCTCGGCGGGATCTGCCGCGCCGGCTTCACGATCGAGGATGTCGCCGAACCCGATCACGCGCGGCCTGCGGCGGCGGTCGGCGGCACCGCCCACCGGGCGGCCTACCTGCCGCCCTATCTCCGCGTTCTTGCCCGTCGCGTCGGGCCGCGGTCGGCGACGGGCCTCGTGGTGGTAGACTCACTCGAATCATGATCTGCCTGAACATTCACCTCACCGCCAAGGACGAGACCGACGTCCCGCGGCTCCGCGACCTGCTCGTCGCTGCGATGCGGAAGAGTCGTGCGGAACCGGGCTGCCTGCGGTTCGACGTCTACCACTCGACCGCGGAGCCGCGGCGGTTCACGCTCGTCGAGCACTGGGCCGACCAGGCCGCGATCGACGCCCATCGCCTGGCGGAGGCCTACACCACGATCTACAAGCCGCAGGTGATGCCGCTGGTCGATCGCGAGGGCCATCCCTCGACGCTGCTCGAATAGGGGAGCGATTCGCGTGATCCTGCTGATCGACAACTACGACTCCTTCACCTGGAACCTCGTGCAGAGGCTCGGCGAGATCGCGCCCGGCATCCCGGTGGAGGTGCACCGCAACGACGCACTCACCGGCGACGAGATCGCCGCCAAGGCCCCGAGCCACCTCGTGATCTCGCCGGGCCCGTGCACGCCCGACGAGGCCGGCATCTCCTGCGACGTGGTCCGGCGGTTTGCCGGCCGGATGCCGATCCTCGGCGTGTGCCTCGGCCACCAGTCGATCGGCCAGGTGTTCGGCGGCACCATCGTCCGCGCCAAGCAGCTGATGCACGGCAAGGTGGACCGCATCGAGCACACGGGCAAGGGGCTGTTTGCCGGGCTCGCCTCGCCGATCGAGGCCACCCGCTATCACAGCCTCGTGATCGACCCGCCCACGCTGCCCAAGGACTTCGAGGTGGATGCCTGGGCCGCGGCTCCCGACGGCTCCCGTGAGATCATGGCCATCCGCCATAAGACGCTCCCCGTGTATGGCGTGCAGTTCCATCCCGAGAGCTTTCTCACGCCGGCAGGCTACGACCTGCTCCGCGCGTTCCTGAAGACCGGCGCCGTCGCGGCATGATCGAGCTGGCCGAGGCGATCGGGCTCGTGGAGCGTGCGGCGGTGCGGCTCGGACCGCGACGCCAGCGGCTGCTCGAGGCCGCTGGCCAGAGGCTCGCCGAGCCGGTGGTGGCCGACGTCGACTCGCCGCCGTGGGACCGGGCGATGATGGACGGCTTCGCGGTGCGGTCGGCCGACCTGCTGGATCACGGCGACGGGATCGTGGAACTCGACGTGGTGGTCGACCTCGCGGCCGGCGAGCTGACCGAGCGGCCGATTCCCCCCGGGGGCTGCGGGCGGATCATGACGGGCGCCGCGATCCCGCCCGGGGCCGACGCCGTGGTGCCGATCGAGTCGGCCGTGGACGACACCGCGGGGAGCCATGCCGGCAGCCGCGTGCGGCTTCGCGAGCCGAGGTTTCGCGCGGGGCAGCACGTGGGCACGCGCGGGGCGGCGTTTCGCGCAGGCGCCGCGGTGCTGCCGGCGGGCGTGATCCTCACGCCCGCCGCCGTGGGCCTGGCGGCGGAGGCGGGGGCGACGCATGTGGTGGCCGCGGTGCGTCCGCGGGTGGCCATCCTCTCGACCGGCAGCGAGCTGGTGCCCGTGCGCGAGGTGCCGGCGCACGGCCGCACCCGCAACTCGAACGAGCCGATGCTCGCGGCGGCGGTGGCGGCCTGCGGCGGCGAGCCGATCCCGCTCGGGATCGCGGCCGACCGCCCCGAGGCGATCCGCTCGGCGGTGATGCAGGCCCTCGCCGCCGACGTGGTCGTGCTCTCGGGGGGCGTGTCGGCCGGCGACCTCGACCTCGTGCCCGCGACCTTCGCCGCCTGCGGCGTGGAGAAGCTGTTTCACAAGGTGCGGCTCAAGCCTGGCAAGCCCGTCTGGTTCGGCCGGCTCGATCGGACCGATGGCCCGGCCACGCTCGTCTTCGGCCTGCCGGGCAACCCGGCGAGCAGCCTCGTGTGCTTCGAGCTCTTCGTGCGGCCGGCGCTTGCGATCCTCGCCGGTCGCCCGCGCGACGCCTGGCACCTGCCGCGGCGTCGTGGCGTGCTCGTGGCGGCCACGAAGGCGGCAGCCGATCGGCCGGTGTATCTGCCGTGCCGCATCGCCCGCGACGGCGAGCGGCTCGACGTCACGCCGCTGCCCTGGACGGGCTCGTCGGATCTCGTGGGCCTCGCAGTGGCCGACGGCCTCGTGGCCCTGGCGGCCGGCGGACGGGCCGACGCGGGCACCGAGGTCGAGGTGCTGCCGTTCGGGAGCCGCTGAGGCTCAGCCCGGCACGCTGCGGTGGAAGTGCACGTGCTGCCAGCCGCTGGCCATCCGCTTCCAGACCCGCGTCTCCTCGCCGCAGCTCACGACCGGGCTGCCGGCGGCGTCGAGCTTCTGCACGAGCCGCACGTAGCAGACCACGGCCACGTCGTTGCCGAACATCTTCACTACCGGCGAGGCGAGCGTGGTGATGACGTGCGCGGTGCCCTTCGACTTCTCCGCGGCGAGATCGAAGTAGAACTTGTGGAACGGCAGCCCCTCGACGAGCTGGCCCTGGGCCTCGGGCTCGAAGCAGGTGATGTCGTCGGCGACGAGCTCCTTGTAGGTCTTCCAATCGGCCGCGGCGATGGCGTCGAGCAGGCGACGGGTGGCGGCGAGCACTTCTTCGGCGGGCGAGGGCGTGGGCATGGGCGGGTTTCTCCTGGATCAGGCGGGGCGGGTGACGAGGCCGAGGGCGACGAGCTTCTCCAGGCACTCGTCGCGCTCGCGGGATCGGGCGAGATCCCTCCACGACGGATCCTGGGCGGTGAGGAAGGCGTCGTGCGACGCCGGGAATCCACGGCCGCCGGACTGGGCCACGAGCCGGCCGATCACCTCGCGGTCGAGCCTCGTGAGCCGCATCGCCTCCACGCGGTAGTCGAGAAACGCCTCCCAGACCAGCGGAAACAGGGGCCGCACGATCTCGTGGCCGATGGTCTCGGCGTAGCGGCGGATCTCGAGCTGGGCGTGGGCGTCCATCCGCAGCGCGAGGAAGTGGAGCAGGTTGTGGAGGTCGATCTTCCAGTAGGCCTCGGTGTAGGTGGAGAGCGGCAGATCCTTGCGGGCCTGCTCGCGGGCGATGCCGGCCTCCAGCCGCTCCTCGTAGACCTTGCGAGAGAATGCCTGCAGCTCGTGCTCGGCCTGCGTGAGCGCGGCGCCGGCAGTACCTGCGACGAGCCCCGCGGAGCCCTGGCGGTTGTTCGTGGCCTGGCTCCGCCAGTCCTCCGCGCCGGTGGCCTGCATCGAGTCGATGGCGAGCGAGTAGCGGGTGGAGTATTCGTTGACGCTCGCCGTCCGGTGCCGGATCCACTGCCGCCAGCAGTCCATCGGCACCCGGACCACGAACTTCAGCTCCGCCATCTCGAAGGGCGTGGTGTGGGCATGCCGCAGCAGGTAGCGGATGAGCTGCCGGTCGTCGCTCACCTTGCGGGTGCCCTCGCCGTAGCTCACCCGCGCGGCCTGCACGACGGATCCGTCGTCGCCCATCACGTCGACGAGGGCCACGAACCCGTCGTCGAGCACGGGGAGCTTCTTCCAGTGGATCGCCTCGACGACCGCGGCGCGGTCCGTGGCGGTCGTTGCATCGGGAGCGGTCATGGCCGGCGGTCCTGCAGGACGGAAAAGCCCACAGGATGCGGCAGCCCGGCGGCCCGGTCAATCGCCGGCCGCCAATCCCGCGGCCTCAATCCTTCGCGAGCAGTTCCTGCAGCAGCGCCGCCAGCTTCCGGGCGTCGTCGGACTCGCGGACGGTGTCGATCCGCTTCTTGGGCACGCCGAGCGTGGTCAGCGACGTGACGATGCTCGTCCAGAGCTTCTCCCGCTTCTTGCCTTCGGCGAGGTAGAGGTCGGTCACCTGCTCCCCGAGCCGCTGCAGGAGGGCGGTGTCGAGATTCTCGTAGTAGTTCTTGACGATCGACCGCTGGTATTTCGTCAGTTCTGCCATCGCTGAGCGCCTGTGTGGCCGGGGTGCCCCGGACGGTTTGGAGGTTGCCGGGGAGACGGCTACAGTATCGACGAAATCCCCGGAGCCCATCGAGAGTTTCCCATGCCCACCATCACGTTCACGAACGAAAAGAAGGAAATCCAGGTTCCGGCCGGAGCGAATCTCCGGAAGGAAGCGATCCGGGCCGGCGTCCAGCTTTATCCCGGGATCCACAAGGTGGCCAACTGCCACGGCATGGGATCCTGCGGCAGCTGCCGGGTGCTCGTCACCAAGGGCATGGAAAACTGCAGCCGCCGGGGCCTGCTCGAGTCGGCCCGGATGGCCGTGTCACTGGCCTACATCGGCAACGAGGCGCAGATGCGGCTGGCCTGCCAGACCCGCGTCAACGGCGATATCACCGTGACCACGCAGCCGCCGCTGAATCTCTTCGGCGAGAACTTTTTTAGTTGATCGGGCTGGGCCATCCATGGCCCACCCGATCAAAGGCCGACGGGGTGAAGCCGAGGTTCACCGCGCCGGCCGCCGCTCGCACCTCCGGGCGAGCAGGAAGGGGGCGTAACGTCCGGGTCCGTTACGGTATCTTCGGGTCGGCGATGGAGCACTGGCGGCCATGAAAGAAGTGCTGGCGGTCGTGAAGCCGTTTCTGGCGGAGCGGGTGCTCGAGGCGCTGGCTCGCGTGCCGCTCGAGGCTTGCACCGTTCGCGAGGTGAAGGGCTACGGCCGGCAGAAGAGCTACCTCGATGCCTATGGCGACAGCGACTACGCGCTGGCCTTCCTGCCAAAGGTGGAGATCCAGCTCTGGGTGGACGACGACCGCGTCGATGACGTGGTCCGGGCGATCACGTCTGCCGCCCGCACCGGCCGGATGGGCGACGGCAAGATCTTCGTGCTGCCGGCGACGGCCGTGGACGGGTGACTCACGAGTCGCTCGTCACCCGCGAGACTGTTGCGGCAGGGCCATCGACCGGGCTATCTTTCAGGGAGTTTTTCGCCGCGCTGCCGAGAAGGTGATCGATGAATGTCCGAACGTTGCTCGTCGCGGTGGCCGTCTGCGGGTGCGTCGATCACCTCACCCTCCGTCCCACTTCTGCCGACACGTTCGGGACGGGCTCGAACGCCTTTTCCATCGCCTTCGTCGACGTCGGAAATGCCGGAAATCCAGCCGACACAGCCTCCCGCGATCAGCTCGGAGCCGTGCCGTACGTGTATCGGATCGGCGCCTACGAGATTTCGCAGGAGCAAATCGAGATGGCGACGGCCGGGGGCTTGCTGGGCGTGACTGCCGGGGCGTGGGGCGAGAGCCAGCCTGCGGCCTTCATGAAGTGGTATGAGATGGCGGCGTTTGTGAACTGGCTGAATACGTCTACCGGCAACGTGCCAGCGTACAACCTGGCGTACAACGGCGGTTCCGACAACAGTTCGTGGGTGATGAGCCTCTGGAGCTCGGAGGATGCCTGGCAGAACGGCGGCCAGAATCTCTACCGAAACAAGAATGCGTATTACTTCCTTCCGAGCGACGACGAGTGGTTCAAAGCTGCGTACCAAAAGAATGACGGAGCGACCGGCAACTACTGGACCTATCCCACTGGCAGCGACTCCGTCCCGACTCCCGTGGCGAGTGGAACGGCCGCCGGCTCGGCAGTGTATGCGGAGAGCCTTACCGCTCCCCCGGCACCGGTGAAGCAGTCCGGGGGGCTGAGTGCCTACGGCACCATGGGCCAGGGAGGCAACGTTTGGGAATGGCTGGAAACCTCGGTCAGCGGGTCGAACTCAATTCCCTCCGAGGATCGCGTGATGTGGGGCGGCAGTTCGGAAGATCAATCGCAGGTTCTCCAATCCACAAACACTTCCCCCTTCAACGCCAATCCAGCGTCCGAAAACACCTACGTTGGCTTCCGTGTGGCAAGCGCCGAAGTCGGAGTGGGCATCGCCGTGCCCGAGCCTGCTACCTACGCCACGGCCCTCGCCGGTCTGGCCTGCGGTGGCTTCTCGATGTGGCGGTGGCGCAGGCCAGCCTGACGTCGCGCTTGCGGCGAGTGGTCAGCCGGCGCAAGCGTCGGTGTTCAGCGGTTCGACGGTGGCCACATGCAGCAGCGGGCAGATCCTGGCTTCCACGGGCAGGCCATCATCGGCGAGGTTCACGCCCACGAAGATGTCATTGTACGTGACCCAAGCCATCTCCGCATGCTGCACCTCGTGGGCCTCGCCACTCGACATCACGACGCGAAAGGACCGCAACGGCTGCTGCCGAAGCAGGTCGCGAAACATCGTCGTTGTCATGGCGAGTTCAGTTCCCATGAAAGTCTTTGCTGACGATACCGGCCGCGCTGGCCGTGCAGTCGGCTACTCGCGAAAGATGCCGGTGGCGTACCAGATGCCGTCGCTGCCGCGGCGGATGTCGTAGCCGTAGGCCGCGTGGGAGCCGCTCACCGCCCGCCAGTGGCCCGACGACTGCCGCCAGCTGGCCACGCAGTCGACGCATGAGTCGAGGAGATCCTGGTTCTCCCAGCTCTGGGCGCAGACCTCGGCCGCGGCTCCGCCGAGCCGCTGCGATCGGACGTCCCAGCCGTGGTGGCCCGGGCGACGGATCCGCGCCTGATGCGCCGAGTGCGACGCGGCCTCGCTGCAGAGCGCCGGGTCGCAGGCGCCCTCCGTGCTCCGCGGTCGCTCCGGATGGAGCCGCACCGCGAGGATCATCGACCGCTGCGTGAGCGAGCCCTCGGGGAGCGAGGCGAGCACGTCGAGATGGTGGGGCTCGAAGCGGTAGTACTTGCCCGGCGTCCGCGGCAGCGCCGACACGATGCGGCCCCGCCAGGCGTCGTGGGCGTGGTCGACAACGAACACGCCCACGACGCCCCGCATCTCGGCGAGGCTCCGGTCGGTCGCAAGCCCGGCCGCCGTCGCGGCGTCGGGACGGCAGAGCACCCAGGGTGTGTCGCTCCCCGCGAAGCGCTCCTCGATGCCCGGTGCGTCGAGCGGGCTGTCGCCCCCCTGCGGCTCGACCGACACCAGCAGCATCGCCCCGGCGGCCCGAGCGGCTTCCGTGGCCGCCGGATAGTCGTCGATCCGCTGCACGGGCGATGCGACGGCGGACCAGGACACGAGCAGGCAGGCGGTGGCGGCGAGATCGCGGCGCAGCATGGGGAACCTCGAGGCGGGGAGGGAGGCGAGGGAGGGACGCGGATTGAAGCACGGCCGCGGCGGCAGCGGCAACAAACTTGTCCGCCGGGCCCCAAAGCGGCGTTTTTCCGGGCCTCGGACGGGGCTCGGGTTTGGTGTGGAGGCCGGTCGGGCGGCCGGGATACACTTCGGCCTCCCAAGGACGGGAAGCACGGCCGGTTTTCGCGGCTCGTTTCGTCGTTCGCCCTTCAGGACACCCTTCGCATGTCGCTCCGCTCCACCGCTTTTGCCGCCGCTGCTCTCCTGGTCGTTTCGGCCTCGTACTGCTCGCAGGCCGCCGATCTCGCCTCCCTTGGCTCCCAGCCGCTCGGCGCCGGCGAGGCGTTTCGGCCGGTGAGCGAAGGCCGCCTCGCCGCCGCCGCTTCGAAGGTCCGCGAGGCGATCGGTCCGCTCGACCGGCTCCTCTCCCGCAGCCCGAGCGGCGAGAACTGGCGAAAGTATCTCGACTGGTCGGCCCTCCAGCAGCAGGCGGCCTCGGGCAAGAACGCCGACGTCGCCACGCTGCGGACGCTGTTCGGCCGGCTCGACTCCGGCGAGAACGGCCTGGAGATGCCCCAGTTCGCAGGGGTGCGGCGGGCGGTCGGGGCCTATCTCGAGGCGGCCGACGCCGCCACCAACCCGCAGGCGGCCGAGGTCTACAACCAGCGGCTCGACAAGCTCGCCGCCGCCGTGGCCACCGGGGCCGCCACCGGCACGCCCGAAGCGCTCGATCCGGTCGGTCCCCTGCTGGCCCGCCTCGAAGACTCTGGCCAGGCGCCCGGGGCCGT
>JBJTRH010000147.1:0-3131 GCA_046076065.1 Planctomycetaceae bacterium | reverse complement strand
TGTTGCCGGCCGGGAGCACGGCGAGCGGATCCGTGGTGAAGCCCCCGCCGGGGAACCGGCTGAGCACGACTTCGTCACCGGACACTCCCACCAAGGCGTTGGCCGACGGTGCCGCGGGCAGGGTCACCGTCACGACGAAGGAATCCTCGACGAACCGCGTGGCGTCGAACACCGACGTGGCCCGCACCGTCACCGTGCCCGTGCCCACAGCGCCGGGCCCATAGGTGAGCTTGAGAGTGCCGTCGGGCTGGATCGCCGGCGTCACCAGCGCGGGGGTGGATGATGTGGCCGAGTAGACGAGTTCCCCTACGCGGCCGATCTGCGGAAACCTCACGAACTGGTCGGCCGACAGCGTGCCGATGTCGACGGGCTGGTTGGTGAACGACGCATCGGTGCTCGGATTCGCTCCCGGCACGTTGCGGATCGGCACCGTGTCGAACGGCGAGGCATAGCCGAACCGCGGCACCTGCGCCATCGCGTCGACAGCCGCCATGCCGTTGCCGAGCACGCGGCCGAAGACGGTGAACCCGCCGTTCTGGTTGTCCAGATTCGCCGAGTTGTCGGCCAGATTGAAGAACCACTGGTTGGTGGCGCTGTTCGCGTCGCTACCGAGCTTGGCCATGGCGATCGTGCCGCGGACGTTGTTCGCGGCCGTCGTCGATGATGGCTTGGGCTCGTTGACCACCGCGGCGAACTGCGTGACGTTGCCGATGGAAAAAGGGTTGCCGGTGGCCGTGAAGCCGCCTCCCTGCACCACGAACCCCGGGACGGAGCGATGGATGAACGTGTCCTTGTAGTGGCCGCCGTCCACGTAGGAGAGGAAGTTCGCTGCGGTCGCCGGGGTGGTCCGCAGCCGGCCCGGCCCTTCCTTGTCGAACAACTCGACGAACACCTTGCCGTCGGCGGGCGACGGGGCATTGACGTCGAACCGCACGACGGTGCCCGTCACGTCGGCGTCGTCGTAGCGACCGGCAAGCGAGATCACCGCGGGGCCGGCGCCGGGCACGGCGGCGACGTCCGGGAGCGGGCTGACCACGTCGACGGCGAGGGCCAGCCGGCGTTCGAGCTCCTCGATCGGGCCCACCCGGTTCCGCTTCATGGTTGCACCCGCTCGTGTGTCTCGCAGCCCACCACGCCAATTATGCCGGTACCAGCCGCCGCGACAAAGGCCATACGCACGCCGGCCGGCTCCGGTTCGCCCACCCCCGGTGCCCACCTGGTTCCCTCACCGTTTCCGGGCCGATCCAGGGGCGGACCGCCCCGGCGTTCGGGGCTTTCGGGCCCCGGCCCGGCGACCTGACGCCGAGCCCGGCGCGGCGGGGCCGGCGGAAGGAACCGCGGTCGTGCCATTGACTTCAAACGTGGTCGGAATGGTGCGCCGGCACGTCCGGCTGGACTCCTCCTTCGACAGCACCCTCGTGAGCCAGGCCGCCGCCTCATAGCCGATCGTGGAGGCGTCTTGCGTGACCGCCGTCAGCCGGGGCCAGACGTGCATCCGCACGTCGCTGTCGTCGACGCCGACCACGGAGAGGGCCGCCGGGACGTCGATGCTCCGCTCCTGGGCCCGTCGCATGATTCCCACAGCCGTCATGGGATTGGTGGCGAACACGGCGGTCGGGCGGTCGGGCATCGCCAGGATCGCATCGAGCACCTGCTCGCCCGACGACAGGCTGGCTCGCAGTTCCATGACCAGATTCGGGTCGCGCCCCAGTCCGGCCGCCACGAGCGCGTCCTCGTAGGCCCGGCGACGATCGGCATGATCGCTGTCGGACACGTTGTGGATCGCCAGCACGATCCGCCGATGCCCGAGTCCGATCAGGTGCTCGACCGCCCGGCGGCTGCTGGGGTAGGAGTCGGCATGGATGAAGTTGACCTCCGGCTCGTCGAAGCGGGCCGCCACCACCACGCTGGGAAAGCCCTCTCGCGCGATCTGCTTGATCATCTCTCCGGTGTCGTTCACGCAGCGGAGCAGCACGCCCTGGATCCCCTTGCGGAGAAAAAACTGCGTGTACGTCTCGTCGGGCGTCTTGTCGCGGCGAACGCTGAGAAGCTTCAGGTCGTAGTGATGCTCCTGCAGGCCCCGCATCACGCCGCTGAGCAGCGACGGCTCGAACGATCCGTATTCCGATCGCACCGGCTCGTCGGGATAGGCCAGGGCGATCACGTTGGTCACGCGGCGACCGATCTTCGGCACGTAGCCCGTGGCGTTGATCCGCTCCAGCACCCGCTGCCGGGTCGACTCCTCGACGTCGGGGTGGTTGTTCAGCACCCTCGACACCGTGGCGGCGGAGAGCTTGAGCTGCGAGGCGATCGCTCGGACGCTGGGCATGAACGGAGCCGACCCTGGATGCGGGCGAGGGAGGACAGGCCACCGGAATCAGGCAAACCGGCTACGCTGGCATCAAATATTCTAACCGAACGAGCGACCGCGGAGGATGCCGGATGGGGTGGGGAATCGATCGCATCTTCTGGGGCGTCGTGCGTGGCCTGCTCCGTCTGCGGTATCGCGTGACCACCGACGGCATGGAGGCCCTGGGCGCCCTGCGCGGCCCCACGCTCGTGCTTCCCAACCATCCGGCCTACGTCGATCCCCCCACGGTGCTGGCCCACGTGCCGCTGCCGATGCCGCTGAGGCCGCTGGTCTATTCGGGCACCTATCGGCTCGCGCCCCTGCTGCCCCTGATGAAGCTCGTGCGGGCATTCGAGGTGCCCGACCTCTCCGCTCAGAGCCGCGATGCCGCCACGCGGACGAAGGATCTCATCGACGCGGTGGCAGCCCGCCTGCAGGCGGGCGAGAGCTTCCTGATCTATCCCTCGGGCCGCCTGCAGCGGGGCGACCGGGAGATCGTCGGCTCCGCCCGCGTCGTTCACGAGCTGCTCAGCCGCTGCCCCGATGCCAACGTGGTGCTGATTCGCACCCGTGGCCTGTGGGGCAGCATGTTCAGCTGCGCCCGGCGCGGCGTGCTGCCCGACCTCGGCCGGGCGGTGGCCGCCGCCCTCGGCTGGGGCCTGGCCAGCCTGGTCTTCTTCATGCCGCGGCGGCCGGTCCACCTGCATGCCGAGCTGGTGCCCCGCGACCGCCTGCCGCTCGGCTCGCGGGAGGAGTTCAACGCGTTTCTCGAGTCGTGGTA
>JBJTRH010000146.1:0-5362 GCA_046076065.1 Planctomycetaceae bacterium | reverse complement strand
GATGGCGAAGCGCCGTCGGCATCCGAGTGAGAGGATGCCACGATGGCATCCTCGAACGTCCGGCGACGGGGTGAGGGCAGCCCCGAGCCCACGCGAACGTCCGGCGACGGAGCGTGGGCAGCCCCGAGCCCACATGAACGTCCGGCGTCGGCCACCCCCTCGCCCCGGCGGCCGTTTGCACGCCCCCCATCCGCATGCCACGATTGCCGACCTTCCCCCGGAGCCCCCCCCCATGCATCGCCTCGCCCGTCCCGAGCGTCTTGAAACCCGTCGTGCGCTGGTCGCCAACATCTTCACCGTGACCACGCTTGCCGACTCCGGTGCCGGCTCGTTCCGCCAGGCGATCCTCGACGCCAACGCCGCCCCGGGCTTCGACCAGATCGACTTCGCCGTCGCGGGGGTGATCCGCGTCGGGGGGGCCGCGCTGCCGGCGATCACGGACGGCGTGGCCATCGACGGCACGACGGCCCCCGGATACTCGGGCAGCCCCAGAATTCGCATCGACTATCAGAACACGGCCGGCCTCACGCTCGCGGCGGGCGCGGGATTCTCCCGCATCGAGTCGCTGTCGCTCGTCGACGCAGCCGGGGCGGGCGTGACGATCGCCGCCTCCAACACCGTGCTCACCGGCAATCGGATCGGCCTGTGGGGCAATGGCGTCACGCTCGAGCCGAATCGCGGCGACGGCGTGCTCGTGCAGGCGGGGGCCAAGGGCAACACGATCGGCCTCGGTGCGGTGAACTCGTTCCAACTGTCGAACGTGATCAGCGGCAACCTCGGCAACGGGATCACGATCTCCGGCGGCGAGGGCACGATCGTGGAGTCCAACTACATCGGCACCGACGCGACGGGCCGGATCGCGCTGGGCAATCGCGGCCACGGGATCCGCCTCACGGCGGATGCCACGATCAACGTGATCGGCGGCGTGGCGACCGGCGGCAACGACCCGACCAACGGCCAGTTCGTGCGGCCGCCCCAGGGCAACCTGATCTCGGCCAACCAGGGCTGCGGTGTCAGGATCGACGACGGCGCCACGCTGAACCAGCTCAGCGGCAACTTCATCGGCACGACCGCCTCGGGCAACGCCCCGCTCGGCAACTGGAAGGATGGCGTGGCCATCATCGATGCCGACCGCAACGAGCTCACGGGCACCACGGCCGTGCAGAACCCCTTCGTCTACTACAACGTCGTCTCCGGCAATCTGGGCAACGGCCTGCGGATCACGAACTCCGACCACACGATCGTGCACGCCGCCTTCTTCGGCCTCGGTGCCAACAATGCCACCCGCGTGCCCAACGGCGGCACCGGCATGCTGGTGACCGGCGACTCGTGGCGGATCGAGGCCGGCGGCGAGATTCCGCTCGGCAACGTGATGAGCGGCAACGCCCGCTACGGCATCGAGGTCCGCGACACGGCCAGCGGCCTGGTGTCGTTCAACAACTTCGTGGGCCAGGCGGCCTTCGGCGGCGCGGCGGCCAACGCTGCGGGCGGCATGCGGATCACGTCGAGCAACCCCCGATTCAACCCGGCCGACTCGGCCACGTGGAATCGCATCCGCACGAGCCTGATCGGCGGCAACTGGGGCAATGGCGTCGAGTTCGTCGGCAACGCCCACGGCGCCGAGATCACCGACACGGCGGTGGGCACCAACTACGATATCGAGGCGCCGCTGCCGAATCTCGGCCACGGCATCGTGGTCGGCGGCAACGCCAGCCAGATCGCAATCGGCGGCTTCCAGCCCTCGATCCAGAAGGTCGACGGCGGCTTCAGCGTGCACGTGGGATCGAACACGGGCTTCGGCATCCTGTTCCAGGACTCCGCCCACGACAACTTCGTGTTCAACACGCGGGTGGGCCTCGGCGTGGGCACCACGATCGACACGGCCTCCAAGCTGCCGAACGCGGCAGGCGGGATCTTCGTCGGCCCGGGCACGTCACGGATCACGGTCGGGGGCGTGCCCGATCTGACCAAGCCGCTGATCCGGTATGCCGACGAGATCGTCGGCAACGAGGGCAACGGCGTCACGGTGGTGATGTCGCCCACCTTCACGCTGCTCGGCTGCACGATCTCGGGCAACACGGGCTCGGGCCTCGTGCTCAACGGCACGACCGCCGCGACCGTCGGCTCGCCGGCGGCGGGCAACATCCTCGCCCGCAACAAGGCCTTCGGGCTGCTCGCCACGGGTAATCTCGCCGGGTCGACGGTGCAGTCGTCCGTGATCTCCCAGAACGGCTCCTCCGGCGTGCGGCTCGTGGCGGCCCGGGGCATCGCCGTGGGCGGCACGGGTCTGGGCGAGGGCAACCTGATCACGTCGAACCGGCTCTGGGGCATCTTCGCCTCGGGCTGGTGCAGGGGCTCGTCGCTCGGCAACAACGTCCTGGCGAACAACACCCCGGGCAACGTGAACACAAAGGGCGCGACCGGCCTGACGCAGAGGTAGGCGGAGCCCGTCGCCGAAGGCCGCCGTTTCGGGTCGGGCACGAACGCAGATCTGACTGCCCGCGCCCCTTAACCCGGCATGCACTCAGCGAGGGGCTGCCCGCGCCCCGCTCGCCGGCGTATGTCGCCAAGCGCAGCCAGGATGGCGAAGCGCCGGCGACATCCGAGTGAGCGGCGGGCACGATGCCCGCCGCGAACGTCCGGCGACGGGGCACGGGCAGCCCCGAGCCCCCCAAAGCTGCCCGCGTCACGCCAGTTCAAACACCGCCTCGATCTCGACGGCCACCCCGAGCGGCAGCGATCCCGCGCCGAAGGCGCTCCGCACGCCCACGCCGTGGTCCGGCCCCCAGACTTCGGCGAAGAGCTCGCTGCAGCCATTGATCACGTGCGGGTGCTGCACGAAGTCGGCCGGGCAGTTGACGAGGCCCATGAGCTTCACGACGCGGCCCACGCGGTCGAGGCTGCCGAGGTTCGCCACAAGCGTGGCGAGGATCGAGAGGCCGGTGAGCCGGGCCGCGGCCTTGCCGGCATCGGCGTCGAGATCCACGCCCACCTTGCCCTTCACGAGCGTGCCGTCGGGCTGGAGCGGCAGGTGGCCCGACACATACGCGAGCCGGTCGACGACCAGGCAGGGCTTGTAGGCGCCGGCCGGCTTGCCCACCGGGGGCAGCACGAGGCCGAGTTCGGCGACTCGGGCGTTGGGCGAGGACGACATCGGAGGGATTCCTTTCGAGGCAGTGGCGAATCGGCGTCAGCCGACATGGGCGGGGGCGTGGAGGGCCGCGTCGATGCGGGCGAGGATCGTGGCCACGATCTCGCGGTCGCTCGACGGCCGCCGCGGGCTCTTCGGGTGCGGCTCGTCAGTTGCGATCAGGCCCTGGAGATGCAGCGCCTGGGCCATGGTGTGCTTGTAAGCGGGCACCGGCGGGCGGAAGGCGAAGTCGCCGAGGGCCTGGAGGGCGTCGTCGAGCTCGTCGAACCGCGCGTCGCCGGCGGCCCACCGGGCGTCGCGCTGGGCGAAGGCGGCCGGCGCGGCCGTCGACAGGCCGAGCAGCCAGTCGCTGCCGTAGCGGACCATGTCGATCGCGAGGTCGTTGCCCGTGAACACCTTTAAGGCGGGCCGCACGCGGTCGCGGAGCGCGAGCCGCTCCCACTCGAGCCGCCGCGAGAGCGACGAATGCTTGGCGCCGAGGCAGTTCTCGATCTGCATCAGCTCGGCGTAGCCCTCGATCGAGAGCATGCGGCCGCAGGGCACGAAGGCGGTGCCGAGTTCGAAGCCGATGAACGACGGCATCCGGCGGGCGAGGGCGCGGTAGCCGGCGAGCATCGCGGCGTCGCCGCCGGCGGTGAGGCCATACGACGGGAAGATCACGGGCGTGGCGCCGGCGGCGAGGATCATGTCGATCTGCCGGCCGTAGGCGGCCTCGTCGAACGCCGAGCCGGGTTCGTCGACCACGCAGGCGCCGGCCACGAGCGATCCCCGAGGCCCGACGGCCTCGCGGGCGATGCGGAGCGTCTCGCGGCGGGTGGCGTCGTCGATCAGCTGCACGTAGCCCGTGTCCATGTTGATGGCGGGCGTGATGCCGGCCACCGAGGTCCGGGCGACGTGCGCGGCGAAGCCCTCCCAGTCGACCGAGAGATCGGCCTTCATGGGCAGGAGGATCGCCGACATGCCGGTGATGACTCGGCGGGGGCGGACGAGCGAGGCGGGGTCGACGGTGGCGGAAGTCGTGCTCATGCGGGCACTGTACCCGATCGCCCACCGACGGAAACCGGCGGCGTCATCACACGCGAATGCGGCGTCCGCGGCCCAGACCTCGCCCGAGCAACACCGTGGCCCCAATCGCCAGGAGCCAGCCCGACGGCTCCGGCACCGCCACGGCGGAAAGCCCCGCCGGCGCGTTGTAGGCACCGGCATCGAACAGGCCCGAGGAGACGAAGTTGGCCGCATCGAGGATGTCGACCTGCCAGTCGAGATTGGTGTCGCCGGCCGCCGCGTAGCCGAGCACGATGCTGCCGTCGCCGCCTTCGAGCCAGCCCACGGTCCGCGGGCCCGATGCTGCGGCCGTCGACACGATCCCCTGCCCGCCGTTCCACGAGCCGTCGCCGCGGCCGGCCACGATCGCGGCCAGCACGTCGGCCGGTTCCAGGCCCTGCGCGACGGTGACGAGCCCACGGCCGACGTCGACGAGCCCGCCCGCCCCGACATCCAGGCCTGTGACGGCGGTCCGCAGCCCGGCGGCGATGGCGACGGTGCCGCCGACGATCGGCACGAGGTGCCCCGAGCCGACAGCGGAGCCGTGCGCGAGCACGAGCCTGCCCCCTGCACGGTCAGCGATCCGGTCACGCCGATCGCCTGATCGATCACGAGCGTGCCCGTGCCTGTCTTCAGCACCGGCACCGCCCCCGACAGCGTGGCGTGGCCCGCCTGGGCCGGCGTCTGGGTGCCGCTCGCCACGCGGATCGTGACCACGGCGAAGCCCGGCGTGACCGCGGCGTAGCTGGTGCCCACGTGGACCTCGTCCACCGACCACGTCGCGTTGGCGCCCCCCGAGAGCACCAGCTGCGTGAGCACCGAGGAGCTGTTCTCCGTGGTCGTGCCCATCACGGTCCACGCCATGCCGTCGTCAGTCAGGGGCACCGAGTCGTAGCCGGAGCGAAACGCCCTCAGCATGATCCGGTCGTAGGCCCCGGTGCCCGTCGCCGTGATCTTGGCCAGCAGTAGGTAGGGGCTCCCGAGATCGAACCCGCCGCTGCCGCCCGACACCACGCCTCCGAGCGACGTGACGTAGAGGTTTTCCGACGACCCGACGCGGCGAGATCGATGGGCCGCGCCAGCGTCCGGCGTGACGACTGGCCGGCGACGAGGTCCATGCGGCCCGGCTCGACGACGGCGGCGGGCCCGCCGAACGGCACGCTGCTG
>JBJTRH010000145.1:0-21180 GCA_046076065.1 Planctomycetaceae bacterium | reverse complement strand
GGTGCGGCACTCGGCGGTGCCGTGGTGCTTGTCGGCGATCCCCTTCACCGCGTCGCGGCGGGCCTGCTTCACGTCGCAGACCGCCACGAACTGCACGTCGGGCTGCTGGAGGAAGCAGCCGAGGTCGTATTCGCCGCGGCGGCCGATCCCGATGCCGGCCACGCGGATCCGCTCGCTCGGCGGGGCCGCGCCGTCGAGGCCGAGCGCCGACGACGGGATCACGAGCGGCGCCGCGACGGCCGCTGCCGAGCCTGCAACCGCCTGCTTCAGGAATCGCCGCCGCGATCCACCAGCGCCACCGGCATGCCTGATCGTGCTCATAGCTCTCCCTTCACGGCGAGGTCGTGGAAGTAGTGCGTCACCTTGCCCTGGTTGGCCAGGAGCCAGTCGATCGACGGCTCGTGCCGCATCGCCTTGCCGATCGCCTTCGCCGTGGCCTCACGGTTGGTGCGGAACAGGATCTCGGGGTCGTAGTCGGCCTCCACGATCGACGGATCGAGCCACACCGACACGATAATCCCGAGGTCGTTGGCCTTCCGCTTCGGGATGTCGCCGGCCCGCACGGCATCGAGCACCCCGTGGGCGATCGCCGCCTGCACGGTGCCCATGAGGATGTTCGTGTATTTCTCGTGCTTGACGGTGACCTTGCTCACCATCAGCGTGGCGGGCCGCACCTGCACGTCTGAGTTGAGGATCGCGAACACTCGCGAGTGCCCCTTCGTCTGGTCGCCGAGGAGGTTGGCCATCGCGTAGCCGACGGGGCCGTCGAGCTCACCGATCACCACCTCGGGCTCGGCGGCGCTCCACGCGGCCTCGTCCTCGACGAGCGCCTCGCCGGTGCGCATCACGATCTTGCCGCCGGGCACCGGGCGGCGGGCGGGCCTGGGCTTCTTCGCCATGGGGACGTCTCCGCGGAGTGATGCCGGCCGGAGTCACCCCGACCGGTCACGCGGCATGGTACCCGATCGAAGGAGCGGCCGCGGCATCGTGGTAGCGGACCAGTTCCATGCGGCCGTCGAGGTGCTCCACCACCGCCGTGCAGTGCTCCACCCAATCGCCGCAGTTGTAGTACTCGATGCCCTCGAGCATGCGGATGGCCGGCACGTGGATGTGACCGCAGACCACGCCCGTGCAGCCCTGCTCGCGGGTGTACCGCGCGACGAAGCCCTCGAAGTCGTTGATGAAGTTCACGGCCGTCTTCACGCGGCTCTTGAGGGCGGCGCTGAGCGACCAGTGGGGATAGCCGAGGCGGCGCCGCACGGCATTCGTCCAGGCATTGGCGTGCAGGGCGGCCGTGTAGGCCCTGGCCCCGAGCCGCTCGATCCAGCGGGCGTGCCGCGTGACCTGGTCGAACAGATCGCCGTGAATCACCAGCAGCCGTCGGCCGTCGCGGGTGACGTGGATGAACTGGTCGGCGAGCTCCACGTGGCCGAAGGTCTGCGGCGACCAGTCCCGCAGGAACTCGTCGTGGTTGCCGGTGGCGTAGTGCACCCGCGTGCCGCGCTTCAGCATGCCGAGCACGCGGCGGCACACGAAGCTGGCGGTGTCGTCCCAGGCGAAGTTTCGCCGGAGCTTCCAGCCGTCGATGATGTCGCCCACGAGGTACAGGTTCTCGGGCTCGAAGCGGCCCAGAAACTCGAACAGTTCAGGCGCCCTCGAGAAGCGGCAGCCGAGGTGCACGTCCGACACGAACAGCGACTGAATCCTCACGGCATCGCCCTCCCTGGCGCGTATGGCATGGCGTGGCTCAGGCCGCGGCCGCCACCTCTGCGGATCGTCCGATCGTCTCCCGCTGCATGCTCGCCGCGATCGCGCGGGCGGCGTCCGGAAAGCCGTCCATCCGTCCCCGCCGTTCCGCGAGCGGGCCGGCGAAGCGGTCAAGGTCGTCGAGAAACCCGCGGATCGTCGCGGCGGTCACCGACTCGAGCGGTGCGAACGTGCCGCAGCCCTCGGCCGCGAGGAAGTGCGCGTTCATGGTCTGTTCCGCATGGGCCCGCTCGGGCAGCACGAGCAGCGGCTTGCCGAGGTGCAGCGCCTCGCCGATCAGTTGGTTGCCAGCGGCGGCCACCACGCCCCGGCACCCGGCGAGGTCGGCGACGAAACGCTGCTCGTCGATGTCGTGGAAGGTGATCGGGCCGACCGCCTCACGCCGCCCCAGACCGTAGACCCGGACTGGCAGCCCCGCGGTGGCCAGCGCCCCGATCACCTCGGCGGGAGTGTGCCGCCGCACGTAGCTGACGAGATGTCCGGCGTCGTGAGGCGTTGCGGCGAGGATCGCGGTCCGGAGCAGCGGACCCGCCTGCACGGCATGCCGCCATCCGGCCACGAGCGGTGGGCGGAAGAACGCGGAGACCACGGTGGCGGTGGCACGAGGCACGAACAGCCGGCAGGCGAGCCCCATGAAGCGGGCGGTGCATCGCAGCGTCGGCGGCAGCCTGCCGAGGTCGTAGGCGACGAGGAAGTGCTGATGGTCGAGGCTCACGACCGGCACGCCGAGCCGCGCGGCCGCCCGCGGCAGCGCCGGCTCGAAATCGGTGATCGCGAGAGCGGGCTCGAAGGAGTCGAGGAGGCGAGCCAGCCGCGTCACCTGCCGAGGCAGCTCACGCGCCGCGAAGTGCAGGCCATCGAGGATCGTCTGCGGCACGTCGAGCCGGTTGCCCACGTAGCGGAAGCGGATGCCCGGCACCTCGACAAGGCGGACGTCACCGCGGCCCGCGAAACGCCGGCGGAGAAACTCGAGCGCCTCCGTCGCCGTGGCGATCAGGTACTCGTGGCTGCCGCCGAGCCGCTCGACGAGCGTGCACACCCGCGCCGCGTGTCCGCGGCCCTCGCCACAGAGACCGATCGCGATCCGGGCCATGGGACTGGTCCCGCGGGTCGTGTCGTGGGAGCCACACGCTTCTCGCGACGACGTTGTTGTCGTCAACCCGGCGGCCGGTGGGCAACTGTGAAACCTTCGTGAGCGAAGCTGGGCAATCAGAGGTACTTGCGGCGGTTGACGGTGGCCTGCCAGCGGCCCGATTCCGCGATCTCGATGAGCTGGTCGTGAGAGAACCGCTCGCCGTACTCGAGCACGGCGCGGCGGATCACCTCCTTGACGTCGGCCCCGGTCGCCCCCTCGAGTGTCTCGGCGAGGGCGTGGAGGTCGAGGTCGAGACCCAGCGGCCCGAGGTGCCGCTCGAGGATCCGCATGCGGCTGGCGGCGTCGGGCATCGGGAGCGTGATCACCATGTCGAACCGGCTCGCCCGCTGGGCCGCGGGATCGAGCGACTTGGGATCGTTCGTCGTGGCGATCGTGAGAATGTCGTCCCGCTGGCGGACGCCGTCGAGCGTGGAGAGGAAGTCGGCGAGCGAGGTGTTGGTGCCGCTGCCGTCGCGGTGGCCGAGCACGAGGTCGATGTCGTCGAGCACCACGAGCGTGGGGCCGAAGGTGTCGCTCTCGGCGTAGAGGTCGGCAATCGTGTGTCGCATCGCGTTGGCGTCGGCGAGGATCGTGGTGTAGCGGCCGGCGAGCTCTGCGGCGATCACGCGGACGAGGTGCGTCTTGCCCACGCCCGGCGGGCCGGCGATCAGCATGCCGCGATTCGTGCCCAGGCCGAGCGACTTGAGCAGGTCGCGACGGCTCGTGGCCGAGGCGAGAAACACGTCGATCTCGCCCCACACCTCCTCGGGCAGGATCAGGCCGCTGCGGTCGCTCGTGATGGCGGCGCTGGCCGTGATCCGCACGCAGCCGTCGTTGACGCAGGCCTCGAGCACCCGGCCGCGGAGCGGATTCTCGCGGGTCTTGAGCCGGGCCCGGAACGCGTCGAGCGTCTTCTCGGCGACGGCCTTGTGGGCCTGCGCCGAGAGAATCGCAAACTCCCGCTGCCAGTGGCGATCGTCGATCGTCACGCAGAGCCCCGCCTCGGCCAGGGTGCCGGCGGGGAAGAACACCACGAGCCGCCCCGGCACGGCCACCTTCTCGTCGGGGCCCACGTCGAGCTGCGACCAGGTCGGCGGCAGGTCGTCGCCCGGCGAGCCCACGACGATCCGCCCCGCGTGCCGCTCCATCTCGATCCGCATCAGGTTGCCGAGGATGGCCAGCGACGTGCTCGGGCCCGTGAACCGGGTGCTCGCGAGGTCGATCTGATCGACGCCCAGCTGCCGTACGGCGAACTGCGTGGGCGAGAGCGTGGTGGTGGGCTCGTTGCCCACGAGCTCCCCGAGCGTGCGGAGGGCCGCGCGGGTGTGGCTGGTGGCCGCCGCGAGGATCTCATCGACGGTCTGGCCTTGCGATGGAATCGGTTCGCTGGTCATGCGGAAGAAGGTGCTCCTGACGATGGCGGCAGCGAGGGCCGACGGGGAAGTACAATCTAGCAAACCCATGACGGCCCGCTGCGGTGCCGTGGCAACGGAGATTGCGACCGTGCACTGGCTCTATCTCGCGATCGCGATCACCGCGGAGGTGTTCGCCACGAGCTTTCTGAAGACGGCCGCTGGATTCACCCGCCTCGGCCCCACGCTCGGGGTCCTGGCCGGCTACGGCATCGCATTCTTCTTTCTCTCGCTCACGCTCGAGCGGATTCCGGTGGGCGTGGGCTACGCGATCTGGTCGGGGGCGGGGGTCACGCTGATCGCCCTCATCGGGTGGCTGGCCTACGGGGAAAAACTCGACGCGGCGGCGATCGTCGGGATGGCGCTGATCGTGGCGGGCGTGGTGGTGCTCAATCTGTTTTCAACGACCGCCACGCACTGGGCCGCTGTGTTCGTTCAGAGGAGCGACTTGGCGGCGGCGATCGCGAGCACGGCCGCCATCACGACCCGGATCGCGCTGACCGGGAGACGGAAGGCGCCGAGGTGCGAGCCGATCGCGCCGCCGAGGGCGGCCGCAGCCGCGAGACCCAGGCCTGGTAGCGGCACGGAGCGGCCTGCCGCGAGGCCGCCGGCGAGGCCGGCGAGCGAGTTGACGAGGATGAAGGCGGCCGAGGTCGCCGCGATCGTCCGCACCGGGGCGGCGTGGGCCGCGAGCAAGAGCGGCGTGAGAAACACGCCCCCGCCCACGCCCGTGAGCCCGGAGAGCAGTCCCACCACCCCACCGATCGCGGCGAGCGCGGCCGAACGCGGCACCATGCCGGTCGGCAACCATGATGGTGTCGGAGCGTCGTCGCCTCCGTCGGCCCGACGCGTCCCGACCGATTCGGCACCGAGCCGCACCGCTGCGACGGCGAGCACGAGGCCGATGAGCACCTCGAACGCAGCCCGCGGCAGCGCGAGCCAGCCGCCGAGGGCCGCCGCCGGCATGCTCGCGACGACGAGCGGCACGAGGAGGCGGAGGTCGAAGTGGCCGGCCCGCGCGAACTGCACGGTGCCGATCGTGGCCACCAGCACGTTGAGCACGAGTGCGGTCGGCCGGATCACCTCGGGGGCGAGCCCCCAGAGCGTCATCACGGCGATGTAGCCCGTCGCCCCGGCGTGGCCCACCGCGGCATAGATCGCCGCCACGAAAAATACTGCGGCGGCGAGCGGCCAGTCGGTCATGCCGTGGGGGCCGCGTGCTTCTTCAGAAGGTCGAGCGGCACGATGGCAAGCGTTTTTTCATGCGTGGCCTCGAGCACCACCGGAGGGGCGTGGCCGGCCTCAGCCGCCTCCAGCCACCGCGCCGCGCACAGGCACCACCGGTCACCGACGACGAGCCCCGGAAAATCCCACTGCGGCTGCGGCGTCACCAGGTCGTTGCCGGCCTGCACGGTGAATACCAGGAACTCCTTCGTCATCACTGCGCACACCGTGTGCGCGCCGGTGTCCTCCGCGCAGGTGCGGCAGGTGCCGTCGCGGAAGAAGCCGGTCAGCGGGGCGCGGGAGCAGGGCGCGAGCGGGCCGCCGAGCACGTTCCGCTCGGCGGGGTGCGGCGGAGCATCGGGGGGACGATCGAACGCGATCATGGCGGCGGCCTCGCTGCAATCCACGGGCGACGAAAGGAGCGGCGGTATGATGGCACCGGCCGCGATCGCCGGCAACGGGCCATCGCGGCACCGGCCGCCCCAGTCTTCCGGAAGCCCGAGATGCTCAGCCTCCAGTCGGCCACGTCGCCCCGCTGGCTCGCGCAGGTCGACGCCGCGCTCGACGACGTGATCATCGACCATGCCCACTGCGAGAAGAAGGCGGCGGGCGTGGCGATGAACCTACTGTTTTCCTACGTCGACCACGTCGATCTCGCCCGGGCCATGACTGAGATCGTCAACGAGGAACTCGAGCACTTCCGGCTCGTGCTCGACATCCTCGAACGGCGGGGCGTGCCGTTTCGGAAGCTGAAGCCGAGCTCCTACGGCCAGCGGCTTCACGAACTGATTCGCAAGGATGAGCCGGGCCGGGCCGTCGACCGGCTGCTGGTGGCGGGGCTGATCGAGGCCCGCAGCTGCGAGCGGTTCTCCGTGCTCGCCGACCACGTGGCCGACGAGGAACTCGCGACCTTCTACAGGAGCCTGTTCGAGTCGGAGGCACGGCACCACGCCACGTACGTTCGCCTCGCCTGCGACTTCCAGCCGGAGGCGAGCGTGAAGCAGCGGCTCCACGAACTCGCCGCCGCCGAGGCGGACATCCTCGACCGCGGCGACCCCTTCGCCCGGATGCACAGCTGAGGCCGCCACGATGACCTCCTCCGAATCCCTGCCCGGCGGTGCGCGGATGGCGTGGCCGGTGAACGAGACGATCGCGGCGATCGCCGTCGTGGCGCTGGCCGCCTGGGGTGTGCTCACATGGTCGGGCATCGGCTCGCGGCCGGTGTCGCTCGGTGCCATCGATCCGGCCCACTGGTTTCCAGGCCGCGGCCTCACGCTCGCACAGGTGCCGCTGGTGGCGGCCCTCGTGCTCGGCGGCGTGCCGCTCGTCTGGGATCTGCTCACGAAGCTGTTCGCGGGTACCTTCGGCTCCGACCTGCTCGCGGGCATCTCGATCGTCACGAGCGTGCTGCTCGGCGAATACGTCGCGGGTGTGCTCGTGGTGCTGATGCTGTCAGGCGGCGCGGCGCTCGAGAGCCGGGCGGTGAGCCGCGCGGGCGACGTGCTCGCGGCCCTCGCCCGGCGAATGCCGACGCTCGCGCACCGCACGTCGGCCGCGGGCATCACCGATGTGCCGCTGGCCGGCGTGGCGGTCGGTGACGTGCTCGTGGTGCTGCCTCACGAGATCTGCCCGGTGGACGGCACGGTCGTGAGCGGCCGCGGCTCCATGGACGAGGCCTACCTGACCGGTGAGCCCTACCGGATGGCCAAGGCACCGGGGTCGGCCGTGCTCTCGGGCGCCATCAACGGCGAGGCGGCTCTCGAGATCCGCACCGAGAAGGTGGCGGGCGACAGCCGCTACGCGAAGATCATGGAGGTGCTGCGAACGAGCGAAGAACGCCGGCCGCAGCTGCGGCGGCTCGCCGACGCACTAGGAGCCTTCTACACGCCGCTGGCCGTGGCGATCGCCGCGGCGGCCTGGTACGCGAGCGGCTCGGCCACGCGGTTTCTCGCCGTGCTCGTGGTGGCCACTCCCTGCCCGCTCCTGATCGCGATCCCCGTTGCGATCATCGGCGCCGTGTCGCTGGCGGCGAAGCGGGGCATCGTGATCCGCGATCCCGCGATCCTCGAGCGGCTCGACACCTGCCGCACGGCGATCTTCGACAAGACCGGCACCCTCACCTACGGCTCTCCCCGGCTCACGGCCGTGCTGCCGCTGGGGGCGATCGCCAACGGCGACGCGTTGACGCTCGCGGCGAGCCTCGAAGCCTATTCGAAGCACCCCCTGGCGGCCGCGATCACCGAGGCCGCGGCGGAGCGGGGCTTGCGGCTCCTGCCGGTCGAGCAGCTCGCCGAGAAGCCCGGGCAGGGCCTGACCGGCCGCGTCGAGCGGGCGGCGGGCGGGGCGCCGCACGACGTGGCGATCACCAGCCGCCAGAAGCTCACCGCCGCGGATCCCGTGGCGGCCGCGGCACTGCCGCCGGCCGCGGGCGGGCTGGAGTGCGTGGTGCTCGTCGACGGCGCCGCCGCTGCGGTACTGCGGTTTCGCGACGCGCCGCGGGCCGACGGCAAGTCGTTCGTGAGCCACCTCGGCCCCGCGCACCGGCTCGATCGCGTGATGCTCGTGTCGGGCGACCGTGAGAGCGAGGTGCGGTGGCTCGCCGACACCGTGGGCATCACCGAGGTGCACGCGGGCATCCAGCCCGAGGGCAAGCTCGCGATCGTGGAGGAGGCGGCGCGGCAGGCGCCGGTGGTGTTCGTGGGCGACGGCATCAACGACGCGCCTGCGCTCGCCGCCGCGACGGTGGGCGTGGCGATGGGCGCGGCGAGCGACGTGACGAGCGAGGCGGCCGGCGCCGTGATCATGGACTGCACCCTGGAGCGGGTCGACGAGCTGTTCCACATCGCCACGCGGATGCGGACGATCGCCCTGCAGAGCGCGGTCGGCGGTATGGCGGCGAGCCTCGGCGGCATGGCGCTGGCGGCGGCGGGCGTGCTGCCACCGGCGGCCGGCGCGCTCTTTCAGGAGGCGATCGACGTGGTGGCCGTGCTCAATGCCCTGCGGGTCTCGTGGACCCCCGGAACGCTGTCCGATTACGGGGGATTGCGATGAGCGGCGCGATGGCATGGCCGATGGCGACGATCCTGCTCGCGGCGGCCGTCGGGCAGGCTGCGACCGCGGCCGACCGTCCGAACATCCTCTGGATCTCCGCGGAAGACCTCTCCGCGGGCACGCTCGGCTGCTACGGCGGCCAGGCCCGCACGCCACGGCTCGATGCCCTCGCGGCGGCCGGCCTGCGATTCGACGCCGCCTTCTCCGCCGCGCCGGTCTGTGCGCCCTCCCGCAGCGCCATCATCACCGGCGTGATGCCGACCACGCTCGGCAGCCTGCCGATGCGGTGCAAGGCCACGCCGCCGCCGCACGTGGTGGGGTTTCCGAAGCTGCTTCGCGATGCCGGCTGGTGGTGCACCAACAACGCCAAGACCGACTACAACCTCGCGGCGTCGTTCGACGCCGGCTGGGACCAGTCGAATGGCAAGGCCCACTGGCGGAACCGGCCGCGGCCCGACCAGCCGTTCTTCGCCGTGTTCAACCTCAACGTCACCCACGAAAGCGGCCTGTTCGGTGACAAGCCGGACCGGGTTCGCCGCGAACTGCTGCCCGAGGTTCGCAGCGACCCAGCCGACGTGCGGGTGCCGCCCTGGTATCCCGACACGCCCGTGGTGCGGACGGCGCTCGCGCAGCGGCTCGACCTCGCCGCGGCCCTCGATGCCGACGCCGGGCGGATACTCGACGAACTCGAGGCCGACGGCCTCGCCGACGACACGATCGTGTTCTTCTGGGGCGACCATGGCGAGGGCATCCCGCACGGCAAGCGGTCGCTCACCGAGCACGGGCTGCGGGTGCCACTGCTCGTGCGGGTGCCGGAGAAGTGGCGGAGCCTCGCGACGCTAGCGGGGGGAGCCGCGCCCGTGGGCACGACCGCGCAGCGCACGAGCCTGCTCGACCTCGGGCCGACGGTGCTCGCCTGTGCCGGCGTCGAGCGACAGGCGTGGATGGAGGGCCGGCCGTTCCTCGGCCGCGGCGCGACGGCCCGCGACGTGGTGATCGCCGCCCGCGACCGCATGGATGCGCCGCCGGGGTTCGGCCGCTCGGCCCGCGATGCCCGATTTCGTTACGTCCGCAACTTCTATCCGTGGCTCGACGGCGACGACCTGCCCGACTACGCCACGGGCGTGGCGATCACGGGTGAGCTCCGCGCCGCCCGGGCGGCTGGCACGCTGCCGCCCGGTGCGTCGTGGTTTTCCCGCACGAGCCGGCCGGCCGACGAACTTTACGACGTGGTGGCCGACCCGGAGGAGCTGCACGACCTCGCGCATGAGCCCGCCCGGCGGGGCGACCTGGAGCGGCTCCGCACGGCCGTGCGCTCGTGGATGCGCGACACCTTCGATACCGGCATCCTGCCCGAGGCGATGCTCCGGGCCGAGGCGCGGAAGGCCGGCAGCGAGTGGGCGATCTTCCATGGCGGCGACCCCGCCTCTGCCCGCGCCCGCTACGACGCGATCCTCGAAGCGGCGTGGGCCGTGGCCGACGGCCGCGATGCCACGTTCTTTGCCGACCGGCTCACGAGCGCCGACCCGGCCGAGCGGTGGTGGGCCGTGGCCGGCACGGGCTGGTCCGCGAAGCGAGCGGGCGGTGATCCGACGGCGGCCCTCGCACCGCTGCTCGCCGACGCCGATCCGACGGCGCGCATCGCCGCCGCCACCTGGCTCCTGCGGTGCGGCACGCCGACGGCCGGGGACGAGGCCCGGGCAACGCTCGCGGCGGAGATTCCTGCGACCGACCCGGATGTCCGCGTGGCGGCGCTCGTGGCGATCGACGACCTCGGCGAGGCCACGCGGCCGCTCTGGCCTGCGGCCGCTGCGCTCGACCTCGACAAGGGCGAGGAGTACTCCCGCCGCACCGTGGAGCGCATCCGGCAGAAGGTTCAGTCGGACGGGCCGACGGGCGCCGCTGCCGCGAAGCCGTGACCGCCGGCCCGACGATCTCCGGGCATGTGCCGAGATCGTGGCGTCAGTTCTGATACACGGCGTAGCCGAGCTCGCGGAGTTCCTGCGCCCAGGCCACTTCGGTCGCCACCGCGTCCTTCCATGTCATCGCGGGGAAGTCGGCGTGGAGATCCGGGCGGAGATGCAGCCCGGGGAGCCGTCGCGTTCGTCGAGACCGTTTCGCCACCCGCATGCCTCCTGCTCACGAACTCGAGATCATGCAGGAGATCGCGGCGGCCATCGCGTCCGCCGCGGGCGGATGCAGACGAAGCCAGAGTTCCGGCTCGACGAGTTCGAGTTCCATCACGGCCAGGCTGCCATCGTCGAGACGAGCCACGTCGACGCGGCCGTAGGCGGGCGGAGCACCGCACGCGGCCAGGGCTCGCTCGGCAAGGGCCACCTGGTCCGCAGTCGGCTCGTGCGGTTCGACCGTGCCGCCATGGTCGTCCTGCACGCGAAAGTCACCCGGCTTGGCCCGCTTCCGCAGGCCGTGCGTGACCCGGCCGGCGATCGCCACGAGCGTGTCCTCGCCGGTCGTCACGACGTCGGCGACGAAGGGCTGGAGCATGAACGCCTCGCGGGCGAGCAGCGTCTCGAGTTCCCGTTGCACGGCCGCGGCGGTCGAACGGTCCACGCGGTAGGTGTGCCGCGCCGCCCCCGACACGCATGGCTTCACGACGGCCTGCGACCAGCCCGTCGAGCGGAGCACGTCGGCGAGCATCGCCGGCTGGTCGGGCTCGAGAAACCGGGTCGGCACCACCGGCACGCCCTGCGCGGCGAGGTCGCCGAGGTAGTGCTTGTCGAGATTCCAGCGGATGAGTGGAGCCGGATTGCACAGCCGCGTGAGCGACTCGACCCGCCCGAGCCACTCCATGAACTCGGGGAACCGGTCGAAGTAGTCCCACGTGGTTCGGAACACGGCGAGACGAAACGCCGACCAGTCCACGTCGTCGCGGGACCAATCCACGCGCGCCGCCGACAAGCCCCGGCGGGCCAGCGCCGCGACGAGCAGTTCGTCGTCACGGAGGATGTTGGCCAGATACCAATCTTCGGCCGCGGCGTCGGCCGCCGCATAGCGACGCTCGGTGAGCAGGGCGATGTCCGCACTCGTCGGACTTGCCGAGGTGGGTTCACCCACGGGTGATCCGCTTGGCGACGTGCCGTGCCGCGCCCGTCGCGGCGGCGGCGGTGGCCGAGCCGGCCACCCACATCGACGCGCCGGCCAGGGCGCCGGCGAGCGCGCCCGCCGGCCCGGCCGGAGCCCCGGCCACAGCGAAGGCGAGGCTCGTCGCCGCGAGCCCGGCCGCCTCGCCGGCCCGCCGGCTCTCCTGCTCCGTCCTGCCGCGCTGATGGGCCGTCCACTCGGCCACCAGGGCCGCCGCCTCGCCCACGATCGCCGCCGGCAGCATGGTCTTGAGCCCGATGCGGACGCTCGTGCCGAGCGCCGTGCGAACCGCCACCCGTTCCGCCGTGCCCACCGCGGCCCGCGCCGAGATCGCCGCCGCGGCCCGCGACACGCCCGCGGCCACGCGGCCGATCACGATGTCGACCTGTCGGCTCGAGCGGCGGCCGGTCGCACACCACGTGGCGAAGTGCTCGCAGTTGTCGATCACGAGGTCGTAGCCGTCGCGATCGACGTGGGCCAGGGCCCGGGCCGCGATCTCGTCGGGCGAAAACACGGCCGGCGGCTCGGTCCGCACCCGCACCTCCCGACCTTCGGCGAACTCCGCCAGGCTCGTCCGCACCACCCGGCCGCCGCCGAACGGATTGCGGAACTCGTGCGGACGGGCATGCACGACCGTGCCGTCGCAGAGATCGATGCCGTGATGCAGGTAGGTGACGGTCGACCCGACGATCCGGTGCTCGACCTCCAGACGGTCTCCTCGCGCCATCGGGCGGGGCCCTCCTTCTCGATGAGTCTACGCGGATGCCCGTCGGCCGGTTCACCGCGTGTGAGATTTGCGTGAGACCCGCGGAAACCGCTTGTTTCCAGCCGGGGCGGCCCCTACGGTGAGGGCTCGTCGTTCGGCTGCCCCAGGACCGTCCCCGTGGAACTCCTCGACTCGTTCGCCGCGCTCTCGGCGGGGCAGGTCGTCCTGCTGCTCCTGGCCCTCGCGGTCGCTTTCGGCTTCGAGTGCGTCAACGGTTTCCACGACACCGCCAACGCGGTGGCCACCGTCATCTACACCAAGAGCCTCAAGCCGACGCCGGCCGTCGTCTGGTCGGGACTCTGGAACTTCATCGGCGTGCACGCGGGTGGGATCGGGGTCGCCTTCAGCATCGTCCACCTGCTGCCCGTGGACCTGCTCGTCAACATCAAGACGGGCCGCGGGCTGGCGATGGTGCTCTCGCTGCTCGGGGCCGCGATCATCTGGAACTTCGCCACGTGGTATCGGGGCCTGCCGGCCTCGAGTTCCCACTCGCTCGTCGGCTCCATCATGGGCGTGGGCATGATGAACGCCTGGATGGAGCGCGGGTCGGCCTTCAAGGGCATCAACTGGCACAAGGCCTCGGAAGTGGGCCTCGCGCTGCTGATCTCCCCCGTGATCGGCTTCGCGCTCGCCGCGCTCCTGCTCGTGCTCGCGAAAAAACTGATTCCGGCGAAGGAGCTCTACGAGCCTCCGCATGGCGATCGGCCGCCACCGTGGTGGATCCGGGCGCTGTTGATCGGCACCTGCACCGGCGTGAGCTTTGCCCATGGCTCCAACGATGGTCAGAAGGGGATGGGGCTGATCATGCTGGTGCTGATCGGGATCGTGCCGGCCGCCTACGCCCTCGACATGCGGGCCTCGCGGCACGAGATCGCCGCCGCGGCCACCGCCGCGGCCGACCTGGAGCGGGAACTGACGGAGCCCGAGGTGGCCACGATGATGACGGCGCTCAAGGAGCGGCACGTGGCGATGGCCCGGGTCGAGAAAATCGCCCGCAGCGAGGGCGTCGCCGCGGCGGCGGTGGTGGAGTCGGAGCTCGTCGACGACGCGCTCGACCCGTTTCCCTCGGCCGACATCGTGCTCCAGACGCTCGACCCCCTGCCGCTCGTCAAGGAGGTGCGGTCGAGCCTCGATGGTCGCGAGACCTTCTCCGACCTCTCGGCCGACGACCGCTGGAAGCTCCGCACCCAGCTCGTGGAGCTCGGCGCCTCGGTGCGAGCCCTGCTCGCGGAGTTCGGCGACCGGCTCACCGCGGACCGCCGCACGGTGCTCAAGAGCCTCGCGGGCAAGCTCGCCAAGCCAGTCGAATACGTGCCGGAGTGGGTGGTGATGGGCGTGGCGCTGTGCCTCGGGATCGGCACGATGTTCGGCTGGGAGCGGATCGTGGTCACGGTGGGCGAGAAGATCGGTAAGACCCATCTCACCTACGCCCAGGGGGGCGCGGCGGAACTCGTGGCCGCCTGGACGATCGCGATGGCCGACTCGCTCGGCATGCCGGTGAGCACCACCCACGTGCTCTCCAGCGGTGTGGCGGGCACGATGTGGGCCAACAAGTCGGGCATCCAGCCGGAGACCGTCCGCGAGATCGCGCTGGCCTGGGTGCTCACACTCCCCGTTGCGATGGCGCTGTCGGGCGGCCTCTACTGGCTCTCCACGCTCGTCACCGGCTGACGGACGCCGTCCTGCCGCTGCGCTTCTCCGCGCCGTGCCTGCCCGCATGCCGATTGACGGCAGCCGACGCAGCGGTGTCAATTGCGGCCCGTCGATCGGCTTCGCCGCGGAGCCGTCTGGATGATCGAGCGATCCCCGAGAAGGCCGCCTCGCCGGCGGAGCATGCGACCATGACGACGTTCCCGGTCCACGGAGCCATCGACGGCCCCATCGTGATGATCGGCTTCGGCTCGATCGGCCGCGGCACGCTGCCGCTCATCGAGCGCCACTTCACGTTCGACCGCTCGCGGTTCGTGGTCATTGATCCCGACGACCGGGACCGGGCGATCCTCGATCAGCACGGCATCCGCTTCATCCATCAGGCGGTCACCCGCGATCGCTACCGCCACCTCCTCGAGCCGCTGCTCACCGCCGGTGGCGGCCGTGGGTTCTGCGTCAACCTGTCGGTCGACACGTCGTCGCTCGACATCATGCGGCTGTGCCGGGAGTTGGGCACGCCCTACATCGACACGGTCGTCGAGCCCTGGCCCGGGTTCTACTTCGACCGTACCGTCGGCCCGGAGGCGCGCACGAACAACGCGCTGCGGCACACGATCCGCGAGGAGAAGGCCCGCCATCCCGGGGGCACGACCGCCGTGTCGTGCTGCGGTGCCAATCCGGGCATGGTGTCATGGTTCGTGAAGCAGGCGATTGTCAATCTCGCGAGGGACGTCGGCCACAAGGGGCCGGAACCGGCGGCCCACGACCAGTCGGGCTGGGCGGCGTTGATGCGGGACCTCGGCGTAAAGGGAGTCCACATCGCCGAACGGGACACGCAGCGGGCGAAGCACCCGAAGCCGATGAACACGTTCGTCAACACCTGGTCGGTGGAGGGCTTTCTCTCCGAGGGCATGCAGCCGGCCGAGCTCGGCTGGGGCACGCACGAGCGGTGGCTGCCCGAGAACGGCCGGCTCGAGACGATCGGCTCGAAGGCGGGGGCCTACCTCCTCCAGCCGGGGGCCAACACCCGCGTCCGGTCCTGGTGCCCGACACCGGGCTCGCAGTACGGGTTTCTCGTCACGCACAACGAGTCGATATCGATCGCCGATTACTTCACCGTCCGCGACGGCGACCGCGTGGCCTACCGGCCCACGTGTCACTACGCCTACCATCCTGCCGACGCCGCCGTGCTCTCGCTCCACGAGCTGTTCGGCCGCGGCGGCGAGCGGCAGGAGGCGATCCACATCCTCGGCGAGGACGAGATCGTCGACGGCATCGACGAGCTGGGCGTACTGCTCTACGGCCACGCGAAGAACGCCTACTGGTACGGCTCACGGCTCTCGATCGACGAGACTCGCGACCTCGCCCCCTACCAGAACGCCACCGGCCTGCAGGTCACCTCGGCGGTGCTCGCCGGCATGGTGTGGGCGCTCGAGAACCCCGAGGCCGGCATCGTGGAGGCCGACGAGATGGACTACCGCCGCTGCCTCGAAGTGCAGACGCCGTACCTGGGGCCGGTGTCGGGCCACTACACCGACTGGACTCCGCTCCAAGGCCGGCCAGGGTTGTATCCGGAAGATATCGACCCGACGGATCCCTGGCAGTTCCGCAACGTCCTCGTGCATTGAGCGGCCGTGCGGTCCGGTGCTGGCCCCGCGTCGATCGCTTTCATCGCGCGAACCTGCGGCGTCGCAAGGCTGCGGGCGGCTCCCCCGGCGCGACGCCCGGCACGAAGTATTCGACGTACCCGAGGTGCATCTCGTCGAACGTCTGCGGGCCCCAGCGAACGGTCTGGGATGGATCGGGATTCGCCGGATTTCCGGGGCTGTTGTCGTACCACGCCGTGAACACGAGGCGGTCGCCGGCGCTGAGTTCGAGCGGCTCGTGCAGGCGGTAGAGCAGCTGCCAGTTGAAGTCGTACCGCGGGATGTCGAGGAGCGTGGTGCGGTCCCCGCCTGACCGAATCAGCTCGTAGCGGCAGGCCGTGCCCCGGACGTGGAGGTGCGGCAGGAAGCTCAGGATCGTGGCGTCGAACGGCAGCCGGAGCGAGGCCTCCTCGCGATGGTCGGCCGCTCCCGGCGGGATCGAGATCCGGGCATTGACGATGCCCGCCACGCGGACCTCGTGCCGCGGCGGCTCCGTCGCGTAGATCAAGCCCACGCGGGTGCGGTCGGTCGTGGAGGTGCCGTTGGGCGTGTAGTGCATCTGGAACTTCAGGCGGGCTCCCTTCGGCAGCCGCTTCGCAAAACCGTCGGGATAGACGAGCGTGTTCTGACCGGGCACGTACTCGCCCCAGAAGCCTCCGCGTGCCTCGGCGGCCTCGTCGCGTGGATTGCTCCCGTCTTCCCCGCCGCCCGCCACATGGATGAGCGCGTGGTGCACCACGCTGCGATCCCCCGGCTGCACCTCGATCGCCCGCACCCAGCGGTCTTCCGGAAGGTGCGTCTCCACGAACACGGTCTGGTACGGCATCACACCAGTCGCTTTCACCGCCACCGGCTCGGCGAACTCGAAGACGGCGTCAGGGGTGCCGATCTGCCAGCCGGTGGGATACGTGGTGGCCGCTGGCGCGTCGGCCGGATCGCCCGCGGACCGGCCGCCGTCGATCCAGGCGACGAGGTCGCGGCTGTCGGCTGCGGCGAGGGAGCGGTCGTTGGCCCAGGGCGTGTGGACGCGGCCTGTGTCTCGATCGGCTGGCGCGGGGGCCGCGAACCATGGCGGCATCGTGCCGCGGCCGATCACCTCCCGCACCATCGGGGCGTGGGCCACGAGATCGTCGTAGGTGTCGAGCGGAAACGGGCCCGCACCGCCGTCGCGGTGACACTCGACGCAGTGCCGCGCGACGATCCGCGAGATCCGGCCGTGGTAGGTCACGTCGCTAACGCTCGCCTGGTCTGCCGGCCTGTCGAGCACGCAGCCCGGCGCCTCGGTGGCCGCCACGGGCGGAGCCTCGCCCCCGCGGATCGCCTCGAGCGCGTCGGCGAGGTAATGCTTCCGCGGGGCATCGAGCGAGTAGCCGAAGCCATCCTGGTCGTCGATCACGCCGTGGTAGGCGATCGTGCGGTCGGCCGCGAGCACGACGACGTCGGTGGTGGTGACGGCACCCACCGCGGCCGCGAGGGCACCGCGCGGATCGTGCACGAAGATCGCCCGGCCGGCGAGCCTCGCAGCGGCGGTCTGCATGTCGGCAGCCTTGTCGGTCGCCACCGGGTCGACGAGGATCCAGGCGACACGATCGTCGGACGCGGCGACGAGTTGCTCGAGCCGCGGCAGAATCTTCCGGCTCAGCGGGCAGCTGGTGCTCGTCATCGCGAACACGAGGATCCGGCCGTCGGCGAGCTCTGCGAGCGCGTGCTGCACGCCTTTGAGATCGGTGAACGTCACGGCGCCGATGCGGCGGCCGATCCCGTGATCGCCCGGCCGCACGGGTGTGGGCGCCTCGCGAACCGGCGACTTGGTGGGCGTGGCTACAGCCGCTTCGTCGGGCGTGGCCGTCGTCGCAGGTGCGGTGTTGCCAAACGCCGCGCGGTAGAACTCCCAGTTCGTGTCGCCGAGGGCTTCGAGCGTGCGAAGCGGGTTGTGATCCACATCTGGCAGCACGGTCCACGTGTGTGGGATCCCGAGCCGCTCGAGATGCTCGTGGAAGTCACGGTTGTTGGCGAAGGTCTCGTCACGGTCACCGCACACGACACGAACGAGCGAGCCGCTCTTGATGGCGTCGGCATTCCGCTCCGCGAGGGCCCGGGGGCTCACGCGTCGGAAATACTCGGGATCGCCGCCGTAGACCCGCTGCAGAACCTCCTCGGCCCGGCGCCGGCCGGCCCGCGGGGCGTTGGCGAGGAGATCGGCCTGCAGCGGCCCGCCACCCATGATCGACACGCCGCGGAACACCTCGGGATACGTGAAGCCCAGCCGGGCCGCCCCGTAGCCCCCCATGCTGTAGCCGTCGAGCAGCCGGCCCTCCGGACCCGCGATCGTGCGGCAGGAGGCATCGATGTGGGGCACGAGTTCCCTGGCGATCATCGTCTCCAGCGGAGCCGAGCCGTCCTTCCAGTCGACGTACATGCCCTCGGCCAGTCCGTTGACGAACACGACGAGGCACGGGGGAACCTTGCCGGCGTCGATCGCCGCGGCGAAGTGGGCGGCCACCTTGGGGATTCCAGGGAGCCCGCCCCGCGAGCCGTGCAGCCAGTAGACCACCGGGAAGCGGCGGTCCGGCTCGCGGTCGTAGGCGGCCGGCGTGAACAGGTGGTAACTGACGGTGGCCTGTGCGGCGGCGCTCTCGAAGGTGCGGAACGACACGCCGGGTGCCTTGACCTCCGGCGTCACCCAGGCCCGGCCCGCGGCCGCCTCGCCCGGATCGGCGGCATGCCCGGGCACCTGCAGGGCGACCGCAAGGACGAGGCCGATGGCAGTACGACGAAGGCTCATGACGCCCCATTCAACGGACCGGGACGTCCGAGGTTGCGGAGCGCTCCGCCGTGTCCGCCATCCGGCAGGCATGCTCCGGCAGCGCTCCGCCGAACGCCCGAGCTCGGCAGTCGGGATCGTCACGCACCGAGGTTGCCTCAGGGCATGATCACGCCGGCGATCGCGGCCGAGAGGGCGTTGGCCAGGGTGCTGATCACGAGCATCTTGAGGCCGAGCTGCGCAAGGTCGGCCCGCCGCTCCGGGATCAGGGCGCCGATGCCGCCGAGCTGGATGCCGATGCTCGAGATGTTGGCGAAGCTGCACATCGCGATCGTGGCGAGCGAAAAGGCCTTGGGCGTGAGTGTGTCCTTCAGTTTCCCGAGGTCGAAGTAGGCAATCATCTCGTTGAGCACCGTTCGCGTGCCGAGCAGGCCGCCGATCGTCTGGCAGTCCTGGGCCGGCACGCCGATCAGCCAGGCGAAGGGGGCGAACACGAGCGACAAGAGCCCCTGGAGCGAGAGATCGGGCCGGTCGAAGAATCCCCCGATCCAGCCGAGGGCCAGGTTGGTCAGGGCCACCAGCCCGATGAACGAGATCAGCACCGCGCCGACGTTGGCAGCGAGCATCATGCCCTCGCGGGTGCCGCGGGCCGCCGCATCGAGGACGTTGGAGTCGAGCCGTTCGTTCGACACCTTCAACGTGCCGAGCGTCTCGGGATCGCCCATTTCGGGCACGAACATCTTGGTGAGGAAAATCGTCGCGGGAAAGCTCATCAGGATCGCGGTCAAGAGATCGCGGAGCTCGCAGCCGGCCGCCTTGTAGGCGCCGAGGATCCCTCCCGAGACGAGGCCCATGCCGCTGACCATCACCACGGCGAGCTCCGATCGCGTGAGCCGGGGGAGATACGGACGGATCACGAGCGGGGCCTCGGTCTGGCCTAGGAAGATCGACGCGGCGGCATTGAGCGTCTCGGCGCCGCTCGAGCCCAGGATCTTGGCCGTCACCCAGGCGAAGGCCCGCACGATCTGCTGCATGATGCCGAGGTGGTAGAGCACGGCGAACAGCGCCGCCACGAACACGATCGTGGGAAGCACGCGAAAGGCGAACACGAAGCCCGTCGGGCCCGCCGGATCGGCGAGCTTGTCGCCGAACACGAACCGGGCGCCCGCATCGGAGCAGGCGAGGACGGTGTCGACCCAGTGGGCCGCGGCCTCGAGCACCTGCTGCCCCGTGGTGGACCGGAGCAGGATGTAGCCGAGCGCCACCTGCATCGCCAGGCCGCCGAGCACCATCCGCGGCGAGATCTTCCGGCGGTTCTCGGAAAAGAGCCAGGCAGCGCCGAGGATGGCGGCCACGCCCAGAAGCCCGCGGAACCGGTTGAGATCGCCCATGATCGTTGCCTCGTGACGTGGAATCCCGGATCAGAGTCGTTCGAGAATCAGCTGCCGCTGCGGCGGTGCCGCGGCGGTGATCGTGGTGGCGTCGCCGAGCATCGCGAGCACCTGCGGCACCGCGGCCGCGTGCGTCGGATTCACGTGGACCTCGGCGATCACGTCGCCCGCCCGCACCTCGTCGCCCACCGACTTCGCGAACACGATGCCCGCGGCGGGGTCGATCGTGGAATCGACGCGGGCCCGGCCCGCCCCGAGTAGCATCGAAGCCTGCCCCACGGGCCAGGCCCGGATGCCGGCGATGAATCCCGACGTCGCAGCACGGAACGGCTCGACCACCGCCGCCCGGGGCAGCACGCCGAGCGGATCGTCGCACACCCGCGGGTCGCCCCCCTGTGCCGCGACGACCTTCCGGAATCGCTCGAGCGCCGAGCCGTCGGCGATCGATCGGCGGCACGTCGCGAGGGCATCCGCTCGGGTCGTCGCCACGCCCCCGAGGAGGAGCATCTCGGCGGCGAGTTCCAGCGAGACCTCCATCAGGTCGTCGGGGCCGCGGCCCTTGAGGCACTCGACGCTCTCCCAGACCTCGAGCGCGTTGCCCACGGCTCGGCCCAGGGGCGCATCCATGCTCGTGATTAGGGCCTGAACCGGCTTGCCGAGCTCGCGGCCGATGCGAGTCATGCTCTCTGCGAGGGCGCGGGCGTCGTCCCGCTTCGCCATGAAGGCCCCGTCGCCCGTCTTCACGTCGAGCACGAGCGCGTCGATCCCCTCGGCGAGCTTCTTGGAGAGGATCGACGCGGTGATCAGGGGGATGCTCTCGACGGTCGCGGTCGCGTCGCGGAGGGCGTAGAGCACGCGGTCGGCGGGGGCGATCTCGGCCGTCTGGCCGATCAGCACCATGCCGCACTCGCGGGCCACGCGGCGGTAGGCGGCGAGGTCGAGGTCGATCCGGAAGCCTGGGATGCTCTCGAGCTTGTCGAGCGTGCCGCCGGTGTGGCCGAGGCCGCGGCCCGACACCATCGGCACCGTCACGCCGCAGGCGGCCGCGATCGGCGCCAGGATCAGGCTCGTCTTGTCCCCCACGCCGCCGGTGGAGTGCTTGTCGACCTTGGGGCCGGGGATCTCGGAGAGGTCGAGGACGGTGCCCGAGTGGAGCATCGCCTCGACGAGCGCCGCGGTCTCGCCGGGAGTCATCCCCCGCCACACGATCGCCATCGCCAGGGCCGCCCACTGGTAGGCGGGCACGGAGCCGTCCGTCAGACCGGCGACGAG
>JBJTRH010000144.1:0-33663 GCA_046076065.1 Planctomycetaceae bacterium | reverse complement strand
GGACCTAAGGGAAAAAAGAAGTTGATATGAATTAATCTGGCAGATAAAAATTTCGCTTTGAAGATCAAGTCCTGAAATTGTAACGTCCCATAGTCTGAAACTGTTCCTATTGTTACAATAAATAATAACCAGACAACAGATCAAAGAAGTTACAGCGCTGTCCTAAAAAGAACCACAGCAAATCAACCAAGAGAAAGAAACATTAAAGAAAATAATAAAATAGAAGAAGGTCGTTGCGGCGCGTGCCGGAGACCGTCACGGCACTGCCGCCGTCGGAGACGATGATCCGCGAGAAGGCCGGCCCTGTGCCGATCGCCGTGGGATTGAGCAGGAATCCCGCCGCGGTCGGCTGGCCGCCGCCGTTGTTCGCATCGCCCCCCTTCATGAACAGCGTCCAGTCCGACAGGCCCACGACCTGAGTCACGCTCTGCACGCCGTCGACGTTGGCGATGCGGCGAATCTCCGCCCCGGCGCCGAAGCCGGCCGAATAGATGGTTCCGCCGTTGGGCCCGGTCGGGTCGTAGCCGAAGGTGCCGAGGGCCGCCGACCCGGCGACGGCATTGCCGCTGGAAACGACCGCGGTGACGACGTCCTGCGCCGATGCGGAGGCGGCGGCGAGCAGCAGGAGCATGGCCGACGGCATGGAGCGGAGAGCGGGCATGGCGGGCCTCCAGAAAATGGATCGTGACGATCAGTCGGTCTGTGCGCTGTCGAAGAACTGCGTGTGGCCGTCGAGGTAGAGCGCGTTGTAGCCCACGGGGCCGATGAACGATCCGACGTGGGGGGCCATCCGCTTCGCCGTCGGGATCGAGTAGCCGAGAAACGGTCCGCGGAAGCCGGACAGGCCCGGGTACAGCGAGTAGTTGTCCCAGACGAAGAGGGTCGCGCCCTGGTTGGGCGGATTCCGCTTCTTGAGCGTCGCGGCGATGCTGAAGGCGAACGTGTTGCGGTAGTCACGCATCTCGGGGGTCTGGCTCGGGCAGATCCAGAGTCCGCTCTCGGCGGGCACGATCGCGAGATCGACCAATACAGCCTCGAGGCCGTAGATCTCGGGCCGCGCATTCCTGTCGTTGGGCGACTTCATGCCGGGCGCCATCCGATACGAGAAGTTGCCCGTCGTATCGGCATCCGGAAACAGGCCTCGACGGACATCCCGGTACACGTGGGCGGCGAGGCCGATCTGCCGGAGATCGTTCGAACAGCTCAGCAGCCGCGCCCGTTCTCGTGTGATCTGGAGGGCCGGCAGGAGCAGACCGACCAATGCCGCGATGATCGCGACCACCACAAGAAGCTCGACGAGCGAGAACCCGCCGGGGGCATCACGTTGGCTGGAACGGCTCCCGTGCACGGCAGGCTCACCGAGGGGTCTGACTCTTGATGAAACTGAGCATCAGAATGAATCGATGCGTGTCAAGTTCTCATGTCAGCCCGCCCCGGACGGCGTCGGCCTGACGGCGAATCACCCGAAGGTCGGCCGCCGGCTTCCGTGCCAGGTTCTTGAGCTGCATCGTCATCCGGGGGTTCTTCGCCAGGAGCCGCTCGTGCCGCGCGAGGAAGTCCCAGTAGAGCGTCGTGAACGGGCAGGCGTCCGGGCCCGTGGCCTGCTTGGGATCGAAGCGGCATCCCTTGCAGGCGTTGCTCATGCGGTCGAGATACGCGCCGCTGGCGCAGTACGGCTTCGACGCCATCACGCCCCCGTCGGCGAACTGGCTCATGCCGAGCGTGTTGGGCAGCTCCACCCACTCCACGGCATCGACGTAGACGGCGAGATACCACTCGTGGACCCGTTTCGGATCGACGCCGAACAGCAGCGCGAACAGCCCCGTCACCATCAGCCGCTGGATGTGGTGCGCGTAGCCATGCTCGAGCGTCTGCCCCACGGCGTCGCGGAGGCAGTTCATGTCCGTGACACCGGTCCAGTAGAGGTTCGGCAGCGGCTGGTCGGCGGCCAGCGCGTTGCGGTCGAGATACCCGGGCATGAAGTGCCAGTAGACGCCACGGACATACTCCCGCCAGCCGATCACCTGCCGGATGAAGCCCTCGGCGGCCTCGAGCGGCGCCCGCCCCTCCCGCCATGCTCGCTCCGCGCCGGTGACCACGTCGCGGGGGTCGAGCAGCTTCATGTTGAGCGCCTGCGCGAGCCGCGAGTGGTAGAGCCAGGGCTCGCCCGTCCAGATCGCGTCCTGGTAGCGGCCGAAGAGCGGGAGACGGTGGGCCAGGAAGTCGTCGAGGGCGGCGCGGGCGGCGGCCGGCGTCACCGGCCAGTCGAAGGCAGAGAGGCTCCCCGGATGCCCTGCGAACCTGGCGGTCACCAGATCGATCACGCCCTGTGTGACCGAATCCGGCTCGAAGCGGACCGGAGCCGGCAGCACGCCGGGGCCGGCCTTGGTAAACGCGCCGCGGTTCTCGGCGTCGAAGTTCCACTGGCCGCCCGCCGGCTCGCCGTCGTCCATCAGCACGCCGAACTTCTCGCGGAGCGGCCGGTAGAAGTACTCCAGCCGCAGCTGCTTGCGGCCGCGGGCATGGGCCGCAAACTCGTCGGCGGTCGCGAAGAAGTGCCGATCGGTACGGATCTCGAGCGGCAGCCCCGCCGCCGTGGCAGCCTCACGGAGCGCCTCCCGCACCCGCCACTCACCCGGCTCGACGACCACGAGCCGCTCCGGAAGCCAGCGGGCCTTCGCCAGCCGGCGCAGGCTCTCGGCGAGCGCGGCGGCGAGCGTGGCCGGCTCGCCCTTCCGGGGCGACGCCCGAAGCTCCGTGTAGTCGACTTCGATCCCCTCGGCGACGAGGCCGTCGCGGAAGTGTCGCATGGCGGAGAGAAAGACGGCGATTCTCGCCTTGTGCACCCAGACGTGCGTGCTCTCCTCGGCCACCTCGGCCATCCAGACCCGGTCACGGCGGCGATCGAATCCGTCGAAGGCGGCACTGCCGCGGTCGAGCTGGTCGCCGAGGACGATCACGAGCGTGGCGGGCATGGGTGTCCTCGAGGAGTCCCGAGTATCGTAGATGCTGGAGATGCTTCATGCAGAGCTGGAAGTCCCGGGCCGAGTCGGCCGATGCGGTCGTGTCGCGGATCACCAGCGGCATGCACGTGTTCGTGCACGGGGCGGCGGCCACCCCCACGCCGCTGCTCGACGCCCTCGCCCGACGAACCGACCTCGTCGACGTGAAGCTCTGGCACATGCACCTCGAGGGCCCCCTGGCCTTCACGGCTCCCGAACACGCCGCCCGCTTCCGGTCGATCTCCCTGTTCACCGGGGCCGGCCTGCGCGAGCCCATCGCCGAGGGTCGGGCCGACTTCGTGCCGATCTTCCTCTCCGACATCCCGGGCCTGTTCACCAGCGGCCGCGTGCGGCTCGACGCCGCCCTCGTGCAGCTCTCGCCTCCGGACCGGCACGGCACCTGCTCGCTCGGCACCAGCGTCGACACCGCCCGGGCGGCCGTCGACTCCGCGGGGATCGTACTTGCCGAGATCAACGGCCGCATGCCGCGAACCCACGGCCACACCGCCGTGCCCCTCGCACGGCTCGCCGCCTGGACCGCCACGGACCGCGACCTGCCGGGCCATGCGCCCACGCCGCCGACGCCCGTCGAAGCGATGATCGGCGATCACGTCGCCGCCCTCGTGGAGGACGGCGCCTGCCTGCAGCTCGGGATCGGTGGCATCCCCAACGCCGTCCTCGCCCGGCTCGAGGCACGCCGCGACCTCGGCATCCACACGGAGATGTTCTCCGACGGCGTGGTGCGGCTGATCGAGTCGGGGGCGGTGACCAACGCCCGCAAGAAAATCCATCCCGGCCGCACGATCGCGAGCTTCGTGATCGGCAGCCGGCAGCTCTACGACTTCGTCGACGACAACCCGCTCGTCGAGTTCCATCCCTGCGACCGCACCAACGACACCAACCTGATCCGCAAGCTCGACCGCGTGGTAGCGATCAACTCGGGTCTGGAGATCGATCTCACCGGGCAGGTGTGCGCCGACTCGATCGGTCATCGGGTGTACTCCGGCATTGGCGGACAGATGGACTTCGTGCGCGGGGCGGCGATGAGCCCCGGCGGCAAGCCGGTCATCGCCCTGCCATCCACGGCGCTCGACGGCGGCGTGTCGCGGATCGTGGCCCAGCTCAGGCCCGGGGCCGGCGTGGTGACGACGAGAGGCCACGTCCATTGGGTGGTCACGGAGCACGGGGCCGTCGACCTGCACGGCAGGTCGCTGGCGGAACGCGGCAGGCTGCTGGTGTCGATCGCGCACCCGGACCATCGCGAGCCGCTGCTCGCGGCACTTCACGAGCTCAAGCGGGCGTGAGCCGAGCGCGATCGTCAGGGGCCCGTCGGGCCGAGCGTCGGCGACTGCGGCACCGACATCGGCAGCGGCGGGGCTGGGGCGCCCGGCGGCGGAGCCCGTTCGACGGCGGTGCCGGTGGCATCAGGCGGCATCGGCTTCTCGCCGGTGGCCATCGCGAGGCTCTCGCGGGCGTCCTTGAGGCTCGGATTGATCTCCAGCGCCCGGCGAAACGCGGCGATCGCCTCGTCCTTCTTGCCCTGCTTGAAGAGCGTGACGCCGTAGTTGTTGATCAGGGCGGCCACGGCCGGATCGAGCGGAATGGCCGTGTTGCCGGTCGCCTGGATCGCATCGGCGTGGGCCTTTTCCATCCCCTTGATCAGCTCCAGATACTTCGCCTCCGCCTCGCCGAATCTACCCCCGGCCGCCAGGGCGTTGGCGAGGTTCACGTGGATCGCCGGCACGTGCGGCGTGACCCGCACCGCCTCCTTGAACTGCTCGATCGCCTCGTCGAGTCGGCCCTTCGCCGACAGCGCCGTGCCGAGGTTGTTGTGCGTCTCCCCGAGGTCCGGCCGGAGCGCCGTCGATCGCGTGAAGTGATGAAGCGCGCCCTTGATCTTCACCCTGGTCGCCGGGTCGAGTTTTTCCTCGGACGGAACCGGAATGTTGTCGACGTGGCCGCGGGCGAACTTCTTCGCACCGAGGCGGTTGTGCGCCTGCCAGGCGTTCTCGTTGTGCTGGAGCGTGTGGGTCCAGAGCTGATCCTCGTTCACCCACGTCACGGCGAGGCCGTACGAGATCCAGGTGAGCACCGCCAGCATCGCCGCACAGCCGCCCACGAGCAGCGGGCGGTCGGCGGCAGGCAGCCGGTCGTACCAGCCGGCCACCAGGGCGGCCACCAGGGCGATCACGCCGATCATGGGCAGGTAGATGAAGTGGTCGGCCGCCCACGTGATCCGCATGTAGGAGATGGTGATGAACCCGAGCACGGGCGCCACCATCAGCAGGAAGAACCCGAGGCCGAAGATCACATGCCGCCCCCAGCCGCCCCGGTTCTGCCACAACCACCAGGCGGCACCGAGGACCACGGGAATCGGCAGCAGCTGCCAGGCCTTCGGCGGATCGATCTCCCAGCGGGGATAGATCGGCAGGAGATTGACCGGCCAGACGATCGTCCACAGGTAGAACAGGAGCGACATGCCGGAAATCGCGAGCCGCGAGAGGATGCCCCGGACCGACGGCATCCAGTTCTCGAAGTACGGGGGCACGATGATCGTCTCCTGACCGATGGCCCGACCGTGCTGATAGCTGATCGTCACGATGCCGAGCACGATCGAGATGATGAAGAACGGCGCCGCCAGCACGACGTCCTGCACGCTCACCCGGCCCCGCTTCCACCATGCGTAGAGGAGCAGCACCACCGGCATCGCCACGACCGACGTCTTGGCGAACATCGCCAGCAGGAAGAACACGATCGACACGACGTAGTTCAGCCACCGCCAGTCGTCCTTCTCGGACGCGTCGTCGAACTTCACGTAGCTGATCGCCGACAGCAGGAACAGCGGCATCGAGAGGGTGTTCTTGAGCTCCGACACCCAGGCGACGCTCTCCACGCACACCGGGTGGACGGCGAACAGGAGGGCCCCGAACCACGCGCCCGGGATCTTCATGACCGCGAACAGCCGCCAGAGGAGCAGCGATCCGATCACGTGCAGCACCACGCTGGTGGCGTGGTAGCCGGTCGGCCAGGGCACCGACGGCCCGCCGGGCTGGACGGGCCCGCCGGTCCGCGGGTCCATCTGGAAGAACGGCCACTGCGCCCAGAGCGCCGTATAGCTCAGCGGAAAGTAGTCGGCACCGTCCGGGGCGAACCAGAGTTTTTGGAGGGTCGCCAGGTGCTGCGGAGGTACCGCCGGATCGGGCGTCACGCGGTGTTGCACGGTGAGGTTGGCCGTGAGGAGCTGGTCGTCGTCCCAGAGCCAATCGGCGTGGTGCACCGGATGGCAGACGGGTGAATACACCCACAGGCCCGCCAGCACGATCACCGCCGCCTTCAGCAGCCAGTCCCGCCAGCGGACCGCCGCGTCGGTCGTCGCCTCGCATGAACCAGTCCGCCGCGGGGAGGAGCCGTTCGAAGGCAGCGCAGGGGGTTCCTGCCCGAAGGCCTGCCGGGGGCGGTGGGGATCGCGGGGGGTGGCCATGCGACGACGTTCCAGAAAGGGCGAGCCGCGTGCCGGGACCGACCCCGCGGATCAGGATGAGACGAGTCTGGGCAGCGTAAACTCCGACAGGGGGCGAGACAATCGCCGGCGTTTTTCGACGATTTCGGGACCGTCCGTTGCTTGACCCCCGCGCACGCCGGGTCTACAAAAAGGGTGGCGATGGCGGTGTCCTTCTCTGCTCATGGACCGCTGTACCGTGCTCTCCAGGAACCGCTCGTGACCGCGTGCTGATCTGGAACGGCTGCATGGGTTCTGGCCCTTCGTCAGGCCCGTGCTCGGCTCGATCCGACGGCGGTCTTTTGCCTGGTCGACCCGCACGGCGGGCGCCCGGCCATTTCGGAATCCGTCGGCGTGCTCCCCGTTCCCGCTCTTGACGCGGCCTGACGCCCCCCTTTTAATGCAATAGAGTTGCATATGACATTCAATCGCATCACTGACCGACGGTCCGCGGCTGGCTTCACCCTGGTGGAGCTGCTCGTCGTGATCGCCATCATCGCCGTGCTGATCGGCCTGCTCCTGCCTGCCGTGCAGGCCTCGCGGGCCGCGGCCCGCCGGACGCAGTGCGCGAACAACCTGCGGCAGGTGGGCCTCGCCATGGGCCAGTTCTGCGACGCCCACCGCGGCCAGTTCCCCGACACGTCGCACAACTCCACCGGCGACGCGGAGCGGTCGTGGATTTTCACGGTCGCCCCGTTCATGGAGAGCGTCGACGCCATCCGCATCTGCCCGGATGACCAGAAGGCCACCGACCGGCGCGAGGCACGGCTGACGAGCTACGTCATGAACGCCTACCTCACCGATGAACCGCGAACCCTGGCCGTGACCAACCGCAACAAGCTCACGGCCACCTCCAAGACGCCCGCCGCCTTCGAGATCGCCGACCAGAAGGCGCCGATCATCGAGAACGACCACGTCCACAACCATGCCTGGTTCACCTCGCTCACCGTCGCCCGCAAGCAGGTGCTGCAGAAGATCGAGGCCGATGCCGCGATCCACCGGCATGCGGGCGGCTCGCACGTCCTCTACGCCGACTGGCGGGTCGCCCCCGTGGCCGCGGAGACCGTGGCCGAATGGGCCGACACGCAGACCCCGACCGACAATTTCTGCATCCCCCGCTGACGCACCTCATGACCCGTCTTCAGAACCCATCTCGACAAGGAGCCCGTCCTATGACCGTCGCCCGCTGCCGCCCGCTCGCCGCCCTGCTCGCCTGTCTCGCCTGCACCACGATCGCGCTGGCGGATGAGGCCCACTACGACGTGTTCGTGACCGGCTCCGCGGGCCGGCTCGTGATCGGCGGCTACGACGACGCGGCCACGACCGCGGTCGTGCCGGCCGACCAGCTGCGGGTGTTCGGCGGCGAGGTCGTGCCCTCGGGCACGAGCGGCCCCTACGAGAGCGCGAGCCCCGGTGAGCCGGGCTTCCGGGCGGCAACGCAGTCCTTCCTCAACAATCCCGCGCTCACGACCCCGGCCGGCGTGTTCTCGGCCCTGCCCGCCGCCACCCCGCTGACCTTTTCCTTCCTGCCGATCTCGATCGGCACCGACACCCGCAATCTTTTCTTCTGGAGCGGCGAGGGGGCCGTGGCCTTCGCACCCGCGGATACCAACGTGGCGCTTGACCTGACCAAGCAGGGGGGCGGGGGCTGGACGGCCGGCATCACCGGCGCGTCGGCCGGCGTGATCCCGGGCAACACGATCCAGACCACGTCGAGCGGCGCCTCGGCCGGCGCGGTCCACACGCATCTGTTCGCGTCGATCGGCAAGGCCGGGTCCGCCCCGGATCAAGGCTTCTACCTCTATTCGCTCGGCCTGCAGATGACCGGACTGACCAATTCGGAGCCCCTGTATTTCGTCTACGGCGCCGTCGACCCCGCCGCCCTGACACCCCAGGAACTCACCGACTTCGAAACAGCCCACGGTGCTGCCGAAGTCTGGGTTGAGAACAATCTGGCGGCCGTCCCGGAGCCCTCCGCACTGCCGCTGGCGGCGTGCCTGGGTGCGGCCGCGGCCGCCATCGGCCGGCGGCGGCGGGATTCCGCCGGCCACGTCCAGCCGGGCCGTTAAATCCGCGTCAGCCCTACGGTTCCCTTGCTGGGAGCGGCCTCGACCGGTCGCACCATCAGGAGGGCACCGTGATCGCATCCATCAAGCATCGTCCCCGTACCGCACCCCGCCGAGCACGTCGGACACCCGCTGGACCTCGCCCGGCCGCCTGGTCACGGGCCGAACTCGTGCAGCGACGAGACACGCTCTTCGCGCGGGCCATCGACTACATCCCGTGCCGGCAGTTCCTCCGGAGCGACGCGGAGAGCCAGGCCTCCACGCCTCCCGAGGCAGCGGCCGTGCCTCTCGAGCGGACCGGCGGTCCCAATCCCGACGCCAGCGGTCTGACGCCCTACATCGCCAGCCTCTATCAGACACGGCTGCTGGCGAAGGAAGAGGAGCAGTATTACTTCCGCCGCATGAACTGGCTGAAGTTCCGCGCCGCCACGGCCCGCGGCCGCCTCGACCGTCGCCGCGCCACGCAGCGGCAGATCGAGCAGATCGAGGGCTGGCTGGCCGAGGCCGAAACGGTGAAGGCCATCCTGATCACGTCGAACCTGCGGCTCGTCGTCTCGATCGCCAAGAAGTTCGTCGACCCCACGTGGTCGTTCGACGAACTCGTGAGCGAGGGCAACGTGGCCCTGATGCGGTCCGTGGAAAAGTTCAACTTCGCGCTCGGCAACCGGTTCAGCACCTACGCAACGTATGCCATCCAGCGGCACTTCTTCCGGCTGTCGCACCGGGGCCGCCAATTCCGCAAGCGGTTCGTCCACGACGACGAGTCGCTCCGCGACCAGGCGGAGACGGAGTCGGGCGGCGAGTACTGCTCGGCGGAGCAGATCGACCTTCTGAAGGGCGTCTTCAGCCGGTTCCTTGGCGAGCTCGAACCCCGCGAGCGGCGGATCGTCGTGGCCCGGTTCGGCTTCGACGGCAAGCCGCCCCGCACCTTCCGCGAACTCGGGAGCCAGATGGGGGTGTGCAAGGAGAGGATTCGCCAAATCCAGACCCGGGCGATGGAAAAGCTCCGCTCGATGGCGGCCGAGGCGCGGCTCGAGCAGACCGTCGGCGACTGGCTCTGAGCCTGCCGGTCTCTCTTGCGGGACGGTGGCCTGAGCCCTACTCTCCCCGCCCCGCCCGGACCCCGGGCGACGCCCCGGGAGCCGCATCGATGCCGATTACAATCGCCGAACTCGCTTCGAGGGTCGCTGGCACGCTCGTCGGCGACGCTCCGTGTCGTCCGCTCACCGGGGCGGCAACGCTGGAAACAGCGGCCGCGGACGACATCACGCTCGTGGACGCCGCCGCCAAGCTCCACCTGCTGTCCCACAGCCGCGCCGCAGCGGCGATCGTGCCGAGTGGCACCGGGCCGGTCGATCGGCCGACGATCGAGGTGACCGACGTCCACGCCGCCTTCACCGCGGCCGTGCTCGCCTTTCGGCCGCCGCGCCAGGAAGCCCGGATCGGGGTGAGCCCACAGGCTGCGGTCGACACGACCGCCCGGCTCGGTGCGGACGTCGACGTCCATCCGTTCGCAACGATCGGGGCCGACGTGGAGATCGCGCCCGGCGCGACGATTCACTCCGGCGTCCGGATCATGCCGGGCTGCCGGATCGGCGCCGGCACCGTCATCCATCCCAACGCGGTCCTGTACAAGAACACGATCGTGGGGGCGCGGTGCATCATCCACGCCGGCGCGGTGCTCGGCGCCTTCGGCTTCGGCTACAAGGCCGGGCCCGACGGCTATGCGCTGTCGGCCCAGCTCGGGTGGGTGGAGCTTGCCGATGACGTGGAGATCGGTGCGGCCACCACCATCGACCGCGGCACCTACGGCCCGACGGTGATCGGTGCCGGCACGAAGATCGACAACCTCGTGATGATCGCCCACAACTGCCGGCTCGGCCGCCACAACATGATCTGCTCCCAGGTCGGTGTGGCAGGCAGCACCACCACCGGCGACTGGGTGGTGATGGCGGGTCAGGTGGGCGTCCGCGATCACGTGCACATCGGCGACAAGGCGGTGCTCGGGGCCCGCTCGGGGGTGTCGAACGACGTCGAGCCGGGAAAGATCGTGCTCGGGGAGCCGGCGAGCGACCTCCGGGAGCGGAAGCTCCAACTGGCGGCGATGTCGAAGCTCCCGGAGATGCGCCGCGAGCTCAAGCAGGTCGCCGCCCGGCTGGCGAATCTCGAAGGCAGCGGCGGCCGGGGAGCCGCCGAGGCCGCCTGAGCATCGAGGTCTGCCATGCCCGCGTTTCTCACCCGCCGCACCCCGTCGCTCGACGGCGAGACGATCGGCATCCTGGCCGGCTGGGGCCGTTTTCCAGTGGCGGTGGCCGAGGCGATCCGCGAGCGTGGTGGCCGCACGGCGATCCTCTCGATTCGCGACCACGCCGATGCCGCCCTCGCGCCGCTGGCCGACGTGCACGGCGATGTGGGCGTGGCCGAGATCGGCGCCGCCGTGGCCTTCTTCCGGCAGGCCGGGGCCCGGCGGGCCACGATGGCCGGCAAGATCCACAAGGCGAAGATCTTCGCCCGCGGAGCCTGGCTGCGGCATCTGCCCGACTGGACGGGGCTGGCGACGTTCTGGCCGCATTTCGTGACCCGACGCCGGGACAACCGCGACGACTCGCTGCTCGGGGCGATTGCCGCCGCCTTCGATGCGTTCGGCGTGGCGATCTGCCCCGCGACCGACTTTGCGCCGAATCTGCTGGCTGCCGACGGGGTGCTCGCCGGCCCGCCGCCGACTCCCCTGCAGCTCGCCGACGTGGCCTTCGGCTGGCGGCTCGCGAAAGAGCTCGGCCGGCTCGACATCGGACAGACCGTGGTGGTCAAGAACCGCGCGCCTCTGGCACTCGAGGCGATCGAGGGAACCGACGAATGCATCCGCCGCGCAGGACGGCTGTGCCCCTCGGGCGGCATGACCGTGGTGAAGGTGGCGAAGCCCCAGCAGGACCTGCGGTTCGACATGCCGACGATTGGCGTGGGCACGCTCGAGTCACTCGCGGCGGCGGGCGCCACCGTGCTGGCCATCGAGGCGGGCCGAACGATCCTCATCGACGAGGCGGAGTTCACGGCGGCCGCCCGTCGGCTCGGGGTGAGCGTGGTTTCCTGCCACGACGCCGAGGGCCTGCCCCTCGTGCACGGCGCGGAAGCCGCCTGAAGTCCGGGCCGAGCATCCTATACTCGGCGGACATGTCGCCGTCCTCCCTCATCCGGCTGTGCCTCGTGGTCGTGTCCGGCCTTGTCGCGTGTGGCGCCGCGGCCGGCCCCCCCGTGGCGATCGACGCCACGGTCGACGCGGCGGCACCGATCCCGCCCGCGGCCACGCACCACCTTGGTCGAGAGATCGCGCAGACGATGCACTTCACCGGCGCACCCTGGCTAGTGCGCGAGAGCCGCCAGCGGGAGGAGGACTGCAGGCTCCTTCTCGAGGCGCTCGATCTGAAGGCCGGCCAGACGATCTGCGACCTGGGGTGCGGCAACGGCTTCTACACGCTGGAGTTGGCGCGGCGTGTCGGCCCGACGGGCGTCGTCTACGCGGTCGACATCCAGCCCGAGATGCTGCGAATGCTCGCCGAGGCGGCCGGCCGCGAGGGCCTGACGAACATCCGCCCGGTGCTCGGCACGGCGATCGATCCCCGGCTGCCCACCGCGGCCGTCGATCTGTGCCTGTGCGTCGACGTGTACCATGAGTTCTCACACCCTGAACCCATGCTCGCGCGGATTCGGGAAAGCCTCGCCGGCGGCGGCCGACTCGCCCTCGTGGAGTTCCGGGGCGAGGACCCGGCGGTGCCGATCAAGCCCCTGCACAAGATGACCAAGGAGCAGATCCGCCGGGAGCTGGAAGCGGCGGGGTTCCGGGTGGTCGGTGCGTTCGACCGCCTGCCGTGGCAGCACCTGGTCTTCCTCCAGGCCGCCCCACCCCAGTCAGCCCCCGCCTCACTGCCGGAAAAACCGTAAAAATCCCGCTGTTTTTCCCGGGGTTTTTTTCCGTGCGCCGAGTTGCATTCGGGTCGTGCTGCCGCGATACTGGACGAAGCGTTAGGGGTGTCGGCGACCACACCGGTACCCCGGACCACAACGAACGCGCACGACGAACATTCCATGGCCATTCGACCGTCGAGTTTCGCAGCGGCCGAGAGTGCGGTTCGCGATCCGCGCGGTGGGTCGCTCGATCCGGCGGTCGTCATCGACGAGTCGGGGGCGACTCGGTTCTCGACAGGCGGTTCGAGCAACTGGGTGCTGGGTTCCAGCGCCGCGATGCGGCGGATCGCAAAGTCGATCGAGCGGGCCGCGGAAGTCGAGTGCACCGTGCTCGTGTGCGGCGAGACGGGCACCGGCAAGGAACTCTGGGCCCGTCTCCTCCACCGCAGCGGGCCACGACGCAACCGCGCCTTCATTCCCGTGAACTGCGCCGCGCTCACGCCGTCGCTCGCCGAGAGCCAGCTGTTCGGCCATGAGAAGGGTGCGTTCACCGGCGCCAACGGCCGCGCGCTCGGCATCTTCCGCGCCGCCGAGGGAGGCATCGTGTTCCTCGACGAGATCGGGGAGATGCCCATGGAGCTGCAGGCGAAGTTGCTCCGTGTGCTGCAGCAGCGCGAGGTCCTGCCCGTCGGAGCCAACGAACCGGTTCCGATCGACGTGCAGATCGTGGCCGCCACGAATCGCGATCTCGAGGCCGAGGTCGAGAAGGGCACGTTCCGCGAGGACCTCTACTACCGGCTCAACATGATCGAGCTGCGGGTACCCGCGCTCCGCGAGCGGTCCGAGGACATCCCGTCCTACATCGACTTCTTCTCGCAGCGGTTCGCCCAGCGGTATCGCCTGCCGGTGTGGACTCCGTCTGCGGATGCCATCGCCGAGTTCTGCTCCTTCGACTGGCCGGGCAACGTCCGCCAGCTCGAGCATGTCATCGAGCAGGCGTACGTGCTCCAGATGGAGCCCAAGGTGCCCGCGAAGGGCTCCAAGGCTGCCGCCGTGGCGGCGGGCCGGTTGCCCTGTCTCGATCTCGCCAAGCTCCGCGAGCAGGCGATCCGCGAGGCTCTGCAGATCACCCGCGGCCACAAGGCCAAGGCTGCGAAGTTGCTTGGCGTGCACGCCAACACGATGACTCGCCTGCTCAAGGAACTCGACGGCGACGTCGGCATCGAGTCGAGCGACGGGGAATAAGCGGTCCGGGGCTGTATCGGCATCGCCTCGGCATCCCTTCGGCATGGCCCAGGTAGGCCACGGCGATCATCGTCAGCTGAGCCGGCAGCCACCGTCGTCGCAGGTGCCGGCGATCCGGTACCGGTTTCTGGCCACGAGGGCATAGAGGCTCCGCCAGAGCGGCATGCTCCCGGGAACATGCAGCGGGATCGCCAGCGGCCAGAGCGCGACGAGCCGTCGCGACAGGTAGCGGACCGCCGCGGCCCCGCTCCAGGTGCGGCCGCCCCGATCCACGACGACCATTTCGGCGAGCATCGCCTCCGGCGGGATCTCGGGGAAGTCGCGGCCCACGGTCGGGTCGTGAAGCGACGTGAACTCGAGGACGCCGCCGAGGTCGAGGCGGCGGAGGATCGCGATCTGCCCGCGGCAGAACCGGCAGCGGCCGTCGTAGAGCACCGTGTCCCGAGCGGGACGCGTGCGGGTGACGATGGGGGGCTCTGCGGCTGTCATGGTTCTCTGCGGCGAGCACCGGCCTCCTTCAGGGAAACCGCAGCCGACAACCGGCCGCAACCGCCCGATGCCGGCCGCTCACCAGTGGCCGCCCATGGGTGGCTTGGTCACCGCGGGAGTGATGCCCCTGAGGTTGCCGAAATGCAGGATCGTGACGGCGCCCAGCGAGATCAGCGTCCAGGGCGCCCAGTCGGGTGCCGTGACGGTTCGGGGCTGCGTGCTCCCATCGATCGAGGTGATGACCGCGGAGTCGACGATGAGCATCTCCACGCCCAGGACGCACGCGAAGATCCCGGCCGCCAGCATAAAACTCTTCCACATCGTCACACCGCTCTCCTCATGGACACGCGTCGGCACCCGTTCCTCCGGACACCCAACTCACCCGTCGGGTTGGGATCGTCATCGCGTGCTGCCCGGCATGAGCGCCGCCGCGGTTGGGGCAGACCGTGACGGTCGCGCCGATCGTGTGGGCAGCGAACCGCGGCTCAGGCCTCCGCCGCCGCCTCGCCGGCACCCGCCTCCGGTGCCGGCCGCGGACGGCGCGGCTCCGCGTCGGTGCCGGGCACCAGCTGGGGCGACTCGGTCGACGCGTCGACGATCTCCTCCAGTTCGGTGCCGTCGATCACCTCGCTCTCCATCAGGCGCCGAGTGACCGCCTCGAGGGCGGGGCGCCGCGTCTCGATGATCCGCCGCACCTTGGCGATCGCGTCGTCGATGATCCGCCGCACTTCCTCGTCGATCTCCCGGGCAGTCTGCTCGCTGTGGCTGCGGGCGGAAGCCAGGTCGCCCCCGGCCCCGGCGAGGAACGGCGACCGCGGGCTCTCGCGATAGGTCACCCGGCCAAGGCGGCTCATGCCGTAGTCCATCACCATCGACCGTGCGATCTCGCTGGCCCGTTCGAGGTCGTTCTGGGCGCCCGTCGAGACGTCGGCATAGACCGCCTCCTCGGCGACGGTTCCGGCAAGCAGCACCTGGATGCGGCTCTCGAGTTCGCTTCGCGTCAGCAAGTAGCGGTCGTCCTCGGGCCGCTGCATCGTGTACCCGAGGGCAGCGAGCCCGCGCGGAATGATCGACACTTTGTGGACGGGATCGGTGTTCGGGAGCGAGTAGGCGACCAGCGCATGGGCAGCCTCGTGGTAGGCCACCCGCTTCTTCTCGTCCTCGTGGATCACCCGCTTCTTCTTCTCGAGGCCGGCCGTAACCCGCTCCACGCCCTCGTTGAACTCGTCCATGCCGACAGCCGTCTTGTCCTTGCGGGCCGCGAGCAGGGCCGCCTCGTTGACGAGGTTGGCCAGGTCGGCGCCGACGAAGCCGGATGTGATCCGGGCGATCTGCCCCAGCTCGACCGCCGGATCGAGCTTCACCTTCGCGACGTGCACGCGGAGAATCGCCTCGCGTCCCCGGACGTCCGGTCGGTCGACGAGCACGTGCCGGTCGAAGCGTCCGGGCCGGAGCAGGGCCGGGTCGAGCGTCTCGGGGCGGTTGGTCGCGGCGAGCACGATCACGCCGGAGTTGCTGCCGAACCCGTCCATCTCCACGAGCAGCGCGTTGAGCGTCTGCTCCCGCTCGTCGTGGCCCCCGACCACGCTCGTGCCCCGCGTCTTGCCGAGGGCATCGAGCTCGTCGATGAAGATGATGCACGGCGCCTTGGCGGCCGCCTGCTGGAACATGTCGCGAACCCGCGCCGCCCCGACGCCCACGAACATCTCCACGAAGTCGCTGCCGGAGAGCCCGAAAAACGGCACTCCCGCCTCGCCCGCGATCGCCTTGGCCAGCAGGGTCTTGCCCGTTCCCGGAGGACCGACGAGCAGCACCCACTTGGGGATATGGCCGCCGAGCACCTGGTATTTCTCGGGGCTGCGGAGAAACTCGACGACCTCGCGGAGTTCCTCGACCGCTTCGTCGATGCCGGCGACGTCGTCGAAGGTGATTCCGAGATCCTCCTGGGCGTACATCTTGCCGCGGCTGCGGCCGAAGGCCATCGGGCTGCCCGCCCCCCCGATCCGCCGCATCATCAGGAAAAAGAGCAGGCCGAAGAGGCCCGTGAGCAGGAGCATCGGCAGCCAGTTCCGCCACGGACTGGGGGGATCTTCGTAGCGGAACGGGACGCCGTGCTCCTTGAGCATCCGCATCAGTTCGGACTCGGAGTTTTCGCTGGGCAGCTTCGCGACGCGAAACCGGCGTTCCGGTGACGCCGGCACACCCAGTGGCCGCGCGACCGGCTCCGCGTCGGCCGCCCGACCACGGACCGCCTCCCTGACCCTCCCGTGAACCTGGAAGGCGCCGATCACGACGTCGTGAAGGTCGCCATAGCGGCGGCCCTGATCCCCCTCGCTCTCCGATGCGGCGAGGTCCACGAACCGCTCGTCCCCGTCGCGGGCCGACGCCGCGATCAGCCGCTCGAGATCGCTGTAGGTGAACTCCAGTTCCGGAGACACGCTCACCAAGCTGAGGGCGAACAGGCTCGCCACGCCCGCGGCGACGAGCGACCAGACGACGTTGCCGGTGGTCGGCTTCCGGTCCGAGGACCGCTTGGGGAGGTCGCGTTTTCTGGCCATGCACGTGTCCGACGGTCGCATCCGCGGGCTGCGCGGACCAGACGAGCCACGAATCCTACGCCTCTCGCCGCGGCCGGACAAACGACCGGCGAAACACGGGCCGCTGCGAGCCTGGGGGTTTCGGGGGCGATTCGTGTGGAAGTTGCCGGCGTAACCCCTTACACTCCGTCCCGTGCGATGATCTCCGATTTTCTCGCCGAAATTCCCCTGTCGTCCGCCAGCGACCATCCCCCGGAAGGAGGATCGGCCTTGCCGTATTCCGTCACCGGGCCCAAGGGACAGGCCGTCGCCCCGGGTCGCGTCGCTGTTCTCGGGTCGACGGGCAGCATCGGCCGGAGCACGCTCGACGTGATCGAGGCATCCTCGGGCCGCTTCGAGGCCTGGCTCCTGGCCGCCCACACAAGCGTCGGCCCGCTCCTCGAGCAGGCTGCGCGGCTGCGGCCGGCGTGGGTGGTGGTCGTCGACGAGGCCGCGGCGGCCACGATCGGCCCGGGCGCGCTCCCATCAGGCACCCGGCTGGCGAGCGGACCGGAGGCCCTGGCCGACCTGGTCGCCGCCGACGAGGTCGATCGCGTCGTGTCGGCGATCGTGGGTGCGGCGGGGCTCGACAGCACGTGGGCGGCCGTGGAGTCGGGCAAGGTGGTGGCCCTGGCCAACAAGGAGACCCTCGTGATGGCCGGCCCGCTGGTGATGCGGCGGGCCCGACAGACGGGAGCAACGATCCTGCCGGTGGATAGCGAGCATTCCGCGATCCACCAGGCGCTCGCCTCGGGGAGCCGCGACGAGGTGCATCGCATCGTGCTCACGGCCAGTGGCGGCCCCTTCCGCACGCGGGCGATCGACACGCTCGCCGCGGTGACGCCCGAGGAGGCGCTGCGGCATCCGACCTGGTCGATGGGTCCGAAGATTACCGTCGACTCCGCGACGATGATGAACAAGGCTCTCGAACTCATCGAAGCCCGTTGGCTGTTCGCCATGCCGGCGGAAAAGCTGGCCGTCACGGTGCATCCACAGTCGATCGTGCATTCGCTCGTGGAGTTCGTCGACGGCTCCGTGATCGCCCAGCTCAGCCCGCCCGACATGCGGCTGCCGATCCAGTACGCCCTCACGCATCCGGAGCGGACCGACGGTCCGGCGCGGCGGCTCGACTTCACGCGGCCGATGACCCTCGAGTTCGAGCCGCCCGACCTCGAGCGGTTCCCGGCCGTACGGCTGGGGCACGAGGCGGCCTCCCGGGGTGGCACTGCCGGCTGCGTGCTCAATGCCGCCAACGAGGCGGCCGTCGCCCGCTTCCTGGCTGGACGCTTCCGGTTCACCGACATTGCCGAGGCCTGCAGGCGGGTGCTGGACCAGCATCCCTTCGCGGCCGAGCCGACGCTCGAGGAGATCCGCCGGCTCGATGCCTGGGCCAGACAGGAGGTCTGTTCGTGGAGTACCTGACCATCCCCGCCGTCCCGCTGGTAGGGGCGACGGCGTTCGCGTGGTTCCTCGAGAACTGGTGGGTCGTCCTGCAGGTCGCGGGCGGTCTGGGGTTCGTGATTTTCGTGCATGAGCTCGGCCACTTCCTCGTCGCCAAGGCGTGTGGCGTGAAGTGCGAGAAGTTCTTTCTGGGATTCGACATCGGCGGGCTGAAGCTGGCGAGCATGAAGTGGGGCGAGACGGAGTACGGCATCGGCGTGCTGCCGCTCGGCGGCTACGTCAAGATGCTCGGCCAGGAGGACAACCCCGCCGCGGCGGCGAGCGAGGCGCAGCGGGCGCGGCTGTCGGGTGACCTGCCTGCGGAGCCGGTGGCCGGCCCCCATCCCGCCTGGGATCCCCGTAGTTACCCGGCGCAGAGCGTCGTGAAGCGGATGGCGATCATCTCCGCCGGCGTGATCATGAACGTGATCTTCGCGGTACTGATGGCGGCCCTCGCCTACGGCATCGGCGTCCGCGAGATGACCTGCGCCGTCTCCAGTGTCCGGACGGGCGGAGCCGCCTGGCGGGCTGGGCTCCGGACCGGCGACGAGATCGTCGCGATCGGCGGCCGCAAGGATCCGATCTTCAACGACCTGCGGCACGGCGTGACCGTCGGCAGCGTGGCGAGGGGCATCGAGTTCACGGTGCGACGACCCGGCGACGGGTCCGAGCGGACGGTCGTGCTCAAGCCCGACACCGACCTCGGCGCTCCCACAATCGGCGTCACCAGCCCCTACTCGCTGACGCTGCCGGCCACGATCCGTCCCGGGATCGCCGGCGCCGCGGCCCTCGCCACGCCGCCCCTCGAAGGCGGCGACACGATTCGCGCCGTGAACGGCACGCCGGTGAAGACCTATACGGACCTCCTCGCGCTGCTCACGGCGAAGGCCGACGCGGCCGTCACGCTCACGGTGGACCGCCCCGCCGCACCCGCCGGCGGCAAGGCCGGACCGACGACCATGTCGATCGAACTGCCGGCGCAGCGGCGACTGGTGACCGGCATGGCGATGACGCCGCTCGCCATCAAGGCCGTCCAGGACGAGTCTCCGGCCGCCGCCGCTGGCATCCGCGCCGGCGAACGCCTCACGGCCATCGATGGACAGCCGGTGGGCGACCCCTTCACGCTCGACGACCGCCTCCGGAACAGGGTGGGCGAGACGATCGCCATCTCCCTGACCGACGCTGCAGGCACGAGCCGCACGGTGGCCGTGACCCCCCGCACGGTGACATGGCGGGACGACGAGACGGCCGGCATCGGCAGCCCGTTGTCGATCGCGGCGCTCGGCCTGGCCATCCCCGTCGACAGCCGCGTGGCGGCGGTCGATGCCGGCAGCCCCGCGGACCGAGCCGGCATCGTGGCTGGCGACCGGATCGTACGGGCCGTGGTGGTCGAGCCCGGGGAGAAGCCCGACCCCAAGGCCGCGATCGAGTTCTCCGACCGCGAGCCCAACTGGCCGATCGTGGCCGCGCTCGTGCAGCAGCTGCCTGCCGGCACCTCGCTCCTGCTCTCGGTCGAGGCCGCCGACGGCACGACCCGCGACGTCCCCGTGACGCCGGAGCCCGCGGACGGTCGCTTCGTGGCCGATCGCGGCCTCGTGTTCGATCCCGTCTACAAGACCGTGAAGGCCGGGTCGGTCGCCGGTGCACTGCGGCGTGGCCTGCGGAAGGCAGGCGAGGATCTCTCGATGGTATACGGCTTCTTGGGGAAGCTCACCAGCCAGCAGATCAGTCCGCGGCTGCTCGGCGGGCCGATCGAGATCGCAAAGCAGGCCGGCCGCTCGGCAAGCGAGGGTTTCGGCCGTCTGCTCCTTTTTCTCACGATGCTCAGTGCGAATCTGGCGGTCGTGAACTTTCTCCCCATCCCCGTGCTCGATGGCGGGCATATGGTGTTCTTGCTCTACGAACTCATCCGCGGGAAGCCTCCGAGCGAGGGCGTGGTGGGCGCGCTGAGCTATCTCGGCCTCGGCCTGATCCTGTGCTTGATGTTCTTCGTGTTCGGACTCGACCTCGGCCTGATCCCCAGGCGCTGAGCCTTTGACCACGCCCCTTTCGTCGCCGGACCGACCGCCGCCGGCCGGGACGTTTCCGCCAGCCGGCGTCCGGGCTGTCGCCTTCGACGCGGTGGGGACGCTCGTGGAACCGTGGCCCCCCGTGGGCGAGGCCTATGCGGCGGCCGGAGTCCGACACGGCGTGGCGCTCGATGCAGCCAGCGCCGGGGCACGATTCCGAGAGGCGTGGCGGCGGCAGGAGATGGCCGATGCCGCGGCAGTGCCGGCCTTCGCCACATCGCGGCAGCGCGAGCGGGCGCGGTGGCGGGCCATCGTCGGCGACGTGTTCGGGGAAACCGCGGTGACGGCGGCGATCTTCTCCGATCTCTGGAACCACTTCGGCCGCCCGGAGGCATGGCGATCGCTGCCGGCCGGTGCCGACCTCGTTCGGGCGGCGGCCGACGCCGGCTGTGTCGTGGCGCTGGCGAGCAACTTCGACGAGCGGCTGCTGGCAATCGCGCCGCACGTGGAGCCGCTGTCGCGGATCGAGCATGTCTTCGCGTCGTCGGAGCTCGGCTGGCGCAAGCCCGCGGCCGAGTTCTTTCGACGCGTGGAGCAGCTGCTCGGCGTCGGGCCCGACGAGCTGCTCCTCGTGGGCGACGATCCCGATCTCGACGTCGCCGCCGCGCGGGCCGCCGGCTGGCGGTCGATCCGCGTGGCCTGAGCCGCGTCACGCCGCCGTGGCGGCCCGCCCGGCACCTGACGCGGCAAGCAGCGCCGCGGCCGCGGCAGACAGCACGGCCGACACCGCCAGCGACGCCCCTGGCCCGGCGGGGCCGCTGTCCCAGAGCCAGCCGGCGAGCAGGCCCGCAGGCAGGGCCATCATGCCTTGCACGAGCGCATACCATCCGAACGACGATCCCTGGCGGCCGGCCGGCGCGAGCGCCGCCACCAGCGCCCGTTCGGCCGGCTCGGCGATGCCGTGGGCGAGGGCGATAACGAGCATGCAGGGGACCGCGGCCCACGGCGACGTCGCCAGCGCGAGGCCGGCGTAGGCGACGGCGAACACACCCCATCCCGCGACCAGCGCCCGGCGTGGCGCGAGGCGGTCGACGACCGGGCCGGATCGGGCCGCGGCCAGGCTCTTGACCGCCCCGATCATGAACCACACCAGTGGCACGAACGGCGGGGCCACCCCGAGATCCTCGGCCCGCCGCAGGAGGAACAGCTCGCTCGCAGCGCCGAGAGCCCAGATGGCGACGCACCCGAGCAGCCACCACTGCGGGCCTTCGAGGGAGGCTGGCGCCGGCCGGTTCGTGACGGTCGAGCGCGGCGGGTCGCGGACGAACCGCCAGATCACCGCGAGGGTGGCGAGACCGGGCAGGATGGCGAGCAGGAAGAGCGTCCGCTCGCAGCCCGGGAACGCCCAGAGGAAGGCGGCGGCGGCGAGCGGCCCGAGCGCCGCACCCGCGTGGTCCATGCCGCGGATGTGGCCGAAAGCGCGGCCGCGGATCGCCGGCTCGGCCAGGTCGGTGACCAGGGCGTCGCGGGGGGCGGAGCGGATGCCCTTGCCGAACCGATCGGCCGTGCGGACAAGCACCGCCCCGAGCGGGGTGGCCACGAGTCCCATCAGCGGCCTGATCATTGCGGACAGCCCGTAGCCCACGAGGATCAGCGGCCGGCGGCCGACACGATCCGAGAGCGAGCCGGCGAACAGCCGTACGATCGCCGCCACGGCGTTGGCCACCCCATCAAGCAGGCCGATGTCGACCGCCGTCCCGCCGAGCCCCTTCACGAACGCCGGCAGGAGCGGATAGATCGCCTCGCTGGAGAGATCCGTCAGAAAACTCGTCCAGCCCAATGCCCGCACGGTGGCGGGCAACTCAGCTTGTGCCCGCACGGTGGCGGGCAACTCCCCTTCGCGAGACACGGGGCCGAGCGGCGCTGGCGTGGTCATGGGTAACGACTCGATTTCGATTCAATGTCGATGGGTGAACGGAAAGGCTCGGGGCTGCCCGTGCCCCGCGAGCCGGCGTATGCCGCCAAGCGTAGCCACGATGGCGGAGCGCCGGCGGCATCCGAGTGAGCGGATGCCACGAGGGCATCCGCGAACGTCCGGCGACGGGGCACGGGCAGCCCCGAGCCGGCGCAGATGCTCGGTGACTCACGCACCGTCCGCATCATGTGCGGCCATTCACTGCCGGTCGGCCCCCGTGTCGAGCACCGCCATGAAGGCCTTCTGCGGGATATCGACCGAGCCGATGCTCTTCATCCGCTTCTTGCCCTCCTTCTGCTTGGCCCACAGCTTCTTCTTCCGGGAAATGTCGCCGCCGTAGCACTTGGCCGTCACGTTCTTCCGCATCGCGGAGATCGTCTCCCGGGCGATCACCTTCGTGCCGATCGCGGCCTGCAGGGCGATCTCGAACATGTGCCGGTCGATCTCGCCACGGAGCTTCTTGACGATCGCCCGGCCGCGACGATCCGCATCGCGGCGGTCGCAGATGATCGACAGGGCGTCGACCTTCTTGCCCCCCACGAGGATGTCGAGCCGCACAAGGTCGGCCGGGAAGTAGCCGACGAGTTCATAGTCCATCGTGCCGTAGCCGCGGGTCACACTCTTGAGCTTGTCGTGCAGGTCGTAGATCACCTCGCCGAGCGGCAGGTCGAAGGTGAGCATCGCCCGGGTGGGCGAGAGATACTCGGTCTTGAGGTAGGTGCCGCGGCGATCGGTGCAGAGCTGCATCACCGGGCCGATCTGCTCGACCGGCACGAGGAAGTTGGTCCGCACGATGGGCTGGAGAAACTCCTCGATCTGCCCCGTGTCGGGCACGTCCTGCGGGTTGGTGATGTCGATCGTCTCGCCGGTCGTCTTCTTGATCTTGTAGGTGACGTTGGGGGCCGTCTGCACCAGGTCGAGATCGTGTTCCTTCTCCAGCCGCTGCTGGATGATCTCCATGTGCAGGAGACCCAGGAACCCGCAGCGGAAGCCGAAGCCGAGGGCCTCGCTGCTTTCGGGGGCGTATTCGAACGAGGGATCGTTGATCGCGAGCTTCTCCAGCGCGTCGCGGAGCTCCTCGAAGTTTTCCCCCTCGCTCGGATAGAGGCCGCAGTAGACCATCCGCTGCGGCGGCTTGTAGCCCGGCATCGGTGCGGCGGCGTGGTCGCCAGGAATCGTCACCGTGTCGCCGATGTGGACCTGCTTCACGTCCTTGATGTTGCAGACGAGGTAGCCCACCTGCCCGGCCGAGAGCGTCTCGCAGGCCCGGCGCTGCGGCACGAACTGGCCGAGCTCCAGCACCTCGTGGGTGACGCCCGTCTCCAGGAAGCGGATCTTCTGCCCCTTGGTGATGGTGCCGTCGATCAGCCGCACGTAGGTGATGGCGCCGCGGTAGCTGTCGTAGTGGCTGTCGAAGATCATCGCCCGCAGGGGGGCGTTCGGGTCGCCGCTCGGCGGCGGGATCCGCTCGATGATCGCGGCCAACAGTTCCTCGATGCCGATGCCGGTCTTGGCACTGGCCCGGATCACCTCCGCGGGATCGACCGCGAGGCTCTGCTCCATCTCGCGGAGCACCTCGTCGACCCGGGCGTGCACGAGGTCCACCTTGTTGATCACCGGCACGATGGTCAGGTCCTGGTTGATGGCCGCGTAGGCATTGGCCACCGTCTGGGCCTCGACCCCCTGGAAGGCGTCGACCAGCAGCAGGGCGCCCTCGCTGCACGCCAGGCTCCGCGACACCTCGTAGTGGAAGTCGACGTGGCCCGGCGTGTCGATGAGGTTCAGTTCGTACCGCTCACCCTGGTGGCGATACTCCATCCGCACGGCCCGCGCCTTGATCGTGATGCCCCGCTGCCGCTCGAGCTCCATGTCGTCGAGCATCTGCTCCTTGAGCTGTCGCTTCTCGACCGTGCCGGTCGATTCCAGCAGCCGGTCGGCGAGCGTGCTCTTGCCGTGGTCGATGTGGGCGATGATCGAGAAGTTGCGGATGTGCTTGCAGTCCATGCCGGGGATTGTACCGTGCACGGCCCGATTTTCCCGGCCGTGAAGCCGCGAGCGCACGAGAGGCACGCGCTCGGGGCTGCGCATGCCCTGTCGCCGATCCAACTCAGCCGCACGAGCGGCGGTGGTCGAGGCGGGCGAGGCCGGCGGCGCCGATCGAGCCGGCATCGCCGCCGAGGCTCGCGTAGCGGATGCTCGTCCGCTCGGCGAGCAGCGGGAAGGCCCGCGTGTGAACCTCGTGCTTCACCCGCTCGAGGAAGGCCCGGCCCACCGGGTTCGCCTCGCGGCCGAACGTCATCGCGCCGCCGATCACGACCGCCTCCGGATCGATCGCGTGCATCAGCGACACGATGCCGATGCCGAGCCAGCGGGCCGCCTCCATGAGCACGTCGGTCGCCAGCGGGTCGCCCCGCTCCGCCTCTCGGGCGAGGAGGATCGGCGTGAGGTCCTCGCCCGCGGCGACGGCGTCGGCGAGCGAGCCCGTGCCTCCGGCTGCGATCCGCTCCCGGGCCATGGCCTTCAACGAGGTCGCGCTCGTGTAGGCCTCGAGGTGGCCCGTCTGGCCGCAGGGGCACATCCGTGCCGTCGGCGCCGGATCGACGAGCATGTGACCGCACTCCGACCCGTGGCTGTGGGCGCCCTCCACGTTCACGTCGCCGACGATGATCCCTCCCCCCACGCCCGTGCCGAGCGTGAGCAGGATCAGCGATGAGGCGCCCCGTGCCGAGCCCACCCAGAACTCGCCGTAGCCGGCGGCGTTGGCGTCGTTGGCAAACGTGACCTCGCGGCCGGCGTGTGCCGCCACCCGATCGCGCAGGGGAAAATCGTCCCAGCCCGGCAGGTTGCCCGCCCGCACGATCGTGCCGCGGGGGATGTCGAGCGGTCCGGGCGAGCCGAGGCCCACCCGCGCGACGTCGGCGGTGGCGATGCCCGCCAGCGACGCCAGCGTGTGCACGGCGCGGCCCATCCGCGCCGCCGCGTCCTCGGGCCCGCGGTCGGCGCGGGTCGGCTCGGTGTGGAACGCCACCACCCGACCCCGATCATCGACGAGGGCCGCCTTGATGTTGGTGCCGCCGAGGTCGACGCCCGCGTAGAGAGGCTGCGTCGCCTCGGCGAGCGGGAGGAGCGTCCGGTCGGCCATCATTCGGGCAGCCGCGCGATCTGCACGGGCGGCGTCGGACTCGTGCAGGCCTTCATGAACTCCACGAGGTCGGCCTTTTCCACGGCCGTGAGGTTGAGCGGCTTCATCTTGTCGCTCAGGTGGGAGTTGGGATGGCCGCCCTTGTCGTACCACTCCACCACCTCCTCGAGCGTGGCCACCGAGCCGTCGTGCATGTAGGGAGCCGTGAGCGCCACGTTGCGGACCGTCGGCGTCTTGAAGGCGCCGCGATCGGCCTCGTCCTTCGTCACCACGAAGCGGCCCAGGTCGGGCTCGGGCTTGTCCATCCCGATCCCGAGGTTGTGATACTTCTCGTCGGCGAGATTGGCGCCCACGTGGCAGGCCGTGCAGTTGGCCTTGCCGAAAAACAGGTCCCGGCCCCGCTGGGCGGAGTCGCTCATCGGGTGCGCCTCGACCGCCTCCCTGGCCGCCTTGTACTTCGCCGCCAGTTCCTCGTCGTCGGCGATGTCGTCCTCGTCCATCTTCGTGAACGGAAGCAGCTGCTCGTGGTAGTCGTAGGGCGACGGCTCGGTGACGAGCGCCCGCTCGAAGGCGGCGATCGCCTGGCCGACCCGGTCGATCGTGAGCTCCCCGAAGATGGCATCGAACTGCTTCTTGTACACGGGATTCTCGGAGAGCCGCTTCACGACGCCCTCGTGCGTGAAGCCCATCTCGATGGGATTCTGGATCGGGCCCACGGCCTGGGCCTCGAGCGAGTCGACGCGGCCATCCCAGAACTGCTTGCCCGAGAGGATCCGGTTGAACGACACCGGTGAGTTGCGGCCTCCCTCCTGGCCGCGGATGCCGACGCCCGTCTTCGTGTGGGCGGTGTAGCCCATCGACGGATCGTGGCAGCTCGCACACGACACCGTGGAGTCGGCGGAGAGCCGGGTGTCGAAGTAGAGCTGGCGACCGAGTTCGATCTTCGCCCGCGTCAGCGGATTGGCGTCGAGACCGGTGATCTGCCCGGCACCCTGCGACAGGCCCAGCGGCAGCACGGGCTCGAGGAGCCGGAAGTTCCTCTGTTCGGCGAGCCACTCGTCGATCTCCGCCAGCGTGATCGGGCCGTTGCCCGGCACGCCGGCCGTGAGCGCCGGGTCGCCGAGCTGCACCGTCTCACTGGGCTGCTGCGACCTCGGATCGGCGGTGGGCTTGGCCAGCGGCGGCTTTTCCGCGGCGGGAGTCGCGCGAGGGACAGCAGCGGCAGCCGGCGACGGAGCCGACTCGGCCGCTGCAGCGATCGCCTGATCGGCCGCGGCGGTGCGGGCGTCGACCACCTCGCGTGACGCGTCGATCGCCTGGGCCGTCTCGGCGGCCGGCGAGGAAGCCCTCTCGGACGCCGGCGCCATCTCGATGGTCTCGATCTCAACCACGTCCTCGCGGGCGATCGGGCCACCGGCCGGGGCGCAGCCGCCGACCAGCACCGCGCCGCCCACGTAGACGGCAACCCACCACGGACGATTCCAACCAGCTGACCGATGCGTCGCGCTCACGATGCTCATCCCCGGAGACTGTTCCTCGCATCTCGGGTGCCTGGGCAGGCAAGCGGACGCGAAACCCAGGGCATTGTAAGCAGGCTTCGTCGCCGGGCCACGCCCTCCGCAGTGAGCCGCTTCAACGGCGGCGGAGCAGGTCCGGCACCACCAGCCACTCGAGTTCCCCGGGATGGCCGAGCCCGTCGGGCAGGGCGATCGCCGCCACCGCCCCCTTCTCCATCCGCACGGCCGCGGAACCATCGCCGATCGACGTGGCGACCAGCCGGCCGACGCACGGGGCATGCCCGACCCAGGCCACGCTCGCCGCCGCCCGGGCGACGGTCCACTCCACCAGGTCCTGCCAGTCGGCCCCGGGCGCGAGAGCCTCCACCACCTCCACCGCCGGCTGACCGGGCAGGCCCGCGGCGAGGATCTCTGCCGTCTCGCGGGTCCGCACCAGCGGACTCGTGGCAATCACGTCGACCGCCACGCCCACGCGGGCGAGCCGCCGTACGAGCCTGGCAAACCGCCGGCCGCCCTTGCGGGTCAGCCGTCTCGAGCGGTCATCGCCGTCCGGGCCGACGTCCTCGGCGACCGCGTGGCGAACGACGTACAACTGGCTGGTGAGCGATGCCATGGGTGGATTGTCGCGGCCGGAGGCACGACCCACAAGCGACCCGCTCAGGCCCTGCGCCAGATCGCGTCCCAGTCGAGCCCCGCGGCCGCCACGGCGGCCGCGGCGTCGCGTCGCCAGCGGGCGGCGTCCACCGGATATCCCGCGGTGGACGAGAGTCCTTCAGCCCGCCCGCACCACCAGGCGTTGAACGCCCGCATGGCGAGCTCGCGGACGTACTTGGCCGCCATGCTCGCCACGGCCACCGGGAGCCGCGACTCGCCGCCGACAGCGAACTCGACGCGACAGGAGGCGGCGGCGACGTGGTAGGCGGACCAGCGGGGCGTCTCGGCGACGACCCGCACGAGGGGCTCGGCGAATGACCGGGACAGAAGCGGCGCGTACCGCATCCGGCCGCCATGCCGATCGCACCACACGACGCTCGCCTCCGGCGCGGGGCGGGCGAGCGCCGCGGCGAGGTCCAGGGTCGCGCGGGACAGGATGTCGCTCTTGTTGAAGCCGGCGTCGAGCAGGCGGTTGAACTCGACCGGCTGGACGATGCGGCAGCGGACGGCGACCAGCGTGAGCCCGTGCGCCGCGAGGGTGGCGGCCACGCGGTCCCGGGCGGCGGCGCAGGCATCGCGATTGGCGGCGCAGGGCAGGTGCAGCTCCTGCGCCGCGGCTTCCCACTCGGCTGGCTGGTGGTCACAGCCGAGCGCGGCGAGCAGCGCGGGCCATGTGGGGGGCGGGACAGCGACAGCGGCAGCGGCGGCCGCGAGGGCTCCGACTTCGAGCGCGGCAAAGCCACCGCCGCCGCGATGGATCGCCTTCGAGTCGCCCCACAGGCCGGCAAGCCCGGCGGCGGCGGCCGCGAACAGCGGCTCGACATCTCCCGGAGCCGCGTCCGCCTGCCACACGCTGGCACCGACCACCAGCGGCCCGAGGTTCGGTCCATATCCCGCCTCGTCGGTGCCGACGACGAGCGTGGTCACGGCGCGCCGCCCACCGGCCACTGCCGGCAGTACTCGTAGACGGCGATCGACGCCGACGTCGCGGCGTTTAGGCTGTGCGGCAACCCGGCCATGGGGATTTCGGCCACGCGGTCGAGCCGGTCGAGTTCCGGCTGCTCGAGCCCCGTCCGCTCGTTGCCGATCACGAGCACCGTGCGGGCGGCGAAGGCGAACGTGAACAGGCTCTCCGAACCCGTCGCCTGCTCGAGCCCCACGATCTCGAAGCCGTCGGCCCTCAGCCGGTCGAGCACCGGCGGCAGGCTGCGATGCACGGCCACCTCCACCGACTCGGCGCCGTCGCGGGCAATGCGGCCGTGGATGCCTGCAGCCCCGCAGGCGATCACCCGGCCGATGCCGAAGCAGCCGCAGGTGCGTACGATGTGCGACAGGTTCACGTGGCTCCGCATCGCGGCGCAGGCCACGACGAGTTCCCGCGGCGCAGCGAGCGGTTCTGGAGGCTTGTGGCGAATGTGCTCGAAGCGTGGCATGGCCGGTGGCGGCGGGGCGGCCGCGGGAGGGCGGGGCTGGTGCCGCCGATTGTGCGGGAGGCTCGTGGCCATGGGAATGCTCCTCGCGGCGGCCGCGGGCTGGCCGCGGGCGGCGCGGTCCGATGGGCCGCCGGTCGCGATCACGACCGTCGATCACGCCGGGCTGATGCGGGAGGTGGCCCGGCACCGCGGAAAGGTCGTCGTGCTCGACTGCTGGAGCACCTCGTGCCCGCCGTGCGTCAAGGAGTTCCCAGGGCTCGTCCGGCTGGCCGCTGCGCATCCCGAGGATGTGGCCTGCCTCTCGCTGGCCGTCGATTACGAGGGGATCGGCACGCCCGACGACGTGCTGCCGGCGGTCCGCGAGTTTCTCGAACGGGTCGGGGCCGGTCGGGTGATCAACATGGTGGCCTCCGAGGAGTCGGACGCGATCTACCGGAAACTCGACCTGGCGAGCGTGCCGGCGGTGTATGTGTGGCGGCCCGACGGCGCGCTCGCCGTGCGGTTCGACGACGATCATGCCGCCCGGGCGCTGGGGCGGCCCTTCACGTACGACGACGTCGACGCGGCCGTGGCCGGGATCCTCGCGGCACCGCGTTGAGCGACGGGTTTCCGCGGCGGTAGACTGCCCGCATGCCTCCCCCCACCCGCAGCGACACCGTCCGCAGCCCGTTCGTGGGAGGCCGCGAGACCGTGGAGTCGATCGTCGTCGCCTTCGCATTGGCCCTGCTCTTTCGGGCCTTCGAGGCGGAGGCCTTCGTGATCCCCACCGGCTCGATGGCGCCCACGCTCATGGGCCGCCACAAGGATCTCGCGTGCCCGGCATGTGGGGCCACGTTCCAGGTGGGTGCCAGCCAGGAGTGGGACGAGGCCGCGGGACGGCTGCGGCCTGATCGTCTCGTGCCCGCGGCCACCTGCTTCAACTGCGGCCACCAGACGCCGCTCGCCTCGCAACCCGGCCGGCCTGACCCGCGGTATCCGTCGTTCAACGGCGATCGCATCCTCGTCGACAAGTTCAGCTACGACTTCCACCCGCCCGAGCGGTGGGACGTGACCGTCTTCAAGTATCCGGAGGACGCGAAGACCAACTACATCAAGCGGCTCGTGGGCCTGCCGGGCGAGACGGTGTTCCTCGCCGGCGGCGACATCTGGACGGCGACCGGAGACGCGGAGCCCACGATCGCCCGCAAGCCGCCGAAGACGCTCCTGGCGATGCTGCAGTGTGTGCACGACGCCGACAAGGTGGCGGCGCCGCTGGTGCAGGCCGGCTGGCCCACGGCGTGGACCGACTGGTCGATGGATGCGGCCGACCCAGGCCACTGGACGACGGACGACGACGGGCGGTCGTTCACCGCCTCGTGCCAGGCGGGCACATGGGCCGAACTCCGCTTCCGCCACATGCTGCCCTCAGCCGACGACTGGCGGGCGATCCTCGGCGGCGGCCGGCCGCGGGCCGCGACGCCGGCGGTGATCGTCGACTCGCAGGCCTACAACACGACGCCTGCTCGGCTCCATCCCGTCGGCGACCTCGCGATGGAACTCCGGGTGGAGAGCCGTGGGAACGAGGGCACGTTCGAGGTCGATCTCGTCGAGGCCGGCACGCGGCACACGCTGACCTTCGACCTCGCCGACGGCACCGCCCGGATCGCCGTTCCCGGAGCGGGCACCGCGACGGCCCGCACGCCGGTGCACGGTCGCGGATCGTGGCGGCTGTGCTTCGCGAACGTCGACGACGAACTGTCGCTGTTCGTCGACGGCCGACGGATCTCGTTCGACACGCCGACGGCCTGGCGCCGGGCCATGCCGGGCGGGGCAGCGGAACCCGTGGTCACGGCGGCCGAGCCCGGCTCGCGGGAGCCGAGCGACCTCGCGCCGGCGGGTGTGCGGCTCTCGGGAGGCGACGTGCGTCTCTCGGACCTGCGGGTACTCCGCGACGTCTACTACGTGCCGATGGTTGACGTCGCCCGCGACGGCCTGCCGATCGAGGAGCCGGTGCTCGAGTTCCCGCTCCGGGACGGCGAGTATTTCATGCTCGGCGACAACTCGGCAGCGAGCAAGGACAGCCGCCTCTGGCTCGACGGTCACCACGTCGACCGCCGGCTGCTCGTGGGTAAGGCGCTGGTGGTCTTCTGGCCGCACGCCGTGCCGGCCTCGTGGGCGGTGCCGCTGCGGTTTCGCGGCTGGGATTTGCGATTGCCCTCGTGGCCCAACTTCGGGAGGATGCGGTTCGTGCGGTGAGCGGTCCCGGAGGCTCCGCGCGTCCCGGCGGAGTGGCACGGATGTCGCTTCTGAGCGTCGAAGGGCTCGTCAAAAACTACGGCCGGCGTCGCGTCGTCGACGGCGTCGACTTCCACGTCGAGGCGGGCGAGATCGTGGGTCTGCTCGGCCCCAACGGCGCCGGCAAGACAACCAGCTTCCGGATGACCTGCGGGATCGTGATCCCCGATTCCGGACGCGTGCTCCTCGACGACGAGGTGATCACCGACTGGCCGATGTTCAAGCGGGCGCGAGACGGCGGGATGGGCTACCTCGCCCAGGAACAGAGCGTGTTCCGCAAGCTCACCGTCGAGCAGAACCTGCTGGCGATCATGGAACTCGTCGGGATGGGCCCGAAGGCGCGGCGGAAGCGGTGCGAAGAACTGCTCGAGCAGTTCGACATCGTGAAGATCCGCCGGTCGAAGGCGCACTACATCTCCGGCGGCGAGAAGCGGCGGCTCGAGATCGCCCGCTGCCTGATCACCGAGCCGCGGATCATTCTCCTCGACGAGCCCTTCACCGGTATCGACCCCGTCACCATCCATTCGATCCAGAAGATCATCCGTGGCCTCCGCGACGACGGCATCTCGATCCTGATCACCGACCACCGCGAGCGGGAGACGCTTGCGATCACCGACCGAAGCTACGTGATCCGCGCCGGCAAGGTGCTCTGCCACGGCTCGGCCGACGAGGTCCTCAACCACCCGGACGCCAAGAAGTACTACTTCGGCGAGAGCCACGGCGTGACGGCGGCCTGACCGTGCACAGGGCCGTCGCCGTCCCGGTCACCGAGGCTGGGAACCATCCGGGATGCGGGGCTGCACCATGAAGGGGATGTCGACGAAGTGGCTGCGGTCGCCCCCGCCTGGCCTGCCCCGGCGGCTCCGGGGCTGGTACGCGGTGACGGCCGCCCTCGTCACGGCCGTAGTCGCCGCCACCGCACCCCTGTGCCCCGTGACCGACGCCGAGGGCAGGCCCGCCTGGCGGGTCGAGATGGTCAACGACGGCGACACCGTCACCTGCATCGATCACGACGGCCGGCACATCCGCATTCGGCTCGTGGGGATCGACGCCCCGGAACTCGACCAGCCCCGCGGCCGGGAGTCCCGCGCGGCCCTCGCCGCCAAGCTCGCCGGCGGCGTCGTCCGCGTGGAGGGACGTTCGCGGGATCAGCACGGCCGTCTCCTTGGCACGTTGCGCGTGGGAGATCGCGATCTCAATCGCGAGATGGTGGCCGACGGGTGGGCCTGGGCGTTCACGGGCTTCTCCGACGACGAGGACCTCGCCGCGGCCGAGGCGGCGGCCCGTCGCGACCGCCGCGGGCTGTGGGCCGATCCGCAACCGCTCGCGCCGGGCCGCTGGCGGGAACTCCATCCGCCCCACACCACTCCCCGGCAGCCGTGACGGGCCGGGTTCGGCACGGCCCCTTCCCCGCCACCGGTCTGCTGGTTTAGCGTCATCTGCATGGCCACCCACGACGACATCGTGATCACGGGCATCGGCGTCGTCAGCCCGGTGGGCGTCGGGCGGAAGCCGTTCTGGGGTGCGCTGGCGTCGGGCGCGAGTGGAATCCGGCCGATCACCGGATTCGATGCGTCCGGTCTCGCCGTCCGGTTCGGTGGCCAGGTGGTCGACTTCGACCCCAAGCTCTTCGTCCGACCGCGCAAGAGCCTCAAGGTGATGAGCCGCGACATCCAGCTCGGATTTGCCGCGGCCGACCTCGCGATCGCGGATGCCGGGCTCGTCCCCGGCGGGGTGGAGCCCACGCGGTTCGGCGTGGTGTTCGGCGGCGACATGATCTACGCCGACATCGAGGATCTCGAGAGCACCTACCGGCTGGCGACGGCCGGCGGCACGTTCGACTACCACCGCTGGGCCGAGGCGATCCAGCAGGAAGTGCACCCGCTCTGGCTCCTCAAGCACCTGCCGAACATGACCGCGTCGCACGTGGCGATCGCCCACGACGCCCGCGGCCCCAACAACACGATCGTGCTCGGCGACGTGTCCGGGCTGTTGGCCGTGGCCGAGGCTGCCAGCGTGATTCGCCGCGGCTGGGCCGACGTGATGATCGCGGGCGGCACCGGCTGCCGGCTCCACCCCACGGCGATGGTGGCCCGGGGTGCGGCCCAGCTCTCGCACCGCGCCGATGATTTCGAGTCGGCCAGCAGGCCGTTCGACCTCGATCGCGACGGGCTGGTCAACGGCGAGGGCGCCGGGGCGGTGATCCTCGAGTCGCGCGAGCATGCCTCGCGACGCGGTGCCGCGGTCATCGCCCGGATCCTGGCGACGGCATCCCGGTGCGAGCCGCGGGCACGCCGCGACGGCGTGAGCGGGGCGGCGCTGCGGCAGGTGATCCGCGCCGCCCGCGAGGCGGCCGGCCTCGAGGTCCGCGACGTCGGCCACGTCAACGCCCATGGGCTGTCCACGATCGAGATGGACCGCGCCGAGGCCGGGGCGATC
>JBJTRH010000143.1:0-4592 GCA_046076065.1 Planctomycetaceae bacterium | reverse complement strand
CCCGGTGATGGAGGACGACGAGATGCGGGCGAGCCAGACCTCCATGGTCTGGGCGAGCGGGCTGTCGATGGCGGCGGTGGTGCTCGTGATCATCGCGGGCTTCGGCGGCGTGCGGCACGCGCTCCTGGCCAACGCCGTGCTCGCCATCGGCATGGCCTGGGCGTTCGCCTGGGCGACCGGCAGCGTCGGCCATCTCAACATTCTCAGCGTCACCTTCACGGTGACGATGATCGGTGTGGGCATCGACTACGGCACCTACTACGTGGGCCGCTACCTCGAGCAGCGGCGACAGGGCATGGGCTGCGATGAGGCCCTGCTCGAGACGAGCGGCCGCGTTGGGCCGGGGATCCTCACCGGCGCCATCACCACCGCGGTCGCCTTCTTCGCGGCGGCGATGACGAGCTTCGTGGGCGTGGCCGAGCTGGGCATGATCGCCGGCGGCGGAATCCTGCTGTGCTGCGCCGCGGAGCTGCTCGTGCTGCCCGCCGCCATCGCGGTGGTCGATCGCAGCGTCCTCGGCCGGACCATTCCCCAGCCGGTGCCGGTGCATGCCTGGCTCGCCCCCGTGTTCCGGCATCCCCGGATCGTGCTGCTCGGCGGGATGGCCGCCACGCTGGCGATGGCCGGCGGCCTGCACGAGCTCACCTACGACCACAACCTCCTCAACATGCAGCCCGAGGGGCTCGAGAGCATCGCGGTCGAGAAGAAGCTCCTCGAGGAGTGCGACCAGAGCTGCTGGTATGCCCTGTCGATGGCCGACTCCCGCGAGCAGCTGCTCGAGCGGAAGGCCCGGCTCGTGGCCCTGCCGTGCGTGGAGCGCGTCGACGAGATCGCATCGCTGTTGCCGGTCGACGAGGCGCTCAAGGGGCCGCTGATCACGCGGATCCGGGGCCGGCTGGCCACGCTGCCCGAGCGGCCGCCCGAGATCCCGGTGGACCGCCTCGAAGCGCTGGGCGAGACGCTCGCCTGGGCGCAGACCGAAGCGGCCAAGCGACCGGGCGGGCTGCGGACCGCCTGGCATCTCGAGCGGGCCCGCGAGTCGCTGCGGCGGAAGGGGCCGGAGGAGTGCTACCGGTCGCTGGCGATGTTCCAGCAGCGGGCGGCGGGCGATCTGCTCTCGAGGCTCCACGCGCTGGCGGGCGTGGCCGACCCGCAGCCGCCGGCGCTCACCGACCTGCCGCCGAGCCTCGTGGAGCGGTTCGTCGGCTCGAGCGGCCGGCACCTGCTCAAGATCTACGGCCGCGGCGACATCTGGAACTTCGAGTCGCTCGAGCGGTTCGTCCGCGACGTCCGCGGCGTCGATCCGCGGGTCACCGGCAATCCCGTGCAGGCCTACGAGGGCTCCCGCGAGATGAAGCGGAGCTACGAGCAGGCCGGGCTCTACGCGCTGGTGGTCATCGTGGCCGTGCTGTGGCTCGATTTCCGGTCGATCACCCACTCGCTGCTCGCGGCGCTGCCGCTGGCCGTCGGCATGCTGCAGACGTTCGGGCTGATGGGCCTCGTTGGCATCGATCTCAACGCGGCCAACCTGATCGGGATCCCGCTGATCCTCGGGATCGCGGTCGACTACGGCGTGCACATCATGCACGACGCGCTGGAGCGGCCCGGGCCCTACCGGATCAGCGCCTCGACGGCCAACTCGGTGCTGGTCGACGCCCTCACCACGATCCTCGGGTTCGGGGCCCTGATGGTGGCCAGCCATCGCGGCCTGGAGAGCCTCGGCCGCGTGCTCACCCTGGGCGTGACGACGTGCACGGCCACGTCGCTGGTGCTCCTGCCCGCCCTCCTCGCGGTGCTGACCCGCGGTCGGCCCGCCGCCGAGGCCCTGCCCGAGGACGCCGCAGACGATGCAGACGCCGCTGACGTCAACGACGAGATGGCCGCGGCCGCGTGATCCCGGTCAACCCCGGGGCGTGGATCGCGGTTGCGTCGGCGCTCCGGGGCGCGGTATTTCCCCGCTTTCCCCTTCCTTGCCCGCTGGTAACCCCATGACCGCTCCCCGCTCCCTGATCACCTTCTGCCTGCTGCTCGCGCTCGCCCTCGTGGGGCGTCAGGCCGGGGCGGCCGACGCTGCCGCACGGGTCGTCAACATCGCCCTCGAGGATCAGTTCAAGAACCGCCACGAGACGCTCCGCTACGGGGGTGACGTCGTCGTGCTCGTGTACGCCGGACGCAAGGGGGCCGAGGCGGCGCTCGAACTCGGACGGAAGCTCCACGTGCAGTTTCATCCGAACGCGTCGCAGGCTCCGGCCACGGAATGGTCGCGTCAGCCTGTCGCCGGCCTGGCGGGATGGCCGGCCGGGATCGCTCCGCCGGACGTCCACGTGATCCCGATCGCGTGCCTGCCCGAGGTGCCCAAGACCCTGCATGCGGTCGTGAAGTCACGGTTCCGCAAGGAGTCGCCGTTCGTGCAGGTCTGGCTCGACTTCGAGGACGTGATGCGGCAGCGGTTCGGCATCGTGCCCGACGAGCCCAACGTGGCCTTGCTGGATACCCGGGGCTGCCCGCAGGGCGTCGTCTCCGGCCACCTCGACGAGGTGCGGTATGCCGAAGTGGTGGCGGCGATCGACCAGCTCCGGCTGCGGTCGCTGCAGGATCGCACGGCCGTCATGCCGGCCGCGGCGACCGTGGTCCGCTGAGGCCGCGCCCTATGCCGGTTTCGCTGCCGGAGCCGCTGGCTCGCCCGCGTGAGCGTGTCCCGCTCGGCGGCCGTCAGGCTGCCCTCGCCGGAGCGGCTGATCTTCTCGAGGATCCGGTCCACCTCGTCGTCGAGATGCGGGTCGTCGCCCGGCCGTGCCGACGTCGCCCGCTGGTCGTCGTCGGGCCTCACGATCCGCATCCGCGGTCGCCGGTCGACGAGGCGGGCCAGCCACGCCTTGGGCAGATCGACGAGGCCGTCGAGGTTCCATCCCCGCCAGGCGTAGAGCACGCCGAACAGGGCGCCGGCGAGGTGGGCGACGTGGGCCACGTTGCTCGTCTGGTCGCCGATGCCGCCGATGTCCGACACGAGGTACAGCAGGCCGAGCGCCCAGGCCGGCACGGGGAGCACGCCGTAGAGCAGGAGCGTCTGCCGGGGGTAGTACCAGATGAACGCGGCGAGCACGGCCATCACGCCACCGCTGGCCCCCACCAGCGGCCAGCCCGTTTCTCCGGGATGGCTGAACCGCTCCACCACCACCCAGCCGAGCCCCGCGAAGATGATCGCGGCAAAGTAGAAGCGGAGAAACTCCGCCTTGCCGAGCGCGCTTTCGATCTCGCGACCGAAGAACCAGAGCGTGAGCATGTTGAACAGCAGGTGCCACGGCGACGACGGATCGTGCAGGAAGCCGTACGTCAGCAGCGTGTAGAACCGCTGCGGCTGCCGGGGCAGATCCTCCGGCAGGCAGAACAGCTCATTGAGCGAGAACCTCGGCAGCAGGCCCTCGAAGAGATTGCCGGAGAAGATCAGGTTCGCCAGCCACACGCCCACGCTGATTGCGATGATCGTGTTCACGCCGCTCCACTCGGCCATGAAGCCGCGGTGGCGCGAGTCGGCGTAGTAGCCGCGATCCAGGAATCCCATCGGCCGGCCGCCCGAGCAGGGCGGCTCCACGAGACGAGGCCGGTCTCCGGACCCTTGGCACGCATCCTACGGCCCGCGCTCGGCCGTCGGCAACCGGCGGCGGCCCCGTGCCGTCCGCCGGCCCGGGCCGTGTGCTACGCTGCCGACCTGCCGCCCGGGCGCGATGCCGCTGCCGCACCGGCCTGTGGGCGGACGCACACGAACCAGGGGATCCAGCGACGATGGCGACCAATGGCGGGCTCGGCAGGAAGCTGCGGATGGGGATCGTCGGGGGCGGGCAGGGCTCGTTCATCGGCAGAGTCCACGTGACGGCCGCCGTGCTCGACAACCGGGCGGCCCTCGTGGCGGGCGCCTTTTCGAGCGACGCCGCCCGCTCCAAGACGAGTGCCGCCGACTACGACGTGCCCGCGTCGCGGGCCTACGGCTCCTACCAGGAGATGCTCGAGAAGGAGCGGGCCCTGCCGGCCGGCGAGCGGATCGACTTCGTCACCGTCGCCACGCCCAACCACATGCACCACCCGGTCGCGAAGGCGGCCGTCGAGGCCGGCTTTCACGTCGTCTGCGACAAGCCGCTCACGCTCACGCTCGCCGAGGCCGAGGATCTCGCCCGCTCGGTGGCGGCCTCGAAGAGCGTGTTCGTGGTGACCCACAACTACACCGGCTACCCGCTCGTGCGGCAGGCGCGGGAGATGATCCTCGCGGGTGAACTCGGCGAGATCCAGGCGATCCGCGCGGAGTACATCCAGGGCTGGCTGCGGACGCGGCTCGAGAGCGAGGGGCAGAAGCAGGCTGCCTGGCGGACCGATCCCACCAAGAGCGGCGCCGCGGGCTGCTTCGGCGACATCGGCACCCATGCCTACAACCTCGGCCGCTACATGACCGGGCTGCTGCCGGAGTCGATCAGCGCCCATCTCAAGGTGTTCGTGCCGGGCCGCCCGCTCGACGACTACGGCCACGCCGTGATCCGCTACGAGAACGGCGCCCTCGGCACCGTGACGGCCTCGCAGATCAGCCACGGCCGGGAGAACGA
>JBJTRH010000142.1:0-5125 GCA_046076065.1 Planctomycetaceae bacterium | reverse complement strand
CGAGGATCTCTTCCACCCGCGGGGCCTTGGCGTTTGTGAACTGCCGGGCCAGATCGACAGCCATCACGATGCCGCTGGGCGGCCCGCTCGTGGTTCAAAGCCACCAGCCGCTCCTGCCGGGCGCCTCGGGGGCGGTTTGCTCGACGACGGGGATGTGTCCCACTGGCCGGCCGCTTGTTCTTTCGGCCGTTCTTTTGGCCGCCAGCATGCCCGAGAGGCTCGCGGCAGGCTCGAGCACTATGTTTTGTTAGCACGCCCCCCTCGAACACGGTTCCTGACAGACTCGTCAATGTGCTCCGGTATCGTGCCGGTTCGGCCGAGGGGGAAACCACGACCTGAAGGAGGTCTGTATGGGATTTTGCATGCTCGCGGCGGCTGATGTCGCCAACGTTTCAATGGATTTTCTGGTGGCGCAGGCCAACGGAACGCTGTTCCAAACGCTCACGCTCTACCTGTTCTTCGCCGGCACCGTCGCCATGGGGGCCGGTGCGCTGTACTTCTTCCTGCTGCGCGATGATGTCGCCCCCGAGTACCGCAGCACGATGGTCGTGGCCGGACTCGTCTGTGCGATCGCCTGCTTTCACTACTACAAGATGACGGGCGTCTACCAGTCCGGACAGGGCTTTCCAACGGCGCTGCGGTATGTCGACTGGCTGTTCACCACGCCGCTGCTCCTCCTGAAGTTTCCGCTGCTCCTTCGCCTCGGCGACCGCGGCAGCAAGTTCTTCTGGCAGCTCGTCGGTCTCGACGTGGCGATGATCGTCACGGCGTTCATTGCCGAGACATCGCCGGTCGATTCCCAGCGGTGGTGGACGTTCTTCCTCGTGTCGTGCGCGTTCGAACTGATGATCGTCGGCGTGCTATTCGTGTCGCTCGGGCAGGCGATCGCCAACGCACCGGCGCCATTGGCGAAGGCCCTCGGCACGATGCGGCTGTTCGTCCTCGTCGGCTGGGCGATCTATCCGATCGGATTTCTCATGGCCCGCGCCGGTGCCGGAGAGTATCGCGAGGTGATCTACAACGTGGCCGACGTGATCAACAAGGTGGGATTTGGCCTGGTCGCCTATCAGGGCATCAAGGCGATGAGCCACCGCGGGCAGACGGCCCACTGAGGCCAACGACCGAACCGACGACCTGGCCCGCTCGGATCTGCCGGACGGGCCGGGAGTCGGGTTCGGCGGATGGTGGAGTTTCGAGCATGGGCACACTCACATCGCGACAGACTCAGCGGGCCGAGCTGTTTCGTGAACGGGCAGTTCGCGATGTGCCGCTGGCGGTGCTGATCGCGGGTGCGACTGCGGCGGCAGTCTGGGGCTCAGGCTGGACGGCAGCCTGGGCTCCGTTGCCCTGGGTGGCGGCGCTTGCGGTCGTCGGCCTGCCCCATGGAGCGGCTGATTTCACCGTCAGCCGAACCGCGTGGCGGGGGGCTCCGCTGGCCGTCGTCTGGCTTTGCTACCTCGCGGCGATGGCTGCCGTGCTCTCCTGCTTCGTCGCGGCGCCGGCGGTCACCCTGGGCCTGTTCGCGATCGCCAGCTGCTGGCATTTCGGGGTCGCGCATCTCGACACCGATCGACCCGACCGTCATCGCGGCCCGAGAACGTCCGGTGCCCTGGCCCGCGGCTGCGGCGTGCTCGCCGTCCCACTCGTCGCCTGGCCAGACGCCACCGCCGCCGCCGCCGCTGAGCTTGCATCGTTCGCCGTCGGCTCCGACGCGGTCGAAGGTCTTTTTCCAACGCATGCGGTGATGGCGGCGGGCGTCTGCCTCGCGGTCATCGGGGGTGTCGCCCTGCTCACCGAAATGCTGTCGGAGTGGTCTCACGTCGATGGCCCGCGGTGCCTGCGCCGCATCATTGGGGAGGTGGCGGCGATCGTGGCCCTGGGCTGGTTTGCCGACCCCCTCTTTTCCGTCGGCCTGTATTTTCTGGCCTGGCATGCCTGGCGGCAGATGGAGCCTCTGGCGGAAGCACTGTCAGCTCCCCGCTTCTGTTCGTGGAGTGACCTCGGGCGAGGGCTCACACGGGTGCATATCGCTTCCCTGCCCCTGCTCCTCCCGTCACTCGTGGCCATCGGGGCCGTGTGGTGGGCGTGGGCGCCAGACCACACGCTGCGGTCCCTTGCGCTCACCTCGATCGGCGGCTATCTGATCGTCACTCCGGCCCACGAACTGCTCGCCGAAGGGCTGCGGGTTCCCGCGGTCAGAGCGGTGCTCGTTCGCCTCGCTCGGCACCCGGCGATTCGGCACGCCGGAGCTTAGAGGGTTCACCCCGGCAGTCGTCACCGAGTGGCCCCCCTGCCCTCCTGCAGCGGCTCGAGAGAAAGCAGGGTCCGCTACTCTTGAAACACGCCCATCCGGCGGAACTTCTCGTACCGCTCCTGCACCAGCTGCTCGCGAGGCCGGGCCAGCAGTTCGCGGAGGCTCCGCGTGAGAAACATCTTCAGCCGCGCCGCCATCCGCCGCGGATGCCGGTGGGCACCGCCGGCCGGCTCCTCGATCACCGCGTCGATCACGCCGAACTCCTTGAGGTCGGCCGACCGGAATCGCAGCGCCCGGGCCGCGTTGGCCTTGAACTCCACGCTCTTCCAGAGGATGCCGGCGCAGCCTTCGGGGCTGATCACGCTGTAGTAGGCATGCTCGAGCACCGCCACGCGGTCGCCCACGCCGATGCCCAGCGCCCCACCGGAACCCCCTTCGCCGATCACCACGCAGACGATCGGCACCGGCAGGGTGGCCATCAGGAACATGCTCTCGGCGATCACCTGGGCCTGGCCACGTTCCTCGGCCCCCACGCCCGGATAGGCGCCCGGCGTGTCGATCAGGCAGATCACCGGCAGGCCGTACTTGGCGGCCAGCTTCATCTTGCCCATCGCCTTGCGGTAGCCCTCCGGATGGGCGCAGCCGAAGTGGCACGCCTGCCGTTCGGTGAGGGTCTTGCCTTTCTGGTGGCCGACGACGAGCACCTTGTATTCGTCGAGCTTGGCGAAGCCGGTGAGCATGGCGCGGTCGTCGCCGAACGACTTGTCGCCGTGGAGCTCGACGAACTCGTCGAACACGAGGTCGAGGTAGTCGCTCGTTTTCGGCCGGTCGGGATGCCGCGACACCTCGACGGTCTGCCACGGATCGAGCCCGCCGAACACCTTTTTCTGGACTTCCACCAGCTCCCGCTTGAGCCGCCGCAGTTCATCCTGCTGCTGACCGCCGAGCGGCGCGGCCTCGAGGGCGGCGATCCGGTCCTCGACCTCGTAGATCGGCTTCTCCAGCGGCAGGCGATGCAGTCCGGCGGCCATCAGACGGGGTCTCCCGGGGGATGCGGTCTCGAGCCCAGAGTGTCGCCCCGGGCGAAATCCCCAGTCAACCGCGGAAACGGGCCGAAAAGCCTGCCCCTCTTCCCGGCCCCCTGCCCGCTCACACCGCGACCCGCTCGACCAGCCGGATCGAGCGGAGCTGCTGGAGCACGTCCTTCATCGATGCCGGGCGGTCGGCCGGCTTCTTGGCGAGCATCTGGCGGAGGTATTTCGCGGCACCTGTCGTGGCCGACTTGTTGAACGCGTCCACGGCGGGCACCACCGCCGACACGTGCTTGTTGAGCAGGTCGTTGGTGTCGGCGCCCGTGTAGGGAGGCCGGCCCGCGATCAGCTCGAAGATCACGCAGCCGAAGGAGTAGATGTCGCTCCGGGCGTCGAGCGGCTCACCGCGGATCTGCTCCGGCGACATGTAGCTCGGCGACCCCTGGGCCGGCGTCTTGCTGCCGAGCAGCTTGCCGAGGAACCCCGACGACTTGGCGGCGATGGCCAGGTCGATCAGCTTCACCTGGCCGTCGTCGGCCGCGAGGATGTTGTCGGGCTTCACGTCGCGGTGCACCCAGCCACGGGAGTGCATGTGGTCGAGGGCGAGTGCCGTCTCGGTGACGATCCGCTGCAGCTTCGGCACGAGAGCCTCGACCCCGGCGGCGATCTGCTTCTTGAGGTTCGCCGCCGGAAAATACTCCATCACGAGATGCGGCAGTCCGCCTTCCTCCGAAAACCGGTCGACCTTGATGATCGTCGGGTGATCGAGTGACTGGGCCACCTTCAGCTCGTGGTCGAGGAGCTTCCGCTGGCCGGCGTCCTGGGCCATCGCGGGCACGATCACCTTCACGGCCACCTTGCGGCGGGCCTTCGTGTCGAGCCCCTCCCAGACCTGGCAGTGCTTGCCGAGGCCGATCTGCTGCACGAGCTTCACGGGGCCGAGTTGGTCTGGAATCGGAGGCATGGAGCCAGCATCGTACACCGCTCGATCCGCCGCGTGAACGCCGCCCCGGCCCGCCGTTGGTAGGATCGGGCACGTGGTGCACGAGGTGGGAGGCGGCGATGCCATGAGGTGCGGTCGCTCGAAGCCGGTTCGACGCGTCGGCGTGGCTGTCTGCCGCGGTGCGGCCGCCATCGCCCTGGCGTGCGCCGCCGCGGGTCCGGCATCGACCGCACCGCTGATCCGGATCGTGCCCGGCGATTCGATGAACATCGACACCACGGGCGTGGTCGTCACGGCGTCGAGCGCCGCATGGCGGGTCACCGCCCCGATGCGGGCCGACAACGGCAACACGAGCCTGCCGACGAGCTTCCGCAGGTGGTGGCATTTCCAGGTCGACGGCCTCGACGCGGCCTCCGGCTCGACCCTCGCGATGTCGATCACAAAGTCGGGCTACAGCGACCTGATCACGCCGGTGTGGAGCCTCGACGGCGGGCTCACCTACCAGCGGGTGCCCGGTGCGGTGCCGGCCTACTCATCAGCGACGCTCTCACAGTCGTTCACCGTCACGACGCCACCGGGGGTCACCTCGATCCGCCTGGCGAAATACTTCCCTTACACGCTCGGGATGTTCGATCGCTTCCGGGCATCGCTCGCCGGCAATCCGTTCGTGCGCGAGGAGACGATCGGTGCCTCCGCGCAGGGCCGCGGCATCGTGATGCACACGCTCACCGACAGCACCGTGCCCGATACCGGCAAGCAGCGGGTGTGGGTGCATGCGGCGGTCCACCCCTCCGAGACCCCGGCGTCGTTCACCGCCGAGGGCCTCATCGGCTGGCTCGCGGGTGGCAGCGACGAGGCCCGCACGCTCCTCGGCCGCACGATCGTCAACGTCGTCAC
>JBJTRH010000141.1:0-8593 GCA_046076065.1 Planctomycetaceae bacterium | reverse complement strand
GCTTCGAGCCGCGGGCGGCGACGGCGTCGAGCCTCGGCACCGCAGCCACCGCCCGGGCTCCGGCGGTCGACCCGGTGGCGCCGCGGTCGCCGGCGCGTGGTCGGCCGGCGTGGTGGCGGTCGTGGCCGGCAGGCATCGCGGCCACGCTCCTAGCGGCGGCGGCGGTGGGATTCGTGCTCGCGCGCATGGGCGACGAGAAGCCCCGCCGGGTCGCGAAGCGACCCAGGCCCCCGGCGCAGGCGGACGACCGTGCTGGGGATCGCGTCGGGGATCGCGTAGGGAAATGCGAGGCCGGAGCCGAGTCGCCGTCTGCGACCGCGGTGCGCGAGCCGGCTCCACCCCCAGCGCCTCCCGCGCGGCAGACGCTCGTCGACGACCCGACGCTTCCCTGGGCCTCGCCCACCGACGGCCCCCCGCCGACGCTCGCCTACCTGCCGCCGGGCTCGCAGCTGGTGCTCCGCGCGCGGCTCGCGGACCTCGCGGCCAGCGGCGAAGGCAGCCTGTTCCTCCGGTCGCTCGGCCCGGCCGCGGAGCGGGCCCTCGCCACGCTCGTGGCCTGGTGCGGCGGCGATGCCGAGGCGATCGACGTGGTGCAGGCCGGGTGGCAGGCCGGCGGTCCGGACGAGGTGGTCGGGGGATACGCCGTGTGGTTCCGCGACGGCCGCACGCTGCCGGCCGACGCGGCGGGGCGGCACGCCGCCTGGGGGCCGACGAAGCCCGAGACGATCGCCGGCGAGACGGTGCACCAGTCGGCCACGCATGCCTACTGGATGCCCGCGGCCGAGAAGGGGCGCGTGCTGGTCATCGTGCCGAGGTCGGCGACCCCGGCGGCCGGCACCGGGCCCACGCCGCCGGGCGACTCGGACGAGCCGCCGATCGCAGCCGTGATCCGCACCGCCGCGACCTTCGCGGCCGACGACTCCGCCGGCGTGAAGGCGGTGCTGCCGGGCGACCTCGAAACGCTCGTGTCGATGCTCGACGCCGACCGGCACGTGACGCTGCTCGGGTCGCCGCACTACCTGCTCAACGCGGGCCGCGTCGTGCTGGCGGGACCGTTGGCCAAGCTCGCCGACCCCATCGACGCCCTGTTCGGCGGATCGATCCAGGCCGCGGCGGTCTCGCTCCACTTCGGCGACTCCGCCTACGTGGAACTCGACGCCGTGGCCTCGCCGGACGAACCCGCCAAGCGGCTCGCCCCGGATCTCCTCGGCCGCGTGGAGGGCCTTGCCGACACGGTGGAGGCCTACTGCACGGCCCTCGATCCCGATCCCTACGGGCGCAAGCTCGTGTTTCGGCTGCCGGCGATGCTGCGGGTGCTCGCGGGCCAGGCCCGGGGCGGCGCGGAGGGCAGGGGCGTGGTGCTCAACGCCTACCTTCCTCCGCACGCGCCGCACAACATCGCCCTCGCCGCGGAGCTCGCCCTGGCGCAGACGCCCGGCACGGCCGCGCCTGCCGCCGCGGCCGCCGCCGCGACCGAGCCGAAGGGCGCCCTCGGCCGGCTGGCGAAGAGGCTGACGCTCACGTTCGCGAAGGACAACCTGGAGCGGTCGATCCAGATGGTGTCGGAGGAGACGGGCGTGCCGATGGAGATCCTCGGCGGCGACCTGCAGCTCGAGGGGATCACGAAGAACCAGTCGTTCGGTCTCGAGGAGAAGGACAAGACCGCCGACGAGATCCTCCGCGTGATCCTGGCGAAGTCGAACCCCGACGGGAAGCTCGTCTACATCGTGAAGGAGAAGGATGGCGAGGAGTGGGTGCTGATCACGACCCGCGCCGCGGTCGAGAAGCGGGGCGACACGCTTCCGCCGGCGTACGCACCGCCGAAGAAGTAGAGGCCGGCTGGTCGTGGGGCTGCGGACCGCGTTGGTTGGCGAGGGGCTGCCCATGCCCCGTCGCCGGACGTTCGAGGATGCCGTCGTGGCATCCTCTCACTCGGATGCCGCCGGCGCTTCGCCACGGGCACCGAGACGCCGCAGGCGGCTTGGTCGGCTTCGCTTGGCGGCATACGCCGGCTCGTGGGGTATGGGCAGCCCCTCGCTGAGTTCGTGCCTGGGGCGCTGACTCGAGCGATGTCTCGTCACTCGGCAGGCGGTGCGGCGGCCTTCGCGCGAGCGGCATGAACGGTCGCGTTCGGCAGGCCCCAAACCCGTGCGGTCCGGTCGTGCGACACGGTCACGAACCAGGAGCCGTCGGGACCGATCCGGAGGCCGCTGACGGGCTGTCTGTGGCCCTCGAGCACGAGCAGTTCGTCTCCGGTGGCGGCGTTCCAGATCCTCGCGGTGTGATCCTCGCCTGCGGTCACGACTCGTCGGCCGTCGGGGGTGAACGAGGCGTCCCAGACGGCCCTTGCGTGGCCGTTGAGCGAGCGGGCGACCTCGCCCGTGCTTGAGTCCCTGATCATGACGGTTTTGTCGTCGGAGGCCGTGGCCAGCAACGCTCCATCGGCGTTGAAGGCGACCGACCGGACCAGCGCGGTATGGCCGCGAAGCACGAGCAGTTCCGTGCCTGTCGTGGCATCCCACACGCGGGCGGTCTTGTCCCACGACGAGGTCGCCACCCGCTTTCCGTCGGGACTGAATGCGACCGTGCGGACGCCGTCGCCATGCCCTTTCAGGATCGCAGTCGTCGCGCCCGTGGCCACGTTCCAGAGCCGCGCCGTGCGATCTCCCGATGCCGTCGCGATTCGCGTGCCGTCGGGGCTGAACGCGATGCTCCAGATGTGCTGGCCATGACCGACGAGATCCCGCTGCCTTCGCTGGCTCGTGGCGTCCCAGATCGCGGCGGCGCCGTCCCAGGAGCAGGTGGCGATGGTTTCCCCGTCGGGCGAGAAGGCGAGTCCGCTGCAGGTGGACTGATGGGGTTTCCACGACGCCACCACCTCGAGGGTCGTCGCATCCACGATCCGGGCCATGCAGTCTTCGGAGCCCGTGGCGATCCTGGATCCATCGGAGCTGACGGCGATTCCCCAAAGGGGCCTCTGGTGCATGGCGAGGACGGTCGGCTCGGTGTTCGCCGACAAGTCCCAGAGGCGGACGGATGCATCGTGACCGCCGCTTGCCACGAAGCGGTTGTTCGGATCGAAGCGAACGGCCGCGGGTGCTTCCGAGTGCCCGACCATGGAGAGGATCGGGTCACCGGTCGCCACGTCCCAGAGCCGAACCGTCTTGTCGCCGCTCGTCGTGGCCAGCCGCTGGCCGTTCGGGCTGAAGGCCGCCGCCGTCACCCACGCCTCGTGGCCCACGAGGGTGTCGATGCAGGCCCAGTCGTCGGCCGACCACATCTTGATCGTCCGGTCGTCCGCGGCGGTTGCCAGTCGCCTGCCATCCGGCGAGAACGCGATGTCCCATGCCCGCTGCTTGTGCCCTTTGAGTGTCGCCACGAGGCGACCCGACGACGTCTCCCACACCAGGGGTGCGTTGTCGCCGAATTCACGGGAGCAGGTTACCACGAGGGTGCCGTCGGGGCTAAAGCGGGCGTGATTGAACGGGCGTGCAGGGTCCGTGATCGTCGCACGCGTGGTCTCCATCCCGGTGGCGACGTCCCAGTGGCGCACGGTCTTATCCTGGCTCATCGTGAGGACCGATCCGCCATCCGGTGCGAACGCGATGCCCGTGATGGGGCGATCGTGCCCCGAGAGCACGGTCGGCGGCTCCTCGCGATCCAGCCTCCAGACACGGGCGGTGCGGTCTTCCGAGCCGCTGGCAAGCCTCTCGCCAGACGGATCGAAGCACACCGCAAGCACCGGTCCGCCGTGGCCCCGGAGGATGGCCGTCTCCGTCCCGTCGGCCGTACTCCAGATGCGGATGGTCCCGTCGGCCGCCGCCGAGGCCACGAGAGCGCCGTTCGGCGAGTACGCGACGTCGGTCACGTGTTTCTCATGGCCTCGCAGCGTGACGGCTGCCTCGTCGAGTTCCGCCTTCAGGCAGCGGAGTTCAATGGGATCGTCGGTGCCGTCGACGGGCCGTTTGATCGCGGCCAGCGCCGCTTCGGCCTGGGCCATGTCGCGCTGGTTTCGCTGGGCGTCGATGTGGCGCAGTTCGGCGAGATACTTGAGGTTCCGGAGATCGGGATTCGGCCACACGCGGGCCGCGATCGCCGCCAGCGCTACCGTCGCCAAGGCCGCCGCCAGCCGCCGCCGGTTGCGTCGTGCCGTGCCGATGAGTACCGAGCCGACCGTCAAACGCTTGGCATGCACGGGCTCGCCTCGGAGATGCCGGGCGACGTCGTCGCCGAGTTCGCGGGCGCAGGCGTATCGCCGGGCCGCATCCTGGTCGATACAGGTAGCGGCGACGGCGGTGATGTCTTTCGAGAGCCGGGCGTTGAGACGATGGAGCGGTCGCGCCGGGTCGTGTGCGATCGCCCGGGCCACCTCGTAGATCGGCTTGCCGGCGAGGTCATGGGGCATCTGGCCGGTGAGCAGTTCGTAGAGCACCACCCCCAGGCTGTAGACGTCGGTGCGGGCATCGATCAGGTCGCTCACGCCGCGGAACTGCGCGGGGCTCATGTACTGAAGCGTGCCGAGCAGTTGCCCCGAGACCGCCTGGATCGTGGTGGTGGCGAGGTCCGACCCCGCAGCCAGCGCGATACCGAAGTCGATCACCTTCGGCCTTCCTGCGCTGTCGACGAGGATGTTGCTCGGTTTGAGATCTCGATGGACCACGCCCCGCTCATGGCCGTGGGCCACCGCCTCGCAGACCTCCAGGAACAGCTGCAGCCGCTCACGGACGCCGAGTTTGACCACGTCGGCGTGGGCCGTGAACGTGCGGGCGTCTGGGATGAATTCCATCACGATGTAGGGCAGGCGGATGCCCGCCACATGATGCACGCCCGCCGTATGCACGGTGGCTATTCCCGGATGCCGCAGGCTGCCGAGCACCTCCGCCTCCCGCTCGAATCGCCGCGTCGCATCGGGCGAGAGCAGGCCGGGCTTCATGATCTTCACGGCAACGGTCCGCCGCGGGCGGTCCTGTCGGCCCCGATAGACCCGGCCCATGCCCCCCTCGCCCACGACCGCCTCGATGAGGATGTCGCCCACTGTCATGCCGATGAAGGGATCGGGAGGTGCGGCCTCCCCCAGTTCCCGTGCCGTGCCGCGGAGGACGACGCGGTTGACCCAGTCGGTCGGCGACTCGTCGACCGTGGCGTCGTCGTGACGGTGCTCGTCGTCGTGGTCGGGCTTCACGGCTCACTTCCTGAGGTCGTTCATCTGATCCTCGATGGTTCGGGTCGCCGCCGCCCAGCGGCGATGCACGGTCTTCGTGGAGCAGTCGAGAGTCTTGGCGATCTCATCCGGTGACAGGCCCGCATACATCCGCAGGTGAAACACCTCACGGAGATCCTCGGGCAGCTCGCCCGCCGCCTCGTGCATCCGGGTCCAGCGGTCGATGTCGGCGTCGTCGGTGCGGTCATCGGCTGTCGAGTCGATGCGCGATCCCTGCACGTCGGCCGAGCGGATGGTGTTGGTCTCGTGATGCGATGCGAATGACTCGCGGCCGGCGTACTTGCGGGCGAGGTCGAGCAGCTCCCGGCGGATATGGACGGCGACGAAGTTGAGGTAGTCGCGTTCGCCGGCGGGATGGACCGATGCCAGCGAGCGGTGGAGCCGCAGGGCGGCGTTCTGGACCACGTCACCGGTCTCGTCTCATCGTCGCACCTTCGGGAACCGCGAGAGCATTCCGTGGGCCATGTCGGTCATCACGGGAAGAACGATCGCGATCAGGTCATCCCGCGCTTCCGCCCGGCCTGACGCCAGGTCGGCGAGGCTCTCGCGGATGCGACGGAGTCTGTCGGTCGGGTCGGATGTCATCAGCATCGCGGTCGAGCAGGTGGCGTCGAGGCGGCGATCTCCCCTCGACCGAGGAGGCATTATGGCCGGGAGCACCCCCGCAATAGCCGAAACGAGGGCGGCCGCCGCTGTGGGACAACTCGGCTGTCGCCGGGCCGTGATGTCCCTTCCCGTCATCGGTGCCCGTTTTCCTCATACAGGCCGGGGCCGAGGCGTGTGCGCGAAACACCCGGCCGTTGCCAGCCCGCCAGCCACGGTCGTGAGGATCGCCATGCATCGTCCACCTCCGCCCGGCCCGATGGGGAGGCGAGCCGCGTTATCCGGGATCAAGCCGCCTTCGCGTTCGCCACGCATCCCGTGTCCGCCTGGCGCAGTGCCGGGCGACGATGATGGAGACGTCGGCGATCCGCTTCCGGTCGTGATCGTGACTGCTCGTTCGCCTGCAGTGCGGCGGCGTCGGGCCGCCGGCGCACGCCGCCGCAGGAGAAGCCGGCCCGCGATGTCCATCCTCGCGATCCTGCTCGGGGCGCCGACGGCGGGCGTGATCTTCTGGTTCATTACGGAGGTGTTGTTGCGGAACTACTACGTGGGAACCTCATGACCGCGGACACCCCGCCCTGCGGACACCCGGCCGAGCCTGCTCGCCCGTCGTGCTGCTCGTGGTTCTATCGTCGCGATGGGCGAAAGTGCGGGCCGCTTTCAGCGGTCGAACTTCAGGCCGCGGTGCGTTTTGGCTTCATCCGGCCCGACGACCTCGTTCGCAGTGCCTGCAGCAAGGACTGGGTGCGGGCCAAGACTGTCTCAGGTCTGCCCTGGACGGCGCGTTGATGTCCCTCGGCGCGAGCGGTCCACGTTTGAGCATAGTGGGTGGCTTCCGCATCTGTTCGGAAGGCACGCGACGTAGTCTGGGAGCGTGCACATGCGATCGTGGTCCCCCGGCTTTCCTGGTCCGCTGTGGCTGGTGCTCATGATGCCGCTTGTTGGTGCGGGCATGGTGGCCACCGTCGCTGACGCCCAGCCTATTGAAGTTCGCCCCTTCGTGATCAAGCCCGACGGGGTCGTGCTTCGGCCGAACGCTGGCATCCGGTGCCCCGACCTCGATACGGCATGGGACGCGTACGCGCAGATCACAGACGACTCCGTGCGCAGGCTCGCGGATCAGTGCTTCGAGGACGAGCGGCAGAAACTCCTACAGGACGGCGTACTGCCGGTGATTCCGCGGGACGCGGTTGGCACGTACTGGGCCGAAGTGAACGCTGCCAAAGCCAACCTCCATGATGCGTATACCAAGCACTCAGATCCGCTCGCTATGAAGGAGTGGGTGACCGACGTCGCGTCCCAGGTTCCGTGTCGCTTCCCGGAGGACGGCGACTATCTGCTCGTCGAGGACCAGGTCACTCGGAGGGGGCGCGTGATACGGGTCCACGGGGACCGGGTCGCGTGGGATCTGCACCATCGCATGCCCGACGGCAGCGTCCGCGTGGTGCCGGGGAAAGCGGTTCCGCTTCCTTCGAAGGATGGCGGGGCTCCGATGAAGCTTCACGGTCTCGTGAATCCGGAGAACGGAAAAAAGATCACGGTGTCGATCGACTGTCTGCTGCAGTCCTACGAGCTTCATCTCACGGAACCAGATGGCCGTCACATCGCCGAGATCGCCGGACGCGTCGTGCCCTTGTCGGGCCCGTGATCGCGTCTCGTGACGCTTCGACGAGTAGGAGCCTGCTAAGCCGTTCTGCCCGACGAGTCTGACATGAGGAACGCCCGATCATCGCGGTCCAGTCGTCGAAAAGCGGTCTTTCTGCGCGAGTTTATGGCCTCCTTTCTTGCCGTCGCGCTCGGCGGAATCACAGCCCTTCCAATCGCCGCGTTTCTCACCGATTCGTTGTACCGTGTGTATGAGATCATGTTTCCACCGCCTCCCCCGCCATGGTGCAGGGGGGCAGCCGAGCGGGCCGAATCGCTCGGCATAAAGGAACAATGGCGGCAGTATGGGGAAGCCGTGCGGAGAGCTGAGACAACGCTCTCCGATCACATCGAGGCAGTTCGCTCCCGCGTTCGCCAGCAGCCGGCGACGGCCGCCGGCATGCACCATGCGATCGTCTGCTTCGAGCATGAGATCAACGAAGCGAGGGGTGATCTGTGGGAGTCCTGCACGACCGGCACACGACGGGATTTCGCCCGGTACCGCGATGTGGCGGCGATGCTTGACCGAGATGCCGCCCCCAGATTTCCGGAAGGCGGCAGTTATCGATTGATCGACGATACCAGAGCCAGCCATGGCCTCGTCATTCATGTTGTTCAAGGCCGCTTGTGTGTGCTTCCAATACCGGAACCGAGCCACTCTAAACCCCCGCAGGTTCCATCTGACGTGACGGTGTCGGGCAGCGGACAAGGTCCCTGCCTCGAGGTTGCAGGGCTTCCCGTGCCGTGGCACGCCACCCACCTGCGGCTGATCATCAACGTGCGAACCCAGGACTATGAACTCCGCGACGACGTGGAGGGCAAAGGTGTTGCCAGTGGATGTGTCCGGTTTCTTTCTGTCCCATGAGGACCGAGGCAGGGCATCGAGCGCGGCGTGAGCGGCTCCTCGGTGCGGCGTTGCTTTGCCAGCCCACACCCGACCGACCGCGGCGCGGTCAGACCCGGCGACGGGTTCCTGTGCCGCGTTACCCGCCCAGCAGGGCGAGGGCGATGCCCATGTAGATCACGATCCCGACCACGTCGACGATCGCCGACACGAAGGGATTGCTCATCAGGGCCGGGTCGAGGCCCAGCGACCGGAAGATCAAGGGCAAGACGCAACCGACG
>JBJTRH010000140.1:0-2586 GCA_046076065.1 Planctomycetaceae bacterium | reverse complement strand
GGTAACGGCACGGCGACGATCACGGGCACGGTGCCATCGTCGTTCGCGGGGACCTACGTGGTGACCGGCAGCACGTCGGGCGGCATGTCGCTCACGCCCCAGGCGATGGCGAGCGCCGCCAAGGTGACGAACAACTATTCGCTCACCGTCGCCAACATCGTGGCCAGTGCCACGACCTCGACGCTGATCGAGGGCACCGGCTCCGTGACCGTCAACGGCACTGAGAAGGTGACGATCAGCGGCTCCAACACCTATGCGGGCGGCACGCGGCTCCTCTCCGACGTGGGGCTGACGAAACTGTGGAATGGCACCGACGGCTCGCTCGGGTCGGGGCTGATCTGGTCCGGCAACGCCGACGGCAGGATCTTCTGGGACGGTCCCGAGACGACGGTAGCCTTCAACCAGGCCGTGGCCACCGGCGGCACGGCCACCGACCGGCTGGCCTTCGCCGGCACCGGCAAAACCTTCGTGCTGACCGGCAACGTGTCGGGCACGGGCATCCTGCGGGCCAGCTCCGGGGCGGTGCTCGACCTCACGCAGCAGACCGCGGCCACCAACACGAACCTCGGGGGCGTGGAAATCGGCAACGCAACCGTCCGCGCCGGCAGCGACGAGAATCTCGGTGGCGGCGGCCTGCTGTTCAGCGGCACATCGTCGGTGTTCGTGGCAACCTCGGCAACGACCACGCTCGCGCGGCCGATCAAGATCGGAGCGGCTGGCAGCTCGGGAATCGCGGCCCGGCTCGACACGGGCTCCAACACCATGGTCCTCTCGGGGACGATCGCCGATGCCATCGGCACCCTCGGCGGTGGACTCACGAAGCTCGGCAACGGGCGGCTGACGGTCACCGGGTCGAACACGTACACCGGCCCCACGGTCGTCAGCCAGGGCACGCTCGCCCTCGCGGCAGGCAGCTCCATCGCCACGTCGTCGACCATTTCGACCGCCGCAGGGACCGTGGTCGACGTAGCCGCTCTTCCGGCGGGCTTGGTCGTCGGTGCGACGCAGACGCTCGCCGGCTCCGGGACGGTCCTCGGAGGCGTGACCATCGGCTCCGGTGCCACGCTCTCGCCGGGTGCGAGCCCCGGCACGCTCACGCTCACGGGCAGCGCGACGCTGGCGAGCGGCGGCAACTACAACTGGCAGATGCTCTCCGCAACGGGCACGGCCGGCTCGGCAGCGGCGTGGGATCTCCTCAGCGTGGGCGGCGGTCTCTCGATCGCCTCCACGTCGGCCGACCCGTTCACGATCGACCTCTGGACGCTCTCGGGCGTCGCTCCCGACGTGAGCGGCTCGGCGGCCAACTTCGACGCCGCGAGCAGTTACTCCTGGAAGATCGCCACGGCCACCGGCGGGATCTCCGGCTTCGCGGCCGACAAGTTCGCCGTGGTGTCATCGGCCACCAACGGCACCGGTGGCTTCGCCAACTCGTTCGGCACCGGCACCTTCTCGATCGCCAAAAGCGGCAACGACCTGAACCTCGTGTTCACGGCCGGCGCCCCGAGCGCGATCACGATCAACGTGCCGAGCGGCACCCAGACGCAAACGCAGGCTGGCTACCCGACGCTCTCGGGCTCGATCCCGGTGGTGAAGACCGGGGCGGGCACGCTCGTGCTCGACCAGGCCAACACGCTCTCGGGCTCCACGACCGTGCAGGGGGGTGTGCTCAGGCTCGCCAACGGCTCGGCGCTCGCCTCGAGCCGGCTCGTCGTCGTGGCCGGCGGCACGGGCCAGGTGGCCCCCGTCACCACCACGAGCGTGGCCAGCCTCGACCTCGCCACCGGCAACGGCCTCGTGGACCTCACCAGCGGTGCCCTCACGATCGCGGGCGGCATGACCGGCCCGCAGCTCGTGGCCGAGATCCTCGAGGGCCGGGGCGACGGCTCGTGGAGCGGCACCTCGGGGATCACCTCGAGCGCGGCCGCGGCGGAAGTGGCCTCGAGCATTCCCCGCGCCGTGGGCTGGATCGACAACGGCGACGGCTCGCTGACGGCGGCCTACGCGGCCCCGGGCGACACCAACATCGACTGGTCGATCGACATCCTCGACGCCTCCAACTTCCTGGCGCTCGGCAAGTTCGACACGGGCCTCCCGGCCACCTGGATCGAGGGCGACTTCAGCTACGACGGGATCGTCGACATCCTCGACGCCGCCGACTTCTTCGCCACGGGGCTCTACGATGCCGGCAACTACAACACGGCCCCCGGGGGCTCCGGCATCGCAGCCGTGCCAGAGCCGGCGCTGCCGGCCGGCCTCGCCCTGGCGGTCGCCCTGGTCGCCTGCGTCCGCCGCCTGCGGTCGAGCGCACGGCACGCCGCCCTGATCGCGGCGGCCGCGCTCACGGCGACGACCGCCTCCGCCGACACGCTCGTGCAGTTCCTGATCAACACCAGCACCACCGGCGCCAGCACGATGCCGGGGTCGGTGACGACGGTGACAGGGCTCTCCTCGACCTTGATGACCGGTAGCGGCGGCACGACAACCACCGGCAACACCACGTCGCCCGCCGGCACCTGGAACCGGACGTACCCGAACACTCAAGCGACGGGCACCGGCTCGCTCGCCGCGGGCAACTGGATCACGTGG
>JBJTRH010000139.1:0-7702 GCA_046076065.1 Planctomycetaceae bacterium | reverse complement strand
GAAACCGGCCTCAGGGCCGAATCACCATCCCGGTGGGCCGAATCGGGCCAAAACCCCCAGAAACCCGCCGAAAACCCCGGAAATCACCGGGTCAAACGCCCGCCTCACCGCCCCGGTGACCGCCTCACCGACCCGGTGGGCCGATCAGCATGGGGGCCAGCCAGATGCCCCAGTCGGAGGCCTTACCGTCGCCAGCGTCCTCCGTGACCAGGTCGAGCTCGTCCACACCGGCGAGGTCGACGTCGTAGCGAGCGAGCCGGCCGGGGCCGAGTGATGTCGAGCGAAACACCTCGCGGCCGTCGGCACGGATCGCGAACACCACGCTCCCCCCGCCGTCCGGCAGGCCGCACTCGCCGGTGAGTCGGGCCCACGCGCCGCCGAGGCGGTAGCGATGGAGCGCGGGAGCGTGGGCGTAGATGCCGGTGTCGAACACGCGGCCTCCGGCCACGAGCATGCTCTCGGGCCGCGGCAGATGGTCGTACGCCGGCTTGAGCCAGCCGACCCGGGCCTCGATCGGCTCGAGCCGGGACAGCGGCATGCGGCCATCCGGATCAGCCGCGGCAGGCTGCGGAGGCCGCGGCTGCCTCCGAACGCCCCCGAGGATCGAGGTGGCGATCGTCCGGCCCCGGCCGTCTTCCGGAAGGGCGTCGCGGATCGTCTCAGCGGCGGCGTAATCGCGTCGCGAGACCACCTCGCAGAAGGCTCGCAGGGCCAGCGACAGCGACATCGTCTCGATGTCGACCGTGCCGTCCTTGGCGACCGTGTAGGGATACGCACGCCGCGCCGTGGCGCCATTGGCGTGGCAGGCCACGAGCCGCAGGCTGCCGGCCTTGCCGGGCACCAGCGGCGTGCAGTCGAGCGTGAATCGACCGTCCGAGTCGGGCACCGCGGTGACCGTGCGGGCGTCGTAGTCGTCGTGTCCCTCGGGATCGAGGTAGCCGACGATGGCATAGACCGGGATGGAACTTGCGACATGGCCGCGGATCCTGAACGAGCGAGCGTCCGGCGAACGGTCGGCTTCGAGGTCGCCGAACTCGGGTTGTGGTTCCGCCCGCAGGCCCTTCACCGACCCCGAGAACTGCGGATGCGACGCCAGCCGGAGCGCGTGGGCGAGCGTGAGGAACGAGCCCTTGCCCTCGCCCCGGAGCTCGTCGCCATAGGTGCGGTTGCCGCTCCCCATGAGGGCCGTGCCGCGGACGGATTCGTCGTCCCGTTCCCGGCAGTGGGGCAGCCCGAGGGCGTGGCCGAGTTCGTGGGCGATGCCCCCGATGAAGATGGAGTTGTGCTTGCCGAGGGAGATCCGGCCGTACTGCCCGTCGCGGACGAGCGGCTCCTTCAAGGGCAGATTGGCGATGTCGAGTTCGGGCGAGTCGAGCTGCCACGCCGTGCCCCCGCGATGGTCGCCGCCGGCGTAGTAGGGACTCTTGTGCCGGAAGGTGAGCGTCGTCGGGTCCCAGTCGACGAGGTTCGTGAAGATCATGATCGTCTCCCGGTCGATCTCGATGCCCCGGTCGCGGAGCACCGGTCGGCACTCGTCGCGAATCCGTCCCCCGTCGCGGCCCTCGTAGTCGGCGAACGTGCCCGGCGCCACGACCTCGTGCACCACGAGCCGGCCGCCGGCGTCGCGGTCGAGGCGGATCGTCCGCGGTCCGAGCCCGTGCCGCTCCATCTCGGCGCGGTAGAAGTTCTGGATGTGCGTGAGGATCCGGTCGAGCTGTTCGCGATGGCCGGCGGCGAACTCGCGATCCTTCGTCCGCCAGCAGATCACCTGCAGGCGCCGGTCGCCCGGCTCCGCCGCGTCGGCGTGCCAGCGGTCGAGGATCTCCCGGGCCGCGATCGCCTGCTCGGAGGGAGCATCGGCCCGGACGGTCCCGGCACCGATCGCCAGCGTCGCTGCCAGCGCAGCCGCCACGGTCGTTCGACTCATCGCGTTCTCTCCCGTTTCTCGCGGTGCCGATGGCTCAGTCGACGGCGAGGCCGTGGGCGTCGGCCAGGAGCGCGTCGATGTCGGCGTCGGTGGTCGCCCAGGAGCACATGAAGCGGCAGCCACCGGAGCCGATGAAGTTGTAGAACTGCCATCCCCTGGCGCGCAGGCCGGCTGCCAGGGGATCGGGAAGCCGGGCGAACACGGCGTTGGCCTGCCGGCTGCCGAGCACCTCGATGCCGGGGATGCCACGGAGGCCCGCTTCGAGCCGGGCAGCGGCGGCGTTGGCGTGGCGGGCGTTCTCGAGCCAAGCCCCGGTTTCCAGCAGGCCCACCCAGGGGGCGGTGAGATACCGCATCTTCGAGGCGAGCTGGCCCGACTGCTTGCAGCGGTAGGCGAACTCGTCGGCGAGCGTCGTGTCGAAGAACACCACCGCCTCGCCGACGCCCATGCCGTTCTTGGTGCCGCCGAGGCAGAGCACGTCGACGCCAACGTCGCGAGTGATGGCCCGTGGCGATACGTCGAGGGCCGCCACAGCGTTGGCGAAGCGGGCGCCGTCCATGTGAAACCGCAGCCCGTGGCGGCGGCAGGTGTCGCCGATCGCCGCCAGTTCGTCGACCGAGTAGGCGGTCGAGAGTTCGGTCGCCTGCGTCACGCTCGCCACCCTCGGCTTTGGATAGTGGATGTCGCGGCGCCGCTCGACCGCGTGGGTGATGCCCTCCGGCGTGATCCTGCCGCCGGGGCCGGACAGCAGCAGCAGCTTCGTGCCGTTGGAGAAGAACTCGGGCGCTCCGCATTCGTCGGTCTCGACGTGGGCCACCTCGTGGCACAGGATCGCGTGGTACGACTGGCACATGGCCGCCAGCGCCAGCGAGTTGGCGGCGGTGCCGTTGAACACGAAGAACACCTCCGCCGGCCCGTCGAAGATCTGCCGAATGAGGTCGCAGGCGCGGGCCGTCCAGGGATCGTTGCCGTAGCTCGCTTCGCAGCCGGCGTTGGCACGCTGCACCGCCCCCCAGGCGGCCGGGCACATCGGCGACGTGTTGTCGCTGGCGAACTGGCAGCCGGGTGTGACGGGCGACGGCATGGCGGAATCTCCAGGGAGGGCAGGGCGGGCCGGGGCGATCGGTCAGGGCGGGCCGGCCGGCGCCGAGCCCCGGGAGATCGCCCGCCAGTGGTTGCGGTAGGTTCGTGGCGAGGCGCCGGTCTTGGCCCGGAACAGCCGCGAGAAGTGATACGGATTCCGGAAGCCCAGCGCGATCGAGACCTGCTTCACCGTGAGGTTCGAGTCGCGGAGCATCTCGCCGGCCCGGCGGATCTTCAGTTCCAGATGGTATTTGTAGGGCGTCTGGCCGGTCTCCTCCTTGAAGAGCCGGAAGAAGTGGGTGCGGCTCACGTCGAACTCGTCGATCAGCTGCCCCACCACGGGCAGCCCGCCCGGATCCTCCTCGAGCCGGAGCCGCGCGCGGCTGACCACCTCCTGGAGGCGCGGCAGCGCCCGCCCCGCCGACGCGGCCCCCTGCAGGCGGGCGATGATCTCGATCGTCTTGGCGCCGGCCACCTGCACGAAGCCGGGCGGTTCCGCCCGCAGGGCGTCGAGCACGTCGGCGAACACCCGCAGGACCGACGGATCGAGGGCGGCGCGACACACGCCGCGTTCTGGCCGGATCACGCCGTCGGCGCGGAGGCGGTCGGGCGTGCTGCCCTGGAAGTGGATCCAGTGGATCGCCCAGCCGGTCCGCTTCAGGGGGCGATACCGGTGCCACGCGCCGGGAAAGAGGAGCACGGCGTCGCCCGCCCTCAGGGGCGTGAGCCCGGTGGCATGCGAGTCGAACTCCCCTTCGCCCTGCGCGACGCCCACCACGCCGTATTCGCTGAGGACGCGGCCCGACTCCCATTCGTAGAAGTGCCCGGGCGGATGCCGGCGCCGCGGCAGGTGGTCGAAGCCCGGGGCTGCGGGCTGGTAGCCCGCACCCGTCACGCTCACGCCCCAGCAGGCGTCTCCCGGATTCACCGGGAGGTAACGGTAGTATTCGCGTCGTTCGTGGGTGGCACTTTCCGCCATGACAGACGGAAGCCTACGCCGCGGGCCAGCGGGCCGCCACCCCGGCCATCGTCGCATGAACAGCGGTTTCGCAGGCCTCACCCGGTCCGCCGCACCGGCCGAGGAGCTGTCGGGGAAAAGGGACGAATCGATATTATTCCGCACTTTCAGGCATCCTGTTCGGAACGGCGCAGCCCGGGTAAGACAGGGCGTCGGCGGATCCGTGGGGGTGCCGCTGAGCATTCAGCCCACCCTGCCGGCCCAGACTGCGAGGAGAGCACGATGCCCCACAACGCTGCGTCGGTTCACACGACTCCCGAGCCCATGAAGGTCTCGCGGCGGGCCTTCACCGGCGGGGCTGCGGGCGCAGCATCGGCAGTCATGGTGCACTCGTCGCTGGCGGCCGCCGAGGAGACCAGGGAACTGCGGCTTGGCGTCATCGGGTGCGGCGGTCGCGGGAGCGGGGCGGTCAACGACTCGCTCTCGATCAACGACGGCGTGCGGCTCGTGGCCACGGCCGACCTCTACGCCCCGAAGTGCGCCGCGCTGTGGAAGGCGATGCGGGAGGCCCATCCCGACAAGGTTGCCGCCGACGAGACGATCGCCGCCGGTCTCGACGGCTACAAGCGGGTGCTCGACGATCCATCGATCGACCTCGTCCTGATCACGACGTCGCCGGGCTTTCGGCCGCTCTATCTCCGCGAGGCCGTGGCCGCCGGCAAGCACGTGTTCGCCGAGAAGCCGGGCTGCGTCGATCCGGCCGGCTACCGCATGTGCCTCGAGACGCACGACGCCGCGATGGCCAAGGGTGTGGCGGTGGTGGCGGGCACGCAGTATCGCCGGCAGGTGAACTACATCGGGGCCGTCGAGCAGATCCGTCAGGGGGCGATCGGCGACGTGATCGGGTCGACGGCGCGGTACTGCGCCGGTGGCATCTGGTACCGTCAGCGGGAAGACGGCATGAGCGACGCCCAGTACCAGCTCACCAACTGGATGCACTTCATCTGGCTCAGCGGCGACCAGATCGCCGAGCAGGCGGTGCACAACCTCGACACCATCAACTGGGTGATGGGCGAGAACCCCGTGAGCGCGTTCGGCTCGGGCGGCCGGTTCACGCGGCCCGACGACAGCGAGATGTGGGACAGCGTGAGCCTTGACTATGAGTATCCGGGCAACAGGGTCGTGTCGTTCATGTGCCGGCAGATTCCGGGAGCGGCGGGCGACGTGGGCAACGTGGTGTATGGCACCAAGGGCCAGTGCCACATCGGGGCCGCCAACGCCGGCTCGCGGGTCTTCGACCGCGCCGGCAACAAGGTCTGGGAGATGGCGGGCAGCATCGCCGACGCCTACAAGCAGGAACACAAGGATCTCGTCGACTCCATCCGGGCCGGCAAGCCGATCGTCGAGCTCAAGCAGCTCGCCGACAGTTCGATGGTGGCGGTGATGGGCCGCATGGCGGCCTACTCGGGGCAGAAGGTGACCTGGAAGTTCGCCACCGAGGAGTCGAAACTCGACCTGTTCCCCAAGGATCTCACCTGGGACTCGACGCTGCCGAAGCCGCAGTTCGCCGTGCCCGGCAAAACGAAGCTCATCTGACCGTCGGTCGCCGCAGTGCCGCCACCGCAGGAGGTTTTTTCGCCATGTCCGCCGCCAGCCGTTCCGCCGCGTCTCCCGCCGCGCCGATTTACCGCGGCCCGCTCCCCCACGTGACCACGGTGGAGCGGCTGCCCGTCACCGTCTACGACCAGCCTGCCGATGCCAGCCGAGCGGTGGCGCGGGAGATCGCCGACCGCGTCCGCGAGCGGGCGGCCGCGGGCAAGAAGACGGTGCTCGGACTGGCCACCGGCAGCACGCCCGTGGGCGTCTACGACGAGCTGATCCGGCTGCACCGCGAGGAGGGCGTGTCGTTCAAGACGGTGATCACGTTCAACCTCGACGAATACTGGCCGATGCAGCCCGACGCGCTGCAGAGCTACCATCGATTCATGCGGGAGCACCTCTTCGACCACCTCGACATCCCGGTAAGCGCGATCCACATTCCCGATGGCACGCTCGCTCGCGACGACATCCACGCGGCGTGCGTCGCCTACGAGGAGCGGATCCGGGAGGCCGGCGGCATCGACCTCCAGATCCTCGGCATCGGCCGCACGGGCCACATTGGCTTCAACGAGCCCGGCAGCACGTCCGAGAGCCGCACCCGCCTGATCACGCTCGACAGTGTGACCCGGTCGGACGCCGCCGCCGACTTCTTCGGGGAGTGGAACGTGCCCCGGCAGGCGATCACGATGGGCGTGGGCACGATCCTCGACGCCCGCCGCGTCGTGCTGCTGGCCTTCGGCGAGCACAAGGCGCCGATCGTGCGGCGGGCGGTGGAAGAGCCGCCGTGCAGCCACGTGTCGGCAAGCGCGCTGCAGCAGCACGCCGACGCCAGGTTCGTGCTCGATCGGGCCGCCGCCGGCCGGCTCTCGCGGTTCGAGCAGCCCTGGGTGGTGGGGCCGCTCGACACGATGGGGCTCGTGTGGACGCCGCAGCTCGCCAAGAAGGCGGTGATCTGGCTCTCGCTGAAGGTGGGCAAGCCGATCCTCAAGCTCACCGACGAGGATTACAACGAGCATTCGCTCCAGGATCTGCTCTCGTGCCGCGGCCGGGCCTACGACACGAACATCGACGTGTTCAAGGCGATGCAGGGCACGATCACCGGCTGGCCCGGCGGCAAGCCGGGCGGGAGCCGCGGCGTGCCCGGGGGCTGCGAGGCGTTTCCCAAGCGGGTGATCGTGTTCAGCCCACACCCCGACGACGACGTGATCAGCATGGGAGGCACGTTCATCCGCCTCTGCGAGCAGGGGCACGACGTGCACGTCGCCTACCAGACCAGCGGCAACATCGCCGTCTGGGACGAGTCGGCCGACCGGCACGTCGACTTCGTCGAGGAGTTCTGCAAGGCGTTCGGCGTGGGCACGAAGACCTCGGGCATCGCCGACCGGATCCGGCAGTTTCTCAAGTCGAAGTCGGCCGGCGCGGTCGACATCCCCGAGCTGCAGACGGTGAAGGGCCTGATCCGCCGCACGGAGGCCCGCGCCGGCGCCCGGTATTCGGGCGTGAAGCCCGACAACATCCACTTCCTCGACCTGCCGTTCTACGAGACCGGCCGCGTCCGTAAGAAGCCGATCGGTCCGGACGACATCGCGATCACGGTGGAGCTGCTCGAGCGGGTGAAGCCGCACCAGATCTATGCGGCTGGCGATCTCTCCGATCCGCACGGCACCCACCGCGTGTGCCTGGCGGCCATCCTCGGCGCGCTCGCCGAGGTCAAGACCCGGCCGTGGGCGAAGGACTGCCAGCTCTGGCTCTACCGCGGCGCCTGGCAGGAGTGGGAGCCGCACGAGATCGAGATGGCGGTGCCGCTCTCGCCCGACGAGGTCGAGCGGAAGCGGATGGCGATCTTCAAGCACGAGAGCCAGAAGGACCGGGCGCTGTTTCCTGGACCGACCGACCCGCGCGAATTCTGGCAGCGGGCCGAGGACCGTAACCGGCACACCGCGCGCGTCTACGATCGGCTCGGGTTGCCCGAGTACGAGGCCATCGAGGGGTTCGTCCTCCACCGGCTGCCGTGAGCCGCGTGGCCGCTGATACCGGGGCATCGGCGCGGACCAGGGCATCGGCGCGGAGGGGGCACGGCAAGCGGAGGGGGCACGATGGGTGAGCGGCTCAACGTCGGGGTCATCGGCTACGGG
>JBJTRH010000138.1:0-5125 GCA_046076065.1 Planctomycetaceae bacterium | reverse complement strand
TCATCACGTCGACGTGCCGGGCGATCTCCCGATTCACCTCCCGGGCCTTTGGCTGGCCGCCAATGCTCTTCCAGAGGCTCGGGCGGTAGTTGAGGTCGTAGGACACGATCGTGCCGTGCTGCTTGGCCGCCGTCACCGCCTCCACCGTCAGGGCCGCGGTGGTCTCCGAGAGCGCCGCGAAGATGCCGCCGGTGTGAAACCAGCGGACGCCGAGCTTCCCGAACAGGTGGTCCCAGTCGACGTCACCCGGCTTCAGTTGGCTGGCCGCAGTGTTGCCTCGATCCGGCACGCCCACCGCCCCGCGAATGCCGAAGCCCCGCTCGGTGAAGTTGAGCCCGTTGCGAACCGTGCGGCCGATGCCGTCGTCGGGCCGCCACTGGATGAAATCGGTGCAGACGCCGCCCTGCATGATGAAGTCCTCGACCAGATGGCCCACCTCGTTGTCCACGAAGGCGGTCACCACGGCCGTCTCGAGGCCGAAGCACTTGCGGAGTCCGCGGGCGACGTTGTATTCGCCACCGCCCTCCAGACGGCGAAGTGCCGGGCCGTACGGATCCGCCCCTCGCCCGGATCGAGCCGGAGCATGATCTCGCCAAGCGAGACCTGGTCGAACGCACACGAATGCTTGGGCTTGAGGGGCAGCGACATGGATGCTGGGCCTTCCGGCACGGGGAATGGTGGTGGGAACGATGCCCCATCGCTCACGCGACGGGAAGTGCGGCGGGGTCGAGCGGCGTCACGCCGGCCTCGTGGGCGATCTCGTTCAGCGCGGCCACTTCGGCCGTCGAGAACAGCAGTCCACCGGCCTGGGCGGTTCGTGCGGCCGCCTGGGCTTCCAACTGCCCGGGCAGCATGCACTGCTCGTTGCCATGGCCCAGGATGTCGTCCAGCACCGCCTTGACGTTGCCCGCCTGCGAGCGGCCCTTGGCAAACGCGCCGCCGCTGAGCGCCTCGGGATGGATCACCTGGAAGAAGAAGGCGCAGCCCTGCTTCTCGCCCGCCACCGCCGCCCGGCTGCGAATCGTGGGCAGGGACCCGCCGATGAAGCCCGCCACGAGCTCATTGATCAGCGACAGGCCGTAGCCCTTGTGGTCGCCGAACGGCAAGAGCGAGACGGCCTTGTCGGGATCGGTGGTCGGGTGGCCGTCCTTGTCGACCGCCGCATTGGGCGGCAGCGGCTTGCCCTCCCGCTTGAGCTGCTGCACGCGGCCCATCGCGATCACGCTGGTGGCCCAGTCGATCACGATCGGAAACCCGACGGCCTCGGTCGTGGGAAAGCCCCAGGAATGCGGATTGGTGCCGAGCGTGGGATGCCGGCCCTTGAACGGCACCACCTCGGCCAGCGACGCGGTGCAGTTGGTGTAGGCGATGTAGCCCTTGTTCGCCGCCTCCATCACGTAGCCGCCGCCCCAGAGGTAGTGAAACGCGTTGTCGATCGACACCGTGCCGCAGCCATACTCGTCGGCGAGCTTCATGCAGGTGTCGATCGCCTCCCAGGCCACGGCCTGGCCGAGCTTCTTCTGGGCGTCCCACGCCTCGGCCGCCTTGAACCGGCCAGGCAGCCTCCGGATCGATGCCCTCGGCACGCAGCCGCCGGCCTTCGACCCGAACAACTCGTCGAGGTGCAGGGCCTTGATGGCGTTGTGCGTGCGGATGCCGTGCCGCGTGGCGGCCGTGGCGAGCCTGGCCGCATGCTCGGCCTCGGAGGCGTCGAAGCCCCGGTGCAGGTAGGCGGAGCGGACGATGGTCTCGTGGACGTCGATCGGCACGACGTGAAACGTCTCGGACATGGCGGTTACACGACCTTCGTGACAGGGACTTCAGGATTGACCTGGGCGAGCGGCTTCTCGCCGTGCATCGCCCGGATCAGGTTGGTGACGGCCGCCATCGCCTGCCGCTGCACGCTCTCGTGCGTGCGGGAGCCGACGTGGGGCGTGACGAGGCAGTTGGGCAGCTTCGTCAGCGGGTGGTCGGGCTTCGGCGGCTCCTCGTCGAGCACGTCGGTGCCGTAGCCGCGGACCTTGCCGGACGCGAGGGCTGCCGCCATGTCGGCCGTGTTGACGATCTCGCCGCGGGCGCAGTTCAGGATGATAAGCCCTGGCTTCATCCTCGCGATCGTCTCCGCCCGCACCATGTCGCGGGTCTCGGGCGTGAGGTTCGTATGGAGCGAGATGTAGTCGGAGGCGGCGAAGAGCTCGTCGAGCGTGCTGCACCGCGGAATGCCGTGCTCCTTCGCGAAGGCCTCGTCCCAGTAGACGTCGTAGCCGATCGGCTTCATGCCGAACGCCTTGGCCCGGATCGCCACCTCCTTGCCGATCCGCCCCATGCCGACGATGCCGATGGTCTTGTCGAGGAGTTCGTGGCCGGTCTGCCGCTTCCAGCCTCCCGCCCGCACCGAGTCGGTGTGGAAGAGCAGGTTCTTCTCGAGCGCGAGCAGCAGCAGGAAGGCGTGCTCGGCCACGGTGGTATGGTTCACGCCCGGGGTGAAGAGCAGCGGGATGCCGAGTTCGGTGCAGCCTTTCACGTCGATCTTGTCGACGCCGATCCCGTACTTGGAGAGAACCTTGAGCCGGGGCCGGGCCTTGTCGAGTACCGCGCGGGTGATCGCGTCGTCCCCGCAGATGTAGCCGTCGATCTCGCCGACGAGGGCGGCGGTATCGACCTCGGAGAGCGGGCCGCGGGCGCGGATGACCTCCCAGCCGGTGGCGGCGAGGGCGTCGTGGTGGGGGCCGGGCGTGTCCTGGAACGACGTGGTGGTGACGAGGATGCGGGTGGGCATGACGGAAGTCCGGGGTGACGTGAGCCCGGAAGGTAGCGGCCGCCCGGCAAAACGGCAATTCACACCTTCTGCACGGCGACTCCGTCTCGGCGCGATCAGGAGCGGGCGTCGCCCAGCCGGGGGGCGGCCCGCTCCGTGATGAACGCCTTCAGCAGCGAGGCATGCCGGCCGTCCCAGCGCCAGAGATGGCTCGCCCGTCGATCGAGATCGCCCGCCCCCGACAGTCCCTCCCGGTGGATCCAGTAGGTATCCCCGTCGGAGAGCGGCCACGCCGCGAACTCGAGCCACCGTTGCCGTGGCACGCTCGTCTTGACCCACGACCAGAGGTTGACGTGGTGGAGGTGGGCCTCGTCCGGATGGCGAATGCACCACAGGCGATATTCCAGCTCGGTCACCGGCACGACCCGCCCGCCCGCGAGGAGCCCGATGTCGGAGCCCGGCATCAGCAGGTCGCCGACCGCTGCGGCACCGGCCGCCGACGTCGTGACCACGACCGCGGGGTCGTCGTCGACTCCGGAGAGCGACCGGCGGGCCATCCGCACGGCGTCGAGCTCCGCGAGCCGGGCTGCGAGCGACGCCCCGAGGATGGACCTCTCGGACGCCCAGGCGTGGCAATCGGCACCGGGTAGGGCGAGCGGCGTCTGCTGGCGATGGATGGCAGCAAACTCGACGAGGCCGTCGAGCCAGGTGCGGGTCTGTCGTTGCACGCAGCTCTCCCCGAAAAAAGGGCAGCGGGCCGGCACGCCTGAAGCATGCCGACCCGCTGCGAACATCGTAGCGTGATCGTCACCGCCGCCGGAGCGGCGGGACGGTGGCCTAGCGGCCGAACCGCTGGCGGAGCCACTCGTTCTTCCGGCGCTCCAGCTCGACGAGCTTGGCGACGGGGCCCTTCCGGGCGCCGATCTGAGTGGAGGTGTTCTGCGCCTGCGACGTCGAGGCACCGATCACGAGGGTCGCGGCAACCGCGACAAGAACGAGCATCCGCTGCATGGTGGGCATCCTGCTTTGCTGGGGGAGAGATGAGGCAACCGGACGGCGACCCGAAACAGACCGCCGACAGATGATGAATCGGCGGTGGCGGGGAGAAAAATCCGGGCCTCCGACGGCGGGCGGTATGACGACGACAACCGCCATTCGGAGAGCGATCGGCGCGTCGCGCCTCTGCGGAGCGACCTGCCCCGGAAGGCGTTTTTTTCGGGCACGTTCAGCCTGCCGCGACTTGACGCGCGCCGGTTCGTGTGCCCAGCCGGGGCTCACCGCCGGCGGCGAACGACGAGCATGAGGCCGAGGCCGGCCGCCCCGGCAGCCAGCAGGCTGGGCTCCGGCACGTACACGACGTACAGGTCTCCACCCACGGCGGCGGTGGTGAACGAGGAGCCGGGACGCTTCGACCCCAGCGACGCGCCGGTCGAGTCGTTGCCCACGAGCACGTTGGCGAAACTGACCTCGTTCCACGTGACCGGCGCGAGGACGTCGATGACCTTCCACTGCTGCGGAGAACCCCAGAATGCGTCGTCCCAGTCGACCGTCGACGGCGTGGAGTCGGCGAGCGGGGCGTTGAAGACGAGGCTGATGGTGGCCGACGGATGGATCGAGAGCGACCCGCCCGTCGTCATGTCGATGGCGTCGTAGACGATCCCGCGGTCGATCGCCGCGGCGGTGTTGGCCGAGAGCTCCCAGACGAGCGTGGCGGCCGACGTGTAGCCGAGTCCGTTCGTGAAGGTCTGCAGGCCGGGCGAGGCGCCGGGGGAGTGGGTGCCGGTGATGCTGACCGGACCGGTGAACGTGACGCCGGCCCCCTTGAGCAGCCCGCCGGCGGCCACGTCGAGCGTGCCGCCCACGGTGCCCGCGTAGCTGATCGCCCCGGACACGGTCTGGGTGCCGGCGTAGGCCGAGGCGTTGGTCACCGATCCCGCAGACATGTCGAGCGGGTTCGCGATGGCGAGGCCGGCGAGATCGAGAAGGCCACCGTTCACGGTCACCGTGCCACTGCCGAACGCAGACACATGAGCGGCCCGCAGAGTTCCAGCGGACACCGATGCTCCGGCGGAGAAATTGTTGGTCCCGGAGAGCGTGAGGGTGCCTGCCCCAAGTTTGCTCACGAAAATATCCTTGACGGCGGCCGTGCCGCCCTTGACGATGTTGCCCGACACGATGATGTCACCGTCGCCGTCGAACTGCACCCCCCGCCTGGCAAACGTCCCAGTTGCGATCGACGTCAGGGTTCCGCTCAGGGTCATCGTGCCCGAGTCGCTAAGGAACGCGTAGTTGCCCCCGGTGCTGTTGATCTCGATATTTCCCTGCCACTCGGTGCTGCCGCCGAGGCTCCGCAGCACGTAGCCGGTG
>JBJTRH010000137.1:0-6640 GCA_046076065.1 Planctomycetaceae bacterium | reverse complement strand
TCCGTCCGGCTGTCGGCCTTGGGATCGAAGGCGGTGTCGAAGCCGAGCGAGTAGCTGAAGCCGCTGCAGCCGCCGCCGGCCACGCCCACGCGAAGGACGGTGTCGGGAGCAAGTTTCTGCTCCGTGATGATCTTCTTGACTTCGCTGGCGGCCTTCTCGGTGAGCATGATCGACATCGTGACAACTCCTGAAGCGGAACCTGGCGACCGCCGGGATTTCTCGCATCCCAGCGTATGCAAATTGTAGCCCGCTGCCCGGCCCCCGGAAAGCCCGGCTCGCTCGCGGCTCGGCCTACATGGCCCGCAGGCGGGCGATCCCGCAGGCAATGCGATCGGCGGCGTCGTCGACCTCGTCGGCCGTCGTGAACCGCGAGAGGCCGAACCGCAGGCTGGCGCGTGCCTGGTCGTCGTCGAGGCCGAGGGCTCGGAGCACATGGCTCGGCCGCGGGTTCTCGGAGGAGCACGCGCTGCCGGAACTGACGGCGAGCCCCTCCGCGGCCAGCGTGGCGAGCAGCGACTGGCCGTCCACGCCGGGCACCCGAACGTTGAGGTTGTTGGCCAGCCGCACCAGTCGCCCGCGGTCATCGGCGGCGTGGAGGCCGGGCCCATTGACCTCGATCCCGGGCACGTGGGCCGCAAGCGACTCCCAGAGTCGGTCGCGGAGCGCCCGCATCCGCGGCACGTCGGTGTCGAGCCCGGCGCCGGCCAGTCGGGCCGCCTCGGCGAGCCCCACGATGCCGGGCACGTCGAGCGTGCCGCTTCGCAGGCCCCGCTCCTGTCCGCCGCCGAACACGAGCGGCTCCACGCGAACCATCCTGCCGCGGCGCCGCACGAACAGCGCGCCGCTGCCCTTCGGCCCATGGAACTTGTGCGCGGAGAAGCTTGCGAGGTCGATCCCCAGGGCATCGACGTCGACGGCCACGCGACCGACCGCCTGCGCGGCATCGACATGGAGGATCGCCCCGGCGGCGTGCACGATCTCCGCGATCGTCGCCACGTCCTGCACCACGCCGATCTCGTTGTTGGCCAGCATGACCGACACCAGGAACGTGCCGGGGCGGAGGGCGGCCTCGAGCTCGGCGAGGCGGATCCGTCCGGGCACGCCGTCGCCGCCGCACGGCGGCACCACCGGCAGCCGTGTGACCGCCAATCCCTCCCGCTCCAGGTGCTCGACCGGATCGAGCACGGCGTGGTGCTCGGTCGCCACGGTCACGATGTGGCCGGGCGGATCGCCAGCCGCCGCCAGCCGCCGCTGCCGCGCCGCCACACCGAGGATCGCGAGGTTGGTGCTCTCGGTGGCGCCGCCGGTGAACACGACCTCGCGGGGATCTGCGCCGATCGCGTCGGCGAAGGTCTCCCGGGCCACATCCACCGCTCCGCGGGCCTCACGGCCCATCTCGTGGGTGGTGCTCCCGGCGTTGCCGTAGCGGTCGGTCAGCCAGGGCAGCATCGCCTCGAGCACCAGCGGATCGAGCCGCGTGGTCGCGTGGTTGTCGAGGTAGATGGTCCGCTGCCGCTCGTTCATGGCGTCAGCGGATTTTACCCTCGCGAATCGCGTCGAGCGTGATCTGCGACCAGGTCTCGAAGCGGTCACGGTCGGCGAGCAGGGCCTCGAGCGTGGCGAAGCCGCACTCGACCAGTTCGCTCTCCCGGGAGGCGACGCCCGGCTGCTCCAGATCCAGCACGTGCACGATCCCGAGATGCACGCTCCCCACGGCGTTGGAATCGTCGTTGATCAGCCCCACGCACCGTGCCTTCCAGGAGCCGTCGATCGCGATCTCCTCGGCCAGTTCCCGCCGCATGCCGGCGTCGTACGACGTGTCGTCGCCATGCTGGCCGTCGATGCTCGAGATGTGGCCGCCGATGCCGACCGACCGCTTGGCCCGCAGCCGGGCCTCGCTCTGGCCGCCGCCGCGGGTGTAGGCGAAGTAGTGCGGCGTGCCGGAGGCGTCGCGCCAGGAGAGCACGCAGTAGGGGATGAGCTGCTTGAGCGACGGGTCGTCCTCGACCGTGGCCCGCGGCCGCCACGACGTGTGCGCAGGGTCGAGCAGCGCCGCCAGGTAGGCCGCCGTGTCACCGCAGAAGCCCTGAAACGCTCCGACCTTGTCGAACAGTGCCCGCGGCACCACGAGCACGTCTTCCTGCGGCAGCTCACCCATCGGTCGTCTCCTTCAGAGAATCAGCATCGCGTCGCCGTAGCTGAGCATCCGGTAGCGTTCCCGGATCGCCTCGGCGTAGGCCCGCATCACGAGGTCTCGCGACGCCAGTGCCGACACGAGCACCATGAGCGTTGTCCGCGGCATGTGGAAGTTCGTCAACAGGGCGTCGACCACGCGAAAGGGAAACCCGGGCGTGATGAACAGATCGGTCGAGCCCTGCCACGGCGAGAGCCTGCCTGCGCGGGCTGCGGTCTCGAGCGTCCGCACGGCCGTGGTGCCCACGGCCACCACCCGGCCTCCGTGGGCCTTCGTGGCCTCGACGGCCGCGACCGTCGCCTCCGGGCACGTGCACCACTCCTCGTGCATCACGTGCTCGTCGAGCGTGGCGGCCGTGATGGGGCGAAACGTGCCGAGGCCCACGTGGAGCGTGACCTCGGCACGCCCGATGCCCCGGGCGGCAAGCGCCGCGAAGATCTCGGGCGTGAAGTGCAGCCCCGCGGTCGGGGCCGCGGCGGAGCCCGCCTCGCGGGCGAACACGGTCTGGTAGCGGTCGAGATCCCCTTCGTGCTCCACGCCGCCGCGGATGTAGCCCGGCAGCGGCACGCGGCCGACGCGGGCGAGCACCGCCTCGGCCGGCTCGGCGGCCGCGGGCCCGAGCGGCCGCGCGAGCCACGCCCCGCCCTCGGCCCGACCGACGAGTTCGAGCCGCTCTGCCTCGCCGCCATCGCGATCGATGAGCACGATCCGCTCGCCGACCGCCGGCCGGCCGCGGGTCTGCGCGAGCAGCACCCACGTGGCGGCATCGCCGCCCGCCTCCGCCCGACGCAGAAACAGCCCTACCCAACGGCCGCCCGTCTGCTCGCGGCGGCCCACGAGCCGCGCCGGCACCACCTTCGTGTCGTTGACGACGAGCAGGTCACCCGGCTGAAGAAGTTCGGGAAGGTCGCGGATCGCATGGTGCGCGAGGGTTCCGCAAGTTCGGTGCACCACGAGCAGCCGGGCCGCGGCCCGGTCGGCGAGCGGCTCCTGCGCGATCAAGTCCTCCGGGAGGACGTAGTCGTAGGAGTCGGCGGCGTGCGGATCCGGGTCGGCCATGCCCGCGATGCTACCGCCGGCGGCGGAGCATCGCGTAGAGCGCGGCTGCACACCCGAGCGAGGCGATCGCGGAAGGCTCGGGCACGGCCACGGGCGACAGGTCCACGCCGCGGAAGGCGTAGTTTGCTCCGGCGGATTGCAGCGTCGTATAGGTCGAGGGCGTGGTCAGACCGGTGTCAAGGATCGAGATCAGGCGGTTGTTGCTCGTCTCGGTCGTGGTCGCATAGAGCGTGGCACCGTTCACCGCGTCGTACGTGCCTGCGAGGCCCCGCAGGCCGGCGAAGCCGACACCGGCGCCCGACTGCAGAATGCTCGTGCCCGAGGCCCCGACGAGCAGCGACCACGAGTTCGACCAGGCCGTGCCGTTGAACGTGTACTTCTGGATGCCGCCGCCGGCCGTGGACCGGTCATCGGCGAGGTAGGCGAGGTCGAGCACGCCCGTCCCGGCGGAGCCAGTGGCGAACATCACGAAGCCGTAGGTGCTCGCCCCTGCGCCAGCGTTGATCTGGAGGGTTGGCGACAGCGGTCCGCTGGTCGTCAGCCCGGAGCCGAGCGAACTAACGCCGAGGAACGTGCCGGAGGAACTCGAGAAGTAGAGCTGGTTGTTGTAGATCTCGACGTTGCGGAAGTTCGTGGGCTGACCTGTCGCCGTGCTGCTTACCTGCGTGAATGCCGAGCCATTGAAGTACCACATGCCGCAGGTGGCCGGCGTGCCGCTCGCGGTGCCGGCGGCGTAAAACGTGCTGCCGCTCGTGGCGAGGCTCGAGCGATAGTTGTTGCCGGAGAACGGCGACGGGGGCGTGCCGCTCGGCCCGCCGGTGGGGAACAGCGTGCGGTTGATCACGCTGCCCGAGGCGTCGAGCGTGGAGTTGACCTTCGTGTTTTGGCTCGTGACAGAGGCCGTGCCGACCGCATTGTTGTAGCCCGGCACCGACACATAGCCGACCGTGCCGGAGAAGTAGGTGTTGAGGTAGCCGTTGGAACTCGCCGAGCCCGAATCGCTCTGCTGATTCGAGCCGGTCGTGTCGAGCGTGATCGTCTGGGCGAGACCGCCCAACGTGGTCACTTCGAGGATGGAAATCTGCGTGGACGTGGACGACAGCGTCGCACTGCCGTTCCCCACCCGTTCGACCACGAGCGTGCCGGCCGTGAAGGGCACGGCGACGGCCGGGGCGGCCAGGAACGGGAGGCACATCCCGGAGACGGCGAGGGCCGCGAGCGTGGTCGCGGGGAACCGACGGGGCAGGAACGACATGGAGCGGATCCTCGGGAGGGGTTCTGACGACACGTGTGACGACCGGCCCGCGGGGCGGTGGGCCCGCGGGGAAACCCTTGTTTCAGGCGGCAGTGTAAGGCCGTCGTGCGAGCGGTTCGTGAGCGGATCATGAGGATTCCGTGAATGGGACGAATCGGGCGCCAGCTGCGACGAATCGGGCACCGCAGGCCCTCCCACGCCCCGTCGCATAGGATGAAACAGGTCATGCCCGCCAGCATTCACACCGCCGTTCTGCCCGCCGAGGTGATGGCTCTGCTCGCCGTCGAGCCGGGCATGACCGTGGTCGACGGCACGCTCGGCGGCGGGGGCCACACCCGGCTTCTGCTCGATGCGGTGGGAACGGCGGGACGCGTGATCGCCCTCGACCGCGATCCGGCGGCCATCGACCGCGGTGCCCGCGAGCTGGCCGGCCGGCCGATCCGATTCGCGCAAGCCAACTTCTGCGATCTGCCCGAGGCCCTCGATGCCCTCGGGATCGACCACGTCGACCGCGTGCTGCTCGACATCGGCCTCTCGAGCGACCAGCTCGCCGATCAGGCCCGCGGATTCTCCTTCGACTCCGAGGGCCCGCTCGACCTGCGGTTCGACCCCACCGAGGGCGAGCCGGCCTGGCGAATGGTGAACCGGCTCCGGCCCGAGACCCTCGCCGACATCATCTACGAGTTCGGCGAGGAGCGGTTCAGCCGCCGCATCGCGCGGCGGATCGCCGACGTTCGCGACAAGGATCCGATCCGCACCTCGCGTGACCTCGCCCGCGTGGTGATGGCCGCGGTGCCTCGCCAGAAGCCGCCGCAGCGGATCCATCCCGCGACTCGCACGTTCCAGGCCCTGCGCATCGCCGTCAACCAGGAGCTCAAGAGCCTGCGGATCGCCCTCGAGCGTATCCCCACGCGGCTCGCCCCCGGCGGCCGGCTCGGCGTGATCTCGTTCCACTCGCTCGAGGATCGCCTCGTGAAAGAGGCATTTCGCAACCGCCAGGTCTGGGACGCCCTGACGCGATCGCCGGTCGAGGCGGGCCCGGACGAGGTGGCCCGCAATCCGCGGAGCCGCTCTGCGAAGCTTCGGGTGGCGGCCACCGTCGCTCCCTTGCTCGACGCGGCAAACTAGGCAAGCCCGGCGGCGTACGGCGATTCGTGGCGGTCTGGCGGGGCCGGGCCGTTTTCACGACACTCCCGCCCTTCTCCTGCGGGGCATCGGCTGCCCCCACGGGTCGCGGACCGCGCATGGGACGAGAAACCAAACTCCTGCTGGGGCTCCTGGCCACGCTGCTCGGCGTGTTCCTCGGTGTCCTGTCCATGAAGCTGCTCGTGCCGCGGCCGCCCGCCGGCACCGGCCCCGATGTCCACGCCGACGTCGCCGCCGCTGAGCCACAGGAACTCGTCGAGCCTCCGCGGTTCGACGAACCGATGCCGCCGGCATCGCAGGCGGAGTTCGCCGATACCGCCGCCCCACCGCCGCAGCGGCCCGAGCAGTCGCCGCCCCGCCGCTTCGACACCGCCGCCGTGGCGCGCGATCCGTTCGTGACGCGGTCGTCGTTCACGCCGGGAACGGTCCCCACGGCCGATTCCATGCCCGCGACACCCCAGCCCCCGGCCGCGTTCGAACCCTCCGCGCTCGGTGCTGGCGTCGGCAGCCCGACCCGGGCGGCCAGCAGCCCGCCACCGATCGCGGGCTCGGCCTACGTCGCCCGCGAGGGCGACTCCTGGTGGTCGCTCGCCGAGACCGTGTATGGCGACGGCCGGCTCTACCGCGCGCTCTTCGCCTGGAACCGCACCGTGGATCCACGGGTGTCGCTCGTGCCCGGCACATCGCTGGAACTGCCCCCGCTCCACCGGCTCCAGGCCGCGTGGCCGGCCCTCATGCCCGCCCCCTGACGCTCCTGCCATCCCCGTGACCCCACCCATGAAGAGCAAGCCCGACATCGTCCGCGACTGGCTGCCCCGCTACACGGGCCGTGACCTGGCCGAGTTCGGGTCCTACGTGCTGCTCGTGAACTTCTCGCAGTATGTCGAGGCCTTCGCGGAGCGGTTTGGCGTGCCTGTCCACGGCGCCGGGTTCCCGATCCAGTCGGCCACGTTCGACAACGTCACGATCCTCAACTTCGGCATGGG
>JBJTRH010000136.1:0-13573 GCA_046076065.1 Planctomycetaceae bacterium | reverse complement strand
CGAGGTCGTAGGCGGCGGCGGTCGTCGAGGAGTCGTTGACCGCGAACGCGGCCGTCGCCCTGCCCAGCAGCGGGCTCGTGGCCGCCGGCACGGCGAGCACGTCGTAGGTGCCGGTGAGCAGCGGATTGGCCGCCGCGACGGTGCTGATCGTGTTGACCGCACCGCGAGGATTGGCGTCGCCCGCGAAGATGTTGTCGACCAAAAAATCGGCCTGGCCCGTGGAGCCGGTCAGGAAGGCGATCTTGCCCACGTCGAGCGACGTGCTGCCCGAGGTGGGCGCGTTCATCGTCGACCCCGAGGCGGTCGGCGTGACGAGCGTGGTGCCGACATAGACGACGAACGACTTCGCGTTCAGGGCCTGGTCCACGCCCGAAGGGTCGACGTATCGCGTGGCCGTCGAGGTGTTGTTGTACCAGACCTTGACGTTGCTCACGGCCGTCGGGCTGATCGTGGCGGTGGTGCCGACCTGCGTTCCCGAGGAGTAGATCTTGAGGTTGTCGGTGGCGGCCTGGGCGAAGCGGATGTCGATGAAGGCCGAGGCTGCCGCCGACATCGCGGCGGTGTCGTTCACGCCCAGGCGGAAGTAGAGCTGGTTGGCCGCGGCGATCGAGGCGTTGGCATTCTGCTGGATGTCGAACGAGAGGAACCCCTGGGGGCGGGCCGTGGCGTTCGACGGCGAGAGGCTGTATTGAAGCGAACCCACCGAGGAGCCCGACGTCTTGAGGTAGCGGGCCATCTTGCCGCCATTGCCCGCGGCCACGGTGGTGTAGCCGGCCGAGACGAGCTGCGGCGAGGTGGTGGAGTTGGGCGTGGCGCCGGTGGTGTAGCCCTCGAAACCGTCGTTGAGCCAGGTGTCGCCGAGCAGGGCCCTGGCGCTGCCGAGCTGGGAACTCGTCGCGGAGTAGACGTGGTTGCCGGAGGCGGTGCCGCCGTGCGCCGCCAGCAGCAGGCTGCCGTAGCCGGCCGTGTCGTTGCCGACCATCCCGCTGGCGCCGACGTTCGCCGAATACGTGATTACGTTGTTGAGAAACTGCGTGCCATACACGGCCACGGGCTCGCCGTTGGCGTTGTCGAGCGAGATCGTCTTGCAGTCGATGAACGTGTTGCCCACGACGTGCGTGTAGTTCGCGGTCTCGTACTGCGCCCCGTTGCTGCCGTTGGTCAGGGCCGAGAGCGTGCCGACGGGCGTCGAGCCGGAGCCGAGGATCACCGCCGAGCGGATTCCGTCGCTGCCCAGCTTGTAGAAATAGTTGTTGGCGATCGTGTTGCCGAACCCGAAGGCCCGCACCCCGCCCATGCGGTCGTTGCGGGCTTCCGTGAGCACGATGCTCCCCGAGGCGTCGTAGGCCCCACCGGCGAGGAACACGTTGCCCGCGACCACGTTGTAGTCGCCCTGCCGGATGCACACCTCGCCATAGTTGTTGAGGATCGTGTTGTTGCGGACCACGTTCCGCCGCGACTTGATCGAGATCATCTCCGGCTCGCCCGTCTGGTCGCTCGCGCCGCCGTCGACCGCCTGGATGGAGTGGTAGAAGGTGTTGTTCTCGATGGTGACGTTGAAGTCGACGTCGACGAAGCTGCTGCTGCCGCAGCGGATCGTCTCCCAGCCATTGGAGAGGTCGGCCGGCAGGCGGCCGTCGGCGGCCACCGGCAGTCGCGCATCGCTGCTCTTGGGGATCTTCCGCTCGCCGAAGTAGTTATGGTTGAGGGTGTGCCAGCCCCAGTTCACGTCGGCCACGTCGTCCTTGTAGATCACCACCGTCGCCTGCCGGATCGACCGACGCCGCGTCGGGTCGGCCACGTTGATGTCGTTGGGGTCGAAGTCGCGGCCGGTCATCTCGCAGTACTGCACGGTGTGGTGATAGCCGTACATCAGGATCCAGGCGCCGTAGTGGTCGTTGGTGGCGTAGTCGGTGTTGTCCCAGCCGCAGCGGTCGAACTTCACGTGCGACACCGTCATGAACCGGGAGCCGGTGTCGAGCCGGACCAGGTAGGCCGTCGAGCTGGTGTCGTCGTAGTCGACGTAGTTCCCTGCCTTGAGCATGCCGCTCGTCGAGGAGAAGGTGAGCCCGCAGAGTTCGACGCCGGTGCCGGAGAGTTTGATCGCGCTGAGGCCCGTCACGACCACGCCGCCGGGCGTGGGCACGTAGTTGGCGTCGCAGGCGATGATCATCGCGGGGTTGGCCTGTGCCTGGGCGTCGGTCATCGAGCCGGTGATCGTGTTGACGAGCCCGCCCCAGGTGCCTCCCTTGAGCAGCACGCGGTCGCCGGTGCGGAGCGTGGCGAAGCTCGCGCCGGTGCGGTCGACGCCCGCGTTGAACTGCGCTGCCGTCTCCACGTAGAACTGTCGGCCCGCGGCGGGCGGAGTGGCGAGGTTGAGGCTCACGGTTCCTGCCGATGCGGTCACGGCCACCGTTTCCGCGGCGGTGGGGTCGGCGTCGGCGATGGAGATCAGCGCCGAGCCCGACAAGGCGAGCGTGGTCCCCTGCACCGCAGCTGCGGTCGTGGGCCCCGAGGCGGCAGGCGCGGCCAGCACGGCCCTGCCCTCGAGTCGCTCGAAGGCGGCGAGGACGCGGCGACGGAGGTGGCTGCTGCGGCGCCGCATGGGATGGTCCGGTCGATGCCGGAGTGACGCGTGATCGAGTTTTCCGGCCCGCTGCGGCGGGCACCCCCTGCTCTACGACGGCACGGGCGCCGCGGGTCGTCACCACGGCACCGCCGTCGAGCGTAGTGCGTTGTCGCCGGGGCGGCAATGAACCGTGACGGGGCGATGCGAGGCTTCGGCGACTAGGGCGATACCGGTGTCACTGGTCGCGAATAACCGCGCTGCGCATCGGGCAGTGTGCCCGTCCGGTCGCGGTGTGTGCCATTCCCATGGCCGGGCCTCACGTTAGAGTCAGGAGCCCGGGGCCGTGCACGCCGCAACCGTCTCCCGTGGTCACCTCGGCAGGAGTTCGCCATGCGCACCGCTCGTTCCTGGTCATGCCACCTCGCGACGTGGACCGCCGTTCTCGCGGTCGTGTCCTGGATGGCCTGCGGTGCCGCGGCGAAGGCCGCCCCCGCCGGTAATGGGAAGCCGAACATCATCGTCATCCTGGCCGACGACCTCGGCATCGGCACCGTGGGCTGCTATGGGTCGGACCACTTCAAGACCCCGAACGTCGACGCCCTCGCGAAGGCGGGCATGCGATTCACGACCTGCTACAGCGCCCCGAACTGCGGCCCGTCGCGGGCCCTGATGATGACCGGTCGCTATGGGTTCCGAACCGGCATGACGGGCAACGACAAGCCGGCCGTCGCCCTGCTGGAGGCCGGACGAAACACCGAGGTGATGATTCCGAAGGTGCTCAAGGCCCGCGGCTACACGACGGCGAGCGCCGGGAAATGGAGCCAGATTCCGCTGCAGCCGGCCGACTGGGGCTTCGACGAGTACATCCGCACGAAGGCGAGCGGGGCCTATTGGCCCACCGCCGTGCGGCACACCTACATGCTCAACGGCGAGGAGAAGGAATGGCCGGAGGGGCAGTACATGCCCGACATCACCGAGCGATTCGTGTTCGACTTCATCGACCGGCACAAGGAGCAGCCGTTCTACGTCCACTATTCGCTGGCCGCCATCCACGCCGAGATTCTGCCGACCCCCGACAGCTCGCCGGGAAACTCCGATCTCTTCTCCGACAACGTGGCCTACATGGATAAGCTCGTCGGGCGGTTGCTGGCGGAGCTCGATCGACAGGGCCTGCGCGACGACACGCTCGTGATCTTCACGGGCGACAACGGCACCTATGGCAAGGAGGCGGCCCGATCCACCATCGGCGGCCGCGAACTCTGCGGGGCGAAGGGCATGCTGCTGGAGGGGGGCAGCCGCGTCCCGCTGGTTGCCAGCTGGCCCGGTCACATCGCGGCAGGCACGGTCTGCGACGATCTGGTGGGGCTCGTCGACATCCTTCCCACGCTGGCCGACGTGGCCGGGGCGGAGCCGCCGCGCGATCTCGTGCTCGACGGCCGCAGTTTTGCGCCGCAGCTGCGGGGCGAGCGGGGCGCTTCTCGCGAGTGGGTGTTCGTGATGCTCGGTCGGCACTGGTACGTGCGCGACGCGGGCTGGAAGCTCACGGATACCGGCGAACTGTTCGACATGCGCGACGCACCCTTCATCGAGCGTGAGGCTGCAGCGGGTGCCGATGCCGACGCAGCCCGCCGCCGGCTCAGTGCCGTCCTCGCACAGCTCGATCCTGCATCGGGCAAACTCGGCGACGAGACGGGCAAGCACGAGAAGCGGTCGCGGGAGAACGCGGCGGAATGAGGACACGATCGTTCCTGCGGCCGCCTCGCCGCGGGCGAGACGCGGTCGGTAGTCGGCGGAAGTCGGGCGAATAACTCGATCTTTCGCCTCCGTTGGGCGGTGGACTTGATGTGGCCGCCGACGCACGCCCTGGAGTGATTTGCCCCAGGGTGCGAGACCCCGTGGTGTGAATCGCCCCGGGGGGGGTGGAGCGATTCGCCCCACCTGCTGGCGTCTACGCTGAAACGGCCGCCCTGCCGCGGTCGACCGCAGGCCTTTTTTTGAGGGTTTTTCTCGAAAACTCTCGCCAAGCAGAACCTGTAGGAACCGCAAGGCATTCAGCGGAATGGCATTTGCATACATCCCACTCGGAGAGAGGAGTCGCCTTTGGCGGTCAGCCCTTCCCGCCGGAACCTGAAACGGCCATTCCGAGGTGAGTCGCAATGCCAACGCCCGCAAAGCTGTCCGGCCATCGTGCCAAGGCCCTCCGACGCAGGCCGTCGCTGAACGAACGGGTCCTTGCGGCTTTGTTCGTGTGTGCGGCCTTCACGGGGCCCGCCGACGCGGCCATCAACACGTGGACGATCAACGAGAATCTTGGAACCGCTGGCAACTGGTCAGCGGCGTCACCGCCGTCCAGCAGCGGGAACGCCGGCAGCTACCAGGACGGCCTGTTCGCGTCATCCGTGACCACAGGCACGTCGTCTGCGGGAACGAGCAACCTCTATTTCCAGTCGGTCAACGTCACGAACGGATCGGCGTACCGGATCAGTCCTGGCAGTACCTCCACGTTCAATTTTCGAGTCGGGCAGACGCTGTCGGGCACCGCGGGAGAAGGCAACGCCTTCACCAACTCCGTGTCGGGTAGTGCGCAGGATCTCGTCTACCTGTCGAACAACTCGTCCCTTGCCATCACGGGAACGACCGCTAGTGCGCCGTCGGTCGGCAGCAACTTCAACCTGAGGTCCTACGGCAACCTGCGGGTTCTGGCCGGATCGATCCTCACGGTCGAGGGGCCGGTGACGATGTCGAGCAGCACGTTCTCGCTCACGAAGGTCGGGGCGGGCAAGGTCGTGATGGCTGGGGCGAACACGTACACCGGCAACACCTCGATCACCGAGGGCACGCTCGAGTACGGTGCGGGCAATGTCATGGCGGACACCGCGCCGATCGCGGTGAACGGGGGGCTGTGGGATCTCAAGTCGTTCAGTGACACCGTGGGCACGGTCACGCTCTCCTCGGGAACGATCGCCGGCACGGGCGGGCTGACGATCAAAAACGACAGCCAGTTTTCCGGCGGTGCCGTGTCGGCGAACGTGACGGGCACGTCCGGGTTCCAGCTGCCCACGTCGGCCGGCGTCGTGGCCCTTTCGGGCATCAACACCTATTCCGGGACCACGAAGATCAGCGGCGGGACGCTGCGGGTGTCGTCGACGGCAGCGCTGTCGAGTTCAGCCACGCTCAACTCGGGAGGCAGCACGGGCGACACCTCGACGCTCGACTTCGCGTCCCCGTCGCTCGCCTACCAGATGAACGCCCTGAGCGTCGGCGGCATCATGCGATTCACGAGTTCCTCGGGTTCTGCATCGAAGGTCACGTTTCAGGCGGCCAGCGGCAACGGGTTCTCCGGTGGTTCCGCCACCAAGATTCTCCAGGCCGATGCCAACACCACCGTGCAGGTCACTGGAACCTTCGACTTGGCGTCGGCCGCGCTGTCGTCGAGCAGGTCTGGGCGGTTCCAAGGGGCCGGCAACTTCATCTTCAGCGGGCCGCTGATTGGCTCGGGAACCTCGGGCGCGCTGACGGCGGGGCTCAGCGTGATCCAGTCGGCCACCGTCGCATTGAACGCTGCAGGCACCTACACCGGCGCGGTCGACGTGTCCGGTGGACGCCTGATCGCCGGAAACGCCTCTGCGTTCGGCTCCGGGGCGATCACCGTGAGCGGTTCCGGAACGCTCGATCTGAGCTCGCTCGCGGTCACCAATGCGATCACCAACAACGGCGGCACGATCCTCAATGCCGGAAACTACGCCGGCACGCAGACGCTGCTGGCGTCGGCCATCTATTCCTCGCTCAGTCCGGCCAGCACCCTGAGCGTGGGTGCCAACGGCAGGGCCACGCTCAACGGGTCGATCGCCGGCACGATCGCGACGCTCGCCGGCGGCACGGCCGACCTCGCCAGCGGCGGATCGCTCGCTCAGGCGAGCGTCGCCAATGCGGGCCGGTTCATCTTCAGCGGCACGACGGACACCTCGCTCGCCACCACGTTCACCGGCGCCGGCAGCTTCGAGAAGCAGTCGGCGTCGATCCTGTCGCTCACCGGATCGAGCTTCTTCGGGGCGGGCACGACCATCACGGCCGGCGGCCTGCTGGTGACCGGCACCGTCGCCGGGGGTATCGTCGACGTCGCCAGCGGAGCGTCGGTCGGCGGAACGGGCCGCGTCGACGGCAACCTGTCACTGCAGGCGGGCGCCGGTTTCCGGTTCTCTCCGAGCAGCACGCTCACGGTGGGGGGCAGCACCTCGTTCGGTGGCTTTGGCGTCGCCAACATCCTCGGCCTCGATGCCACGACGCCCCAGGGCACCTACACGCTCATCAGCGGCCTGATCGATTTCACGAATGTGGCGAACGTCGGTTCCGGCAACGCGGTTTCCCTCGGGAGCGGCAAGTCGGCCTACCTCCAGCAGGGCAGCCTGCAGCTGGTGGTCGTGCCGGAGCCGTCCAGCGTGGCCCTTGCCGTGGGCGGTGTGATGGCGGTGGTGGTGGCGGCTCGGCGGCGGGCACGGGGTGACGCGCAGGATCGTGTCGGACGGGTGACTCCGGAACCTTCGAACGGAAATAGAACGTCATCAGGCGTGCATCACGCTCGTCGTGGATTCGATCGCATGCCGTGGCCGGGATGACCGGCCTCGGCTTGCTGCTTGCCGGAGCTGGTGAGGCGCCTGCGATCGATCTCTACTGGTCCGCCTCCACGACCGCGAGCTCGACGGCCACCTGCACCGACGGCGGCGGCTCGTGGCAGGCGTCGGCGTCCACGTCGCAGCGCTGGTTCAACCCGCTCACGGGCACGACGCAGTTCTGGGGCAGCGGTGCCTCCAGCGGGTCGAACGCGACCGTGCAGAACGGCGCCAACAACGGCAGCGCCAGCACGTCGGGCAATCCGATGACGATCGGCTCGACCGGTGGCAGCAACAACCCCAACGTGGGCGCGATCGTGTTCGCCAAGGCTGGGTCCAACGGGTATTTTCTCTCGGCGGGCGGCACGGCCACGAACCTGACGAGCCAGCTGACGATCCACGCCACCGGCACCAGCGGCGTGTCGGCGGGCACGGGCATCCTCGTCAACTTCGACGTGGTCGGCGACACCACGTTCACCGCGATCCGCTCCGCGACCAGCGCGCAGCTGGTGGTCAACCTGGGCAGCACGGCCAGCCAGACGTGGACCAACAACTCGCCCACGTACGCGCTGATCTTCACGTGCAACGTCGCCGGTGCCGGCAAGAACCTCACGACCAACGGCGTCGGCACGGTGACGCTCTCCGCCACCAACACCTTCAACAACCTGACCGTGGGCGGCGGCACCCTGAAGCTCACGAACTCGCTGGCGTCGGGCACCGGCAGCCTGACGGTGAATTCCGGCGGCAACCTCAGCCTGCTCGCCCCCATCACCAAGAGCGTCGCCAACTCGGGCACGATCACGATCGGCGCGGGTGGCGGCCTGACGGCGGCCTCGATCGGCACCGGAGCCCTGTCGCTCGCGGGCGCCAGCGGCACGGCGGCGAGTTTCACGAGCACGTCGGCCTCGTCGCTCGCGCCGGCAGCGGTCACCATGGCCGGCAACTCCACGATCACGCTCGCATCTGCGACGGCCGGCATCCTCTCGTCCGGGGCGGCCACGATCTCCGGCGCGAGCAATATCCTGAGCGTCGGCGGCATCGCCGCCGCCGGCTCCACCTACACGCTCCTGTCGGGGGCGAGCCTGACGAACACGGGAGCCATCACGCTCACCGGTGCGGCAGTCGGCAATCAGACGCTGACCCTGGGCAGCACCGGCACGATCGGCCGGACGACCTACACCTTCGGCAGCACGGCGACGGCCCTGCAACTCGCCGTCACGGGCACGGTCTACGACATGGTCTGGAATGGTGGCTCGAGTGGAGCCTGGGACTACACGACCGCCAACTGGCAGCAGGACGGCACGGGTTCCAACATCGTGTCCGTGCAGGGGGATGCCGCCACCTTCGGCACCGCGAGCACGGTCACGGTCGACTCAGGGACGTTTGGCAGCACCATGCAGGCCGCGTCGCTCACGGTCAACAACGCCGCCGGGACTGTCGCCCTGAGCGGGAGCGGCGTTTCGGTGACCGGCACCTTCGGCAAGTCGGGTGCGGGTGACCTGACCATCGCCAATGCCGCCACGTACGGCGTCGGCGCCTGGGTGAGCGCCGGCTCGATGACCACCAGCGGCTCCACCGTGGTGACCTCCGGGGGCCTGAACGTGAGCGGCGGCTCGCTGACCGCCAACGCGGCCACGGTGGTCACTGCCGGCGGCCTGAACGTGTCGGGCGGGGCGTTCGTATCGAACGCGGCGACGATCGTCTCGGCCGGGGGCGTGAACGTGAGCGGAGGCGTGGCCACGCTGAACACCAGCGGCACGATCGCGGGCGGCATCACGGTCACCGGCGGCACGGCGGCCTTCAACGCGGCCAACACGGTGTCTGGAGCAGTGGCCGCTTCGAGTGGCGGCGCGATCTCGCTGGGCAGCATGTCGGGCGTCGGGGCGGGGAGCATCAGCCTCGACAACGGCACGCTGATCTCGACCCTTGCGTCGGGCACCCTCACGAACACGGTGGCGGTGGGGGCCGGCGGCGGCACGGTGGCCAACGCGAGCGGCTTCACGCTCGCCAGCAACGTGACCGGCACCAGCGGCATCACCGCGGCCGGGCCGGGCGAACTCGTCATCTCGGGAACCATGAGCTCATCGACGACCGGCATGGCCCTGAGCGTCGCTTCCGGCGCGTCGGCCCGGCTCACCGGTGCGGCGGTGAAGTATTTCAACAACACCGGTACCGTGAACGGCACGCTCACGTTCGACAACGCGGCGCTCGTGATGCGGACGCCGGCTGCCATGTCGGGCACGGGGTCGATCGTGCTGGTCGGCACGACCACGCTCTCGGGCAGCACCGGCGTCGGGGCCACGGCCTCGATCACCACGCCCATCACCGGGACCGGTGGCCTGACCGTCAATGGAGCGAGCAGCCGCTACGTGATCCTCGGCGGTTCCAACACCTACTCAGGGGGCACCCTGCTCAACGGCGACGTCGGGGCGGCCGTCGGCTCGGCGTTCGGCACCGGTTCGGTGACCTCGCTCGGCACCGGGGCCCGGATCAACAACACGTCCGGCGGCGTGCTCGTGCTGCCGAACAACCTCTCGACGACCTCGACCACGACCAACGTGCTGGCGTTCACCGGTCCGAACCCGATCCAGATCACCGGCACCGTGACCGGGGCCGGGATCCTGCGAGCGAGCTCCAGCGGGATCATCGACATCAGCCAGCAGACGCTCGCCACGATGCAGGCGACCGGCAGCATCGACATGGGCAACGGCGGCGTGATCAAGGCCAGCAGCGCGGACAACTTCGGCAGCCTGGCGGCGATCCTCGCCAGCGGCACGCCCGCCCCCACCCTGCAGGCCTTGGGCAACACCGGCGCGATCACGCAGGCGGTGAAGATCGGGGCCAACAACAACAATCCGGTGAGCTTCACGATCGACACCAACGGCTTCGCCGTGACGCTCGCCGGCGTGATCCAGAACCTCAACAGCGGTACCGGGGGCGGGATCACGAAGGCGGGCAGCGGCACGCTGAAGCTGACCAACGCCAACACCTACACGGGAGCGACGACCGTTTCGGCCGGCAGCCTGCTCGTGAACGGGGCGCTCGATGCTGCGAGCACGGTCACCGTGGCGTCGGCGGCGGCCCTCGGCGGCAGCGGCACGATCGGCGGCAGCGTGATCTTCTCCGCCGGGGCGAACTACACGTTCGACGCCGCGAGCACGCTGACCGTGAACGGGGCGAGCGTCACGTTTGGCGGCTTCGGTGTTCCCGATCTGCAGGGGCTCAGCGCGAGCACCCCTGATGGCACCTACACGCTGATGAGCGGCCTGACGACCTTCGATCTCACGAACGTGAGCAATGTCGGATCTTCGAACGCCTACTCGCTCGGCGGCGGCAAGACGGCGTATCTGCAGACGTCCACTGGGCCCAACGGCTTCCAGCTCGTCGTGGTGCCCGAGCCGACGACGATGGCGTCGGTCGCCTGCGGGGCCCTGCTGGCCCTGCTCGTCATGCGGCGGCGAGCGACTGCTACCGACGCCGACGCATCGTGACCGTGGACAACAGCCCCGGCCTGCAGGCTGAGGTTGTGTTGGGACGGCGGTGTGGGGCCGCGGTGACGATGTGGCTGGTGACGGCCGCGGCCCTCGCCGGCGAGGCGTCCATCGAGCCGCCCGACCTGACGCAGGGCGCGGTCGTGGACCGGTCCCGAACGTACAACCTCGGGGCGACGGGACTTCGCGGCTGGATCCATACCCGGCCGGTGACCCGGTTCGACGGGATCCAGGGGCGGACCACGACCTCCAGCCGGCAGATCCTCGTGACCCATGTGGGCCGCGACACCCCAGCCGACGGCATCCTGGAACCGGGCGACGTGATTCTTGGCGTGGACGGCCGCCGGTTCGCGGACGACGCCCGGCGCAGCCTCGCGCTCGCGATCCAGTGGGCCGAGACCGACGACGGCGGCGGCAGCCTCCGGCTCACCCGCTGGAGGAGCGGGACGGTCGAGGAGGTGTCTCTCCAGCTTCGGGGCCTCGGCACATACGCAGCGACGGCGCCGTACGACTGCCCGAAGTCACGGCGGATCCTCGACGAGGCGTGCGAAGTTCTCGGCCGGGAGCCCCTCACCGAAGACCTGTTCGGGGCGGTCAACGGGCTGGCGCTGCTGGCTTCCGGGCGGCCCGAACTCCAGGCTCGCGCGGCGGAGCTGGCGAAGAGGCTGGCCCGCGGGGCGGCCGCCGCGACCCGTGAGGACATGCGGACGTGGGAGTGCGGCTATCGCACGCTGTTCCTCTGCGAATACCACCTGCTCGCCGGCGATCGCGACGTGCTGCCGGCCATCGAAACCCTCACCCTCGCCCTTGCCAGGGGGCAGGGCATGTATGGCACGTTCGGCCACGGGTTCGCCGAGACCAGGGCCGACGGGAGCACGCATGGGCCGATTCCGCCCTATGGGCCGGTCAATGCGGCCGGGCTTGTCGGCAACCTCGCGATCGTCATGGGGCGGGCGTGCGGCGTGGCCGGCCCAGAGGTCGATGCCGCCATCGACCGTGGCTCCCGGTTCTTCGGCTTCTATGTCGACAAGGGGTCGATTCCCTACGGTGAGCACCTGCCGTGGCCCCATCACGACAACAACGGCAAGACCGGCATGGCGGCGGCGTTCTTCGCCCTGCAGGGTGACCGGCCGCTGGAGTCACGGTTCTTCTCCGCGATGGCCACGGCGTCGTTTCGCAACCGCGAATATGGCCACACGGGCCAGGGGTTCAGCTATCTCTGGGGCGGCCCCGGGGCTGGCATGGGCGGCCCGGCGGCTGCGGCAGCGTTCTTCCAGGAGGCTTCCTGGCACCTGGACCTCGTCCGCCGCAGCGACGGGTCGTTCACGTACGACGGCGACGAGCAGTTCGGGCCGGGCACCACCGACGACGACGCCTACTTCGGCACCAGCGGCTACTACGGGCTCAGTCCCACCGCATCGTACGTGCTTACCTACTCCCTGCCGCTGCGGGCTATCCGCCTGACGGGGCGCGACGCCGACGAGTCGCAGTGGCTCGACGCCGGGGAGGTGGCCGCGGCGGTGGCGTCCGGCCGCTTCGACCTGGACCGCACGACGATGCCGATGGAGGAACTCGTGGCCATGCTCGGCGACTGGTCGCCGGTGGCCAGGAGCTGGGCCGCCGAGGAACTGGCCCGTCGCCCCGAGGCACGAGGCCTCGTCCCGCGGCTGCTCGCCCTCGTAGAGGGGCCCGACGCCCGCCGCCGGCAGGGGGCCTGCGAGACGCTCGGTCTGCTGCGGGTTCCGGAGGCGATGCCGGTGCTCGTCCGCCTGCTCGTGCACGACGACCGCTGGCTGCGGGTCAAGGCCGCACAGGCGCTGCGGGCCATGGGCGACGCCGCGCGGCCGGCCGTGCCGGGGATGCTCGATGCGGTCGCCCGAACGGCCGAGCCCCTCGAGCCGATCGTGTGGGCCGACCCCATCCAGCTCACGCAGGGCGAACTGGCGGCGACGCTCTTCGCAGGGCTGCTCCGGTCGTCGATCGACGACGTCGATCGGGCACTCCTCCATCCGGCGATCCGGGCCATCTCCCGCAACGCCGACGGCATGGCCCGGGCCACGCTCGCGAACCTCCTCGAGCACCAGCTCACCGTCGCCGACGTGGAGGCCCTCGGGCCCGACATCGTCGCCGCGGTCACACTGCCCTGCCCCGCCGACACGATGTTTCGCAACGAGATCCGCATGGCGGCCTTCAAGGTGCTGGCCAAGTACCGATTTCGCGAGGGGATCGAGGCGGGCGTGCTGCTTGCCCGCACCCAAGGGGGGCACGGCAGCGAAACCCGCACCGGCGAGATCATGCGGGAACTCGTCGGCTACGGTGCCGCCGCCCGCGACGCCCTACCCCGGCTCGAGGCGCTGATCGACTTCTTCAACGCCGAGTGCGCCGCGGGAGGTTTTCCGGAAGGACCCCTCAACGAATCGCGGATCGACTCCGTCAGGGAGGCGATCGCGGCGATCACGTCGGCGACGGCATCGCCGCCGCTCCGCACGCTCACGGGCGCGATGCCCCGTGCCGACGACTGATCGGCGAACCCATCACCGGCGGAAGCGGCTCCGGCAGCGTGCCATGCCGGCGACCGCCGCGGCCGCCGCGAGCATGCCCATCGTGGTGGGCTCCGGCACGGCGGCCACGCCCACGGCGCTGTCGCCGGTGTTGTAGTTTCCGGCGTCGTAGAGCCCCGTGGCGAAGAAGTCAGCCGCGTCGAGGATGTCGACGATCCCGTCGTAGCTGAAGTCACCCTCGATCCAGGTGGCCGGCTCGCCCGTATCGAACTTGCCGAGCGCCAGGAAGTTGGATGCGTCGAGGATGTCGATCGACCAGTCGATGTTGGTGTCGCCCGGGGCGGCGAAGGCCGTCGTCAGCGAGCCGTCGCCGTTGTCGATCCAGCCCACCGCCCGGGGCAC
>JBJTRH010000135.1:0-6966 GCA_046076065.1 Planctomycetaceae bacterium | reverse complement strand
CGACGCCGTCGGCCAGGGAAACACCTCCGCCGACAGCCAGCCTTCATACTGGATTGCCCGCAGGGCCGCCACGACCGGGCCTGGATCGGTGTGTCCGAAGCCCATCGCCCGGCGGTTCGAGTCGGCCCAGTGCACGTGGCCCACCCGCGGCCCCACGGCCACGAGCGTCCCGGCGACGTCTTCCTCCTCGATGTTCATGTGAAAAAGGTCGCAGAGGAGCTTCACGGCGTCGAGGCCTCGCCCCTCGAGGAAGGCGGCGGCCTCGGCCTGACGATTGAAGAGGTCGGTCTCGTAGCGATTCAAGGGCTCGTAGAAGAGCGGCTGGCCGTGGGCGGCCGACCGCCGACCCAGGTCGCCGAGCGCGTCGGCGAGCATCGCGAGTGCCGTGTCGCGGGGCACCTCGGCAGATGAGCGGCCCTGCATCGAGCCGATGATCGCCGGCGCCCCGAACTGCCCGGCCACGTCGATGATCCCGGCGATGAACTCCCGAGCTTTCGTCCGCACGGCCGGGTCGGCGTGCGCGAGGTGCAGACCATGCTTCACGAAGCCCGCGCCCGTGCCGATCGCGGCGAGGGCGAGCCCGTGGGCCGCGAGCAGCGGCCTGATTCGAGCGGCCGTCACGTCGGCGGCGAACGTGGGAAAAATCTCCACGCCATCGAAGCCCTGCTCGGCTGCAGCCCGACAGCCCGACTCGAGGCCGTCGTGAAACACGAACGGGCCGCGGCTTGCCTCCGGCACGAGACAGATCGTGACCGCCGACCTCACGCGTCGGATCCCGTCGGCAGGAAGAGCGGCCTGAGGTGGCGGTCGTAGATGTTCTCCATCACCTGCTTCGCCACCACGTCGCGGTTGGCCGCGAGGAGGTCGGTGTACCGCCGTCCCTGCTTGGCCGCCACCTTGAACGACACGTGCACCAGCTGCCGCATGTGGGGATTGAACGCCGGATTCGTGGGCACGTGCCGCAGGGCGGCCGCGAGTTGCGGCCCCGTCCACGCGGCCACCGTGGCCGGCGGCGGCAGCTTTGCCCGATCGATGTCGATCACGGTCGCATAGGGAGCACAGAACTCGTCGACGTGATCGTACGCGTAGGCGTAGATCTCCTTGGCGAGCGCGAGGCCGTCGCCGCCGGCCTCGGCGAGGCCAATCATCTCCTCGAGCCAGGTCGTGCCGGCAGTCTTCAGATGCAGGCCGGCGCCCGTCCGCTCGACGATCCGCCGGATCACGGGATAGAGCGAGAACTTGTCGCTGCCGCTGTGCACCGAGAGCTTGAGGTTCGTGGGCAGGCCGTAGCGGTCGGCCGCGAAGGCGAGCACCGCCACGTCGTCGGAAAACTCCTTCTCGAAGCCGCCGAGGTCGCCCACGTAGTCCACACCCTTGTTGAAGCGGCCGGTGAACTTGGGCGCGATCGTCTGCAGGGGCACGCCCTCGTCGGCGAGCAGGGCGAGGATCACGAGGAGCTCCGGCGGCGTCTGGGCCGCATCGGTCTCGTCCATGCTGACCTCGATGGCGACCCCGTCGCCCCGCTTCGCGCAGATGTGGCGAAAGATCTCACCGGCCTCGCGGCAGGCGAGGAGGTAGCTGCGGGCCACCCGGCCCGACACGTCGGCCGACAGGGGAATCGCCGCCGCGATGCCGGGGATCGTGACAGGAGCCGTCAGCTCCGGATGCCGCGCGAGAAACGCCGCCACGTCGGCATCGGTAGCCGGCTTGCCGATCGAGTCGGCCACGTCGATCGTGAAGAAGTCGCTGGAGTCGAGGAACCGGTCGACCGTCTCGAGGCGGATGTGGTCGGCATCCACGAACCAGGGATGGGGCCACTTCCGCGCCGCGACCGCGGCGCTCGCGGCCGCCCGCACGCTCGCCGGCTCGCTGCCGATGAAGGTGTGTTCGCGGTTCGACTTGTTCCAGACCGGGGAAACAACGACGCCGGCCTCGGCGAGCCGCTCGAACGCGGCGAGCTGGGCCTCGGCCTGATGGGCGAACCGGTCGCCGACGCCGAAGGTGAATCGTGGGAGTGCGAGCATGCGGAGAGGATACCGGCCCCGCGGGGGCGGCGATACCGAGAGCGCAATCCCTCGACTTCGTTTTTCTGCAACTTTTATGAGGCGCGGCACCGCGATCCCACAGCGACGATCACCCGTCCGTGGGATTCGCCGGCGTCGGCAGGATCAGTTGCCAGAACTCGAGGTCCAGCCAGCGGCCGAACTTGAAGCCGGCCTCGCGGACGGTGCCGCAGCAGCGGAAGCCGAGCGAGCTGTGCAGCGCCACGCTGGCCACGTTCGTGGCGTCGATCCCGGCGATGATCATGTGGATGTCGCGCTTCCTGGCGGCGGCGATCAGCGCCTGCAGGAGCTGCCGGCCGACCCCTTCGCCCCGGAATCGCTCGTCGACGTAGACGGAGTGCTCGATCGAATACTTGTAGGCCGCCCGCGGCCGGAACGGGCCCCAGGTGGCGAAGCCCGCCAGCACGCCCGGCTCCCACTCGATGCCGAGGATCGGGATCTGCGCCTGGTCGCGGTCGGCGAACCAGTCCCGCATCATGTCATCGGTCCGCGGCGCGTATTCGTAGAGGGCGGTCGTGTTGAGGATCGCGTCGTTGTAGATCGCCTGGATCGCCGGCAGGTGGGCGGCGGTGCAGGTGATCACCTCGCGGCGGGGCGGGGCGGGCTTCTTGCGGGGCATCAGGCTTCGCGGCGGGCGGCGGGGACGGGCGAGGGTGTGAGCAGCGACACGATGACGAGCACGGCGAACCCGAGCGGGATCGTCACCAGGCCGGGCTGACTGAAGGGCGTGAGGGCGCTGTCCCGCGGGAGACCGTAGACCTTCTCGAAGGTGTCGGCCGAAAGCAGGATCCACGCGAGCGACGCGACCATACCCGCCGTGACGGCGGCGATGATCCCCTGCCGCGTCGTCCGCGGCCAGAAGAGCAGCATCACGAGAGCCGGGAGATTGGCGCTGGCGGCGATGTTGAAGGCCCAGCCCACGAGGAAGCTCACGTTGAAATTGCGGAACAGGATGCCGAGGGCCATGGCCACGATCCCCAGGCCCACGGCCGCGAGCTTGCCGACCCGGATCTTCTCGTGGTCGGTCATCTTCATGCCGAACACGTTCTCGACGAGGTCGTGGGCCACCGCGCCGCTGCCGGCCATGATCAGGCCGCTCACCGTGCCGAGCACGGTGGTGAAGGCGATCGCCGAGATCACGGCGAAGAGCGTGTCGCTGAAGGTCTTGGCGAGCAGCGGAGCGGCCATGTTGGTGTCGGTGGGGTCGAGGGCTCCCGACGTCATCGCCCCGAGGCCAAGGAACAGCGTGAGCACGTAGAACACGCCGATCGCCGCGATGCCGACGACCGTGCTCTTGCGGGCGGCGGCGGCGTCTTTGACCGTGTAGTAGCGGATCAGGATATGGGGCAGCGACGCGGTGCCGCAGAAGAGCGCGAGCATCAGGCTCGCAAAGTCGAGCCGGTCGGCGAGTTTGCCGGTCGTGAGCCCCTTGAAATAGCCACCGGGCTTGAGGAGGTCGGAGCCCTGCTTCTCGACGGGCGAGAAGGTGGTGTGGGCACCGTCCGCATCGGCATGTTTCTTCGACGCCCACGTGACGACGGTCGAGTCTTCGAGGGCGGCGAGGTATTCCAGCGGCCCGAGCGGGCCGGTCGAGCGGGCCTCCCCAAATCGCTCGGGCAGCCGGAGGATCGTGCCCACCGGCCGGAGATCGTGGTCCTTCGACTGCGGCTGGCCGTCCACGAGCACGGTGCCGCTAGGCGTCACGGTGCGAACCTGCGGAGCAAGGTTCTCCTCCCCGGGGCGGCCGGCGTTCACCGCGAGCCCGCGACCCAGGATCAGCACGGTGAGCACGCCGCAGAAGAACACGAGCAGCGACCCCTTGATGAACTGCACCCAGGTGGTCTAGACCATGTCTGCTGTGGCCACGATCAGCTTGGCCGTCACGCTTACGAGGATCATTCGCGCCTCATGCGGCATGTCGAGCGGCGGCTTGATGAGCGAGCCCGCGCCCACCATCTGCGGGATCAGGTAGAAGACGCTCACCACGAGCGTGGAGATGGCGACGGCGAGCTTGATGCCGCGGCTATTGAACCGGCTGTCGAGGGCGTCGGCGAAGGTGAACTTCCCCAGGGCCTTGATCGGCTCGGCGATCACGAACAGCGCCACGATCCAGCCGGCAAGAAAACCGATCGAATACAGGAATCCGTCGTAGCCCGAGAAGGCGATCATCCCGCAGATGCCGAGGAACGACGCGGCGGAGAGATAATCGCCGGCGAAGGCGATCCCGTTGACGAACCAATGAATCTGGCCGTGGGCGGCGTAGTAGCCGGCGGCCGACTGCCCCTTGCGGCCGAGCCAGAAGGAGAGCCCGAGCACGCCGAGCACGAAGGCGGCGAAGATCCCGACGGCGACGAGCGAGGTCTGGTGGATCATGCCCTGGGGCCCTCCTGGTGGCCTGCTCGCAGGAGCATGTAGATCACGGCGAGCACGAACGCGGCCACGATGAGCCCCATGCCGTAGAGGATCGCGAGGTTCACACCGCCGAACGACCGCCGCGAGAGCAGGTCGGGCCGCACGAGCACCAGGGCCATGAAGCCGCCGTAGAGGGCGACGTAGATCCAGAAGAGGAAGAGCCCCAGGCGGCTCGCCGCGGTGCCGTCGTCGGGCTGCCCTGAGTCACGATTCGCTGCCATGCTTCCCCCGAGAGCCGATTGCCCGGTGCCGAGCCTGGCCGCCGCCCGGTGCGGGTTGCGGCCGGCCAAGGATACCGTGCCGATGACAGCACGGAACGGCCTGGCCCGGACACGGGCGCATCCATCGCATCCAGGTGCCTCCGCCGTCCGCCTGCAAAGGCCTCAAGGTCGACACGGCGCCCGATCAGGCTGCGGGCTTTTGCTTCGCCGGCTTCGCGACGGGCGGCTCCTCCGCCACGGGATAGAGGAATGCTGGCTCCTCGACCGTGCCGGCTGGGCGGACGCCGGTGGCCTCCGGGCCGCAGAGTTCGGCGGCCATCCGCTCCGCCAGGCCGCGGAGGCGGGCCACGACGTCGGGATGGTCCGTGGCGACGTTCGTCGTCTCGCCGAGGTCCGCCTCGAGGTCGTAGAGCCGCGGCAGCTCGAGCGACGCGTCGTCGCCGGCCGCGGCCTTGGAACCCATGCCCTCGGGCTGCGGTGCGACCGCCAGCTTCCAGCGGGCCGACCGGACCGCCTGAAGCGTCGGCCCCTGGAAGTAGTAGTGGGCCTCGCGGGCCGGCTCGCGGCTGGTGCCCATGAGCAGGCCCGAGATGTCGCGGCCGTCGATCACGGGCTCCTGCGGCACCTCGCCCCCCGCGAGCGCCACGAACGTGGGCAACAGGTCGATCGTGCCGGCGAACGCGTCGCACGCGCTCTCCGCCGGCACGCGGCCTGGCCACCAGGCAATCGTGGGCACCCGCACGCCCCCTTCCCATGTGCTCCCCTTCGAGCCGTGGAGCGGCCCCGCCGAGCCGCCGTCCTTGCCCTTCACCGTCCAGGGGCCATTGTCACTGGTGAAGAGCACGAGCGTGTTCTCGGCCAGGCCCTCGTCCGTGAGCGTGTCGAGAATCCGCCCCACGCTCCAGTCGACCTCCTCGACCCAGTCGCCGAACCGACCGTTGTCGCTCTTTCCCCGAAACCGCTCGCCCGGGAAGATCGGCACGTGCACCGCCGTGTGCGGCACATAGAGAAAGAAGGGCCGCTCCTTCGAATCGCGGATGAAGGCCACGGCCTCGTCGGTGCACCGCTCCACGATCCCCCGCTGCGCCTCGTCGGTGAGCAACTCCACCACGCGGTCATCTCGCACCAGCGGCACCACGCGTTCGCCGGTCTCGGCGCTCTTTTTCTGCATGTCGTTTGAGTAGGGGATGCCGAGATAGCGATCGAACCCCTGCCGGCAGGGCAGGAACGCGGGCTGGTCGCCAAGGTGCCACTTGCCGAAACAGGCGGTCGCATAGCCACGCGCCTTGAGAAGCTCGGCGACCGTAACCTCCGCAGGATTGAGCCCGTGCTTGCCGGCGGGGAAGAACACCCACGGCACCGACACCCGCAGCCCGTAGCAGCCCGTGAGCAGCTGCGCCCGCGACACCGAGCAGGCCGGGGCCGCGTAGAAGTTCGTCAGCTTCATGCCCTCGCGGGCCATGCGATCCAGATTCGGCGTTTTTTGTTTGGTGGCCCCGAAGGGCCCGATGTCGCCGTAGCCGAGGTCGTCGATAAACACCACGACCACGTTCGGCGGCCGCGACAACGGGCTATGCGTTGCGGGATCCTCGCACGTCCGCTGGCTCGCGATGGCGGCATCACCATCAAGACCCGCTGCGCCGTCTGCAAAGGGCAGCGGCCAGTCCGGATGGGGCACATGCTCGCGATCCAGGATCTCGGTCATCCGCTTCACGATGTCGGGCCGCCGTTCGGCGAGGTCGGTGGTTTCGGAAGGATCGACCGCGAGGTCGTAGAGCTCGACCGGCCGCGACTCCGTAGCACGCTTCGGCCCGACCGCGCGGCGGATCGCCTTCCAGCGGCCGTCCACCGCCGCCTGCCATCGGCCTTCGGTCAGCTCGCGGTAGAGCATCCGCTCCTCCGGGGCGTCGGAGCGGCCGAGGAGAGCCGGCGCGAGGCTTTTGCCGTCGACGTCGTCGGGAATCCGGTCGGCGAGGCCCGCGAGGTCGAGCAGCGTGGGCAGCCAGTCCTCGAAGCCGGTGGGCGAGGCGATGACGCGGTCGGAGGGAATGTGGCCGGCCCAGACGGCGACCGTCGGCACCCGTAGCCCGCCCTCGTACGGCGAGCCCTTCCAGTCGCGGAGCGAGCCGTTGCTCTTCAGCCGCGCGGTGTCGAGGCCGCTCAGCCCGGGAAACGTCGCCCCGTTGTCGCTCGAGAACACGAAGATCGTGTCGTCGGTGAGCTCGAGCTCATCGAGCAGGCTGACGAGCCGCCCCACCTCGCGGTCCATC
>JBJTRH010000134.1:0-18187 GCA_046076065.1 Planctomycetaceae bacterium | reverse complement strand
GGCGTGCCGGCCGGCTGCGACTCCATCCAGGTGAAGAACTGCCAGGCCTGCCAGAGCGACAGCACCGCGCCACCGACACCCACGCACCACCACAGGAAGTAGAAGAGATTCGTGCCCACGCCCGGCGCCGCTTCGGCGTCGGCCGGCGAGCCGCCGCAGCCGGCGAGGGAGAGGAGGGCAAGAGCGGCGACGGTAATCGGGGCCGAGAGGACGGGACGCTTCACGATGGAGGCTCTCCGGAAGTCGAGGGGCAGATGAGCGGTTGCGAAACTCCGGCCCGCCCGCAAGGCACGGCGGTAACGAATGTTTTCAGGCGTTCCCGTGCGGGAGATTGAACCCTGCGCACCGGCGGGTGTCAAACAGCGGCGGCGGGCGGCACGCGGCGTGACGACGGCCGGCCGCCGCCCCGGCGGAAACCGATCAGACCGGTGGCTTCCCGATCGGGTGATAGGCAAAACCGCGGGCCTTCATCTCCGGCGGAGAGTAGAGGTTTCGCCCGTCGAAGATCACCTTCACCTTCATCCGCGCCGCCATGGCGTCGAAATCGGGACGCCGGAAGTCGCCCCACTCCGTCACGATCGCCAGGCACTCCGCCCCGTCGAGGGCGTCGAGGGCGCCGGCGGCATATCGGAGCCGGTCGCCGAAGGCGGCACGGACGTTGTCCATGGCCTCGGGATCGTAGACGGTCACGTCGGCCCCACCGGCCAGCAGCCGTTCGATGAGATCGATCGCCGGCGCGTCGCGAACGTCGTCGGTCCGCGGCTTGAAGGCCAGCCCCCAGACGGCGACCTTCTTCCCGACCAGATCGCCGCCGAACCAGGCTCCGATCTTCTCGCCGAGCACCTGCTTCTGCGCGAGATTGGTCTCGTGGACGGCGGTGACGATTCGGGGGAGCACGCCCTTGCTGCGGGCCATCGACGCCAGCGCCTGCACGTCCTTGGGGAAGCAGCTGCCGCCGTAGCCGGCGCCGGGAAACAGGAACGCGAAGCCGATCCGGCTGTCGTGGCCGATGCCGCGGCGGACGTCGTCGATGTCGGCCTCCATCCGCTCGCAGAGATTGGCCACCTCGTTGATGAAGCTGATCTTCGTGGCGAGCAGCGCGTTGGCGACGTACTTCGTCATCTCCGAGCTCTCGGGCGACATCACGAGGAACGGATTCTCGGTGCGCAGAAAGGGCGCGTAGAGCGACCGGAGGATCTCGGCCACCCCGGGCGACCGGACCCCCACCACCACGCGATCAGGCTTCTGGAAATCCTCGATCGCGGCCCCTTCTTTAAGGAACTCGGGGTTGCTCGCCACACGGCAGTCACGGCCCAGCGCGGCCTCGAGCCGCTGCTCGATGCCGGCGCAGGTGCCCACCGGCACCGTGCTCTTGGTGACGACCACCGCGAGCGGGTCGAGGTGCGGGGCGATCGTCTCGACGACCTTCCAGAGCGCGGAGAGGTCGGCGGAGCCGTCCGCGGCCGGCGGGGTGCCCACCGCCAGGAAGACCACCTCCGCGCCGCGGATCGCCGCCGCGGTGTCGGTCGTGAACGTCAGTCGGCCGGCCTTCGCGTTCCGCTCGACGAGCTCCTCGAGCCCCGGCTCGTAGATCGGGATCTCGCCGCGGTTGAGCCGGGCGATCTTGTCGGCGTTGATGTCGAGGCAGGTGACGGCGTTGCCGCTGTCGGCGAAGCACGTGCCCGTGACCAGCCCCACGTATCCCGTGCCTACGATCGCGATTCGCATGGAACGTCCTTAAGGGAGCGGCGCGTCAGGTGCCGTCGGGAATGGCGTCGGGGAGCGGGGCGTCGGCCTCCTCCTGCTCGCTCGGCGGCACGGGCACCACGGCGGCGAGCGTGTCGCCGTCGTCCACCCGCATGACCCTCACGCCCTGGGTGTTCCGACCCATCGGCCGGATCTCCCGGACGTTGACCCGTTGGATCTTGCCGCGGGCGGTCATCATCAGCACCTGGTCGTCGTCGCGAACCGAGACGATCGACACCACCTCGCCATTGCGGGCGGTGGCCTTGATGTCGCGGATGCCCTTTCCGCCGCGGCGCTGCGTGCGATACCGCATGCCGCTGGAGCCGCCATCACCGTCCGCATCCTCGCCGGCGGCGTCGACGGCCTCCGGCTCCCCGCCGGCCTCCTCGCCCTCCTCGACCCCGCCTTCACCGGGCGCGGGCCCCGACACCGAAGTGCCGGCACCGAACGGCGTTCGCTTGCCGTAGCCGTGGGCACAGACCGTGAGCAGCGTGGCGTCGGGATCGGCCACCACCATTCCCACGAGCCTGTCGCCCGACCCGAGCTTGATGCCGCGAACCCCGCTCGTGTCACGGCCCATCGGCCGCGCATCCGACTCGGGGAAGCGGATCGCCATCCCCTTCGCGGTGGCCAGCACCAGCTCGTCGCCGGGCTTCGTGATCACGGCATCGACGAGCTCGTCGCCCTCGCGGAGCTTGACGGCGATCAGGCCCTTCGTGCGCCGGCGGCGGTACTGCTCGAGGACCGTCTTCTTCACCACGCCGCTGCGGGTGGCGAGCATCAGGAACTGGTTCGGGTCCTCGAAGCCGCCCACCGCCCGGCAGTCGGCCACCTTCTCCCCCTGCTCGAACTCGAGCAGGTTGACCAGCGCCCGGCCCTTGGAGTCGCGGGCGAGCTCCGGCAGCTCGAACACCCGCATGGAGAACACCTTGCCGAGGGTGGTGAACACCAGCAGCCAGTCGTGCGTGCTCGCCACGAAGAGGTGCTCGATCGGATCCTCCTCGTCGACGCTCGCGCCCTTGAGCCCCTTGCCGCCCCGCCGCTGGGCCCGATAGACGTCGGCCGCGGTCCGCTTCACGTAGCCTGAGCGGGTGATCGTGACCACCATCGTGGTCTCGGTGATCAGCTCCGCCATGTCGCGGATGTCACCAGCCTCGCCGCTGATCTCGGTCCGCCGCTCGTCGCCATGCCTGGCCTCGAGGTCGAGCAGCTCCGCCCGGATCAGGGCCTTGATATTGGCCTCGCTGCCGAGGATCCGGCGGAACTCGCCGATCTTCTCGAGCAGCTCGCGGTGCTCCCCGCCGAGCTTCTCCTGCTCGAGGTTCACGAGCTGGCCGAGCGTCAGCCTGAGGATCGCGTCGGCCTGCACGGGCGAGAGGCCGTAGGTCTCGGCCACGCCCCGCTCGTCCTGGAGCACGGCGAACCCCTCGGCGCCGAGGGCCCGCTCGAGCAGCGCCGCCGGCGCCTGCAGCTGGCAGAGCCGCTCCTTGGCCTCCGCCTGCGACTTCGAAGAGCGGATGATGCGGATCACCTCGTCGATGTTGGCCAGCGCGACGAGCAGACCCTCGAGCGTGTGCTTGCGGCTGCGGGCCTTGGCGAGCAGGTGCTGCGTGCGGCGGCGGATGACCGCCGTGCGGTGCCGGAGAAACTCCTCCAGCATGTTCTTGAACGACAGGATCCGCGGCTTGCCGTCGACCAGCGCCAGGAAAATCAGCGAGAACGACGTCTGCAGCGGCGAGAACTGGTAGAGCTGGTTGAGCACGACGTCGGGATCGGCGTCGCGCTTGAGCTCGAGGATCAGCCGCACGGGCTCCTTGAGATCGCTCTCGTTGCGGATCGCGGAGATTCCCTTGATGCGATCGTCGTTGACGAGCTCGGCGATCTTCTCCTCGATCGCATCGCGGGTCTGCTGGTAGGGAATCTCCGTGACGACGATCCGGTGGCGGTTCTTGCCGAACTCCTCCACGTGGGCCCGGGCGCGGAGCGTGATCGTGCTGCGGCCGGTCATGTAGCCGCGGACGAGCGCCTCGCGGCCCATCACGATGCCGCCGGTGGGGAAGTCGGGCCCCGGCACGATCTGCAGGAGCTCGCCCATCGACACCGCGGGGTTGTCGATCACCGCCACCAGCGCGCGGCAGATCTCGCCGAGGTTGTGCGGCGGGATGCTCGTGGCCATGCCCACGGCGATGCCGCCGGCGCCGTTGACGAGGAGATTCGGAAAGCGGCTCGGCAGCACGACCGGCTCGGTGTTCCGCTCGTCGTAGCTCGGCACGTAGTCGACGGTGTCGAGCTCGAGGTCGTCGAGCATCATCGCCGCGATCGGCGAGAGCCGGGCCTCGGTGTATCGCATGGCGGCCGCGGGCAGGCCGGCGATCGAGCCGAAGTTGCCCTGCTTGTCGACCAGCACGTGCCGCATGTTCCATTCCTGGGCCATGCGGACGAGCGTGGGGTAGATCACGCTCTCGCCGTGCGGGTGGTAGTTGCCGCTGGTGTCGCCGGAGATCTTGGCGCACTTCACCCGGGCGGCGCCCGGGGAGAGGTTGAGGTCGTTCATCGCGACCAGGATCCGCCGCTGCGACGGCTTGAGGCCGTCGCGGACGTCGGGCAGCGCCCGGCTCACGATCACGCTCATGGCGTACGTGAGGTAGCTGTCCTTGAGCTCCTGCTCGATCGGCAGCTCGATCAGGCGGCCGCCCGAGATGTCGCGGAGGCCATCACCCTCGGGGCGGTCTGCGGGGGTCTCGTCGCCTGCCGCGGGGTTCTGTTCGTCTGCCAACGATCGGGCCTCCGGCCTCGTACGGACCCGCTTCGGCCATGCTTTCGGGCCCTGCGGCGATGCTTGAACATACCCGTCCCCCGGGGGCGGTCAACCGGCCTGAAACGGCTGAAAAAGCGAGGTTTCTGCCGTCGGTGCACGGCTTGACCCGTTGCCGGACCGGCCCCTACTCTCCCGCCCCCGTCGGCGGCCCGACGGGCTCCCCGCAGGCTCCAGGGCTCCTCGATGCCGTTCGCGCGGTCCACCGCACTCGTCGTCGCCGTCGCGGCCGCCCTCGTGGTGCTGCCGAATCTCGGCGGTCCGCCCCTGTGGGACGACGACGAGCCCCGCAACGCGGCCTGTTCCGTGGCCATGCTCGGATCGGGCGACTGGATCGTGCCCACGTTCAACGGCCGGCTCCGCGTCGAGAAGCCGGCGCTCGTTAACTGGCTGCATGTCGCCGGCTTCGGCGTGGCGGGCATCAACGAGACCGGCGCCCGCCTCGGCTCGGCCCTGCTCACGATCGGCACGTGCGTGCTGACGGCGGCGGTCGCCGCGGCAGCCATGCACCCCCAGGCCGGCCTCTGGGCAGGCCTCGCCATGGCCACCTGCCTGTGGACCGGGATTACGGGACGGGCCTCCACGCCCGACGCACCGCTCGCCTTCTTCACCACGCTGGCGCTGTGGCTGTTCGTCCGCGGCTGCCGCGTTGCCGGCCCGGATGGCGCGGGGTGGCGGTGCGGCTGCCCGCGGCTGCCGCTCGGCTCGGCCGTCGCGGTGGGCGCCGCCTGCGGTCTCGCCACGCTGACGAAGGGTCCCGTGGGAATGGTCCTGCCGCTGCTGGCGTTCGGCGGGTTCTGCTGGTGGCAGGCGGCCGCCGATCCCGGACGCGTCGCCCCCCTGCACCGTCGCCTCGCGGCGTCGCTGCCGACCGCCTGGCGAAGCTGCCGGCCGCTGGCGATCGTGGGCTCGGCAGCGATGGTCGCGCTGCCGTGGTACGCGCTCGTCACGATCCGGACCGACGGCGAGTGGCTGCGGCAGTTCCTTCTCGTGCACAACGTGGGACGGTTCGCCGCGCCGATGGAGGGGCACTCCGGCTCCGCGCTCGTCTACTATCCCGTGGTGCTGCTGATCGGCACGTTCCCCTGGTCGATCGCCTGGATCCCGATCGCCGGCCACGCCTTCCGGCACGCCCGCAGCGCCCCCTCGGGCGAGACCATGGGACTGCGGCTGGCGGTGTGCTGGGCCGCGGCCTGGATCGTGCCGTTCTGCCTGTCGGGAACCAAGCTCCCAGGGTATGTGTGGCCGGCCTACCCGGCGCTCGCCCTCGCGGCCGGTTCGTTCCTGGCCGACTGGATCGGCCGCTCCGCCGCCCACCGCGACGCCTGGATGCGGGTCGCGTGGGCCAGCCTCGCGATCACCGGCGTCGCCCTCGCGGTGGGGCTGCCTCTCGTCGTCCGCACCTATGCTTCCGACGCCACGTGGCTCGGGTTCGTGGGCGCGGTGCCCGTGGCGGGCGCGGCCGCCGCATGGCTGGCGCAGTCGGCCGGCAGGCGGCGGCACGCCGCCGTGGCCTGGGCTGCCACCGCCTGCGGCACCGTGGGCCTGCTCGTGGCGCTCGGTCCGGCGTGCATGGGTCGCGCCGGCGGCACGCGGCAGCTCTTCGCCGACGTGCCCATGGCCGCGTCCGGCCCCGTGCCGGTCGCCTCGTTCGGCGCGCCTGCCAGCGCCGTGTTCTATGCAGGTCGGATCGCGCCCGCGGGCTTCGTGCCCGATCTCGCCGGCCCCGCCGAGGCGGCCGCGTTCGTGGCGGAGAACCCGGGCGGGCACGTCGTCGTCAACGCGCGGTTCGAGGAGACGTTCGCCCGGGCACTGCCACCCCACTACGGCGTCGTCCGTTCGTCGACCTCGTTCCCCACGCTCCAGGAAGTCGTGCTCTTCGGCCCCGCTCCCGGGCCGCGCGTCGCTGCCGACGAGCCACCGCCCTCCCGACACTGATCACCACCGCCTCTCGAGGACTCTCCGATGGATTGGAAACGCCCCGTGACGCTCGTCGTGCTCGCGACCCTTGCCGCCCTCGCGGCGGGCACCGCGCCGGCGCCGCTCTGGGACGAGGACGAGGCCCGCTTCGCAACGATCGCCCGCGCGATGGTCGAATCGGGCGATTGGATCGTGCCTCGATTCAACGACTCGCTCGCCGTCGACAAGCCGGTGCTGATGCACTGGTGCATGGCGGCGTGCATGACGGTGTTCGGCACCAACGAGTTCGCGGCCCGGCTCCCCTCGATGATCGCCACGCTCCTGACGGGCCTCGCCCTGCTGCGGGCCGGCCGCCGCTGGTTCGACGAGTCGACCGGCGTGGTGGCGGCCCTGGCGCACGCCGGCTGCCTGCTGGTGGCCATCGAGGCGCATGCGGCCACTCCCGATGCGATCCTCACCGCGCTCACCGCATGGGCCACGGTGCTGGCGGCCGAGGCGGTCGCGCCGTCGGTCGCGCACGGCGCGCTCGTCCGGATGGGCCTCGGCCGCGCCCTCGGCATCGGCCTGCTGCTGGGCCTGGCGGTGGTCTGCAAGGGTCCGATCGGATTCGTCGCACCGCTGGCGGTGGTCGGTCCGTGGGCCTGGTGCCTGGCCGTCGCGAGGCGGACCGCGACCGACGGGTCACCGACGCTCGGCCGCGTCGCGCGGGCCACGCTCCCCGCGATCGTCGACGTGCTCGCCGCCCTGCGGCCGTTCGCCCTGGCGGCCGGCGCCGTCGCGGCCGCGGCCCCGTGGTATCTCGCTGTCACGCTCCGCACCGACGGGGTGTGGACGTCGGGCTTCTTCTTCGTGCACAACGTCGGCCGCTTCCTGGCGCCGATGGAGAAGCACAGCGGCGGCGTGCTGTTCCATCCGCTCACCATGCTCGTCGGGCTCTTCCCCTGGTCGTGCTTCGTGCCGTTCGCCGTGGTCGTGGCGGCCTGGCGGACCTGGCGTGGCGACGACACCGCGGCCGCGCGGCAGGGCACGCTGCTGGCCCTGGTCTGGCTGGGCGTGTGGGTCGGCGCCTTCTCGGCGGCAGCCACGAAGCTGCCCAACTACGTGCTGCCCGCCTACCCGGCCGCGGCCCTGATCGTGGCGAGCATCGCCGTCTCGCTGGCCCGCCGCGCCGCGGAGGCCCAGGCGTGGCCCCATCCCCGCTGGCTCGCGACGGGGGTGGCGTTCCTCGTGTTCGGCGGTGCGGCCACGATGGCGACCGTCGTCCTTGCCGCCCGACACGGCGTGCCGGGCGCGGAGCCCGCGGCGCTCGTCGGCCTGGTGCCGCTCGTCGGCGCGGCCGCATGCTGGATGCTCGCGCAGCGGAGCCCGACGGCGGCGATCACGTCGCTGTGCGCCACGGGCCTGGTCTACTCCGCGCTGATGGTCGGCCCCGCGCAGACGCGGATCGCGACGGCCAACACCATCCCCGACTTCGTGCTCGGCCTGCGGTCGGCGTCCGAAGCCGCCCCCCGCATCGGCACCTACCAGCTGCCGAGCCCCAACGTCGTATTCTACGCGGGCGGTCACACCACGCAGATTCGCGATGGCGACCTCGCGGGCGTCGCGGCGTTCCTCGCGTCGTCCCCGGACGCCCTGCTCCTTCTGCCCGAACGCCAGCTGGACGCCGTTCGGGGCAGTCTGCCGCCCGGCTGCGAGGTGGTCGCCCGCACGCGGCCCGTGTTCCGCGACGAAGACGTGGTCGCCGTCTCCCGCACGCCCCACCCGCACCCGCGAACCGCCGCCGCTCCGGAGGTGACCCGATGACGACGACCAACTGGCCGCAGGACGACGTGGCTTCCGGCACCGGACCTGCCCGCCGCCAGCCCCACGGCGGCCGCGGCCTGCTCTCGGTGGTGATTCCCTGCCACAACGAGCAGGAGGTGATCGACGCCACCCATGCCCGCCTCATCGACGTGCTGCCCGCGACGGGCATGGACCTCGAGATCATCTACATCGACGACGGCAGCCGCGACGCCACGCTGCCGCTGCTCGAGGCGATCGCCGCCCGGGATCCCCGCGTGGTGGTGATCGAGCTCGCCCGCAACTTCGGTCAGCAGGCCGCGATGTCCGCCGGGCTCGCTGCCGCCCGCGGCGACGCGATCGTGATCACCGACGCCGACCTGCAGGACCCGCCCGAGGTGATCCTCGACATGGTGCGGAGCTGGCGGGAAGGGGTCGACGTCGCCTACGGCCGCCGCCGCTCCCGGGAGGGCGAAACCAGGTTCAAGCTCGTCACGGCCAGCCTGTTCCATCGGCTGTTCGCCTGGCTGATCCCGTATCCGATGCCGGTCGACACCGGCGATTTCAAGCTCGTCGACCGGGCCGTGGCCGATGCGGTGGTCGCGCTGCCGGAGCGGCAGCGGTATCTCCGCAGCCTCGTTCCCTGGGCTGGATTCCGGCATGAGCCGGTGTGGTACGACCGCCACGCACGGGCAGCCGGCGTGACCAAGTACTCGCCGTGGAAGCTGCTGAAGCTCGCCGGCGACGCGCTGGTGCTCTCCTCGGACGCTCCCATCCGGCTGACGTGGGTCGCCACGGCCGTGCTGGCGGTGGTCGGACTCGGCGCGACGGCCGTGGCCGTCGCCTCGGCCTGGCTCTCGTCCGGCCGCACGACCGGGCCGTCGCTGGCCGCCGTGACGGCCGTCGTCAGCCTGTTGGCCGCGGTGCAGACCGCCGCCGTCGCGATCGTCGGCGAGTATGTGGTTCGGGCCTACCGCGAGGCGCAGGGTCGCCCCACGTGGGTGGTCCGGCGCATGATCGGTCCCGGCCGCGCCGCCACGCGGCCCACCTCGAGGGCCGCCTGACGGGGCCGCGTCACTTCGCCGCGAGTGCAGCCTCGATCGCGGCCACGAGCGCCGGATCGTCCGGTGTCACGCGGGTCTTGAAGCGGCCCACGACCGTGCCGTCGCGACCGATCAGGAACTTCTCGAAGTTCCAGCCGATCGCGCCGGGCGGGTCGGCCGACTCGGTCAACGCCTTGTACAGCGGCGGCATGCCCGCGCCCTTCACGGTGATCTTCGAGAACATCGGGAAGGTCACGGCATACTTCGCAGAGCAGAACTCGGCGATCTGGGCGTCGGTTCCGGGCTCCTGCGCGCCGAAGTCGTTGGCGGGGAACCCGAGCACCACGAGGCCACGGTCCTTGTAGATGTCGTAGAGCTTCTGCAGGCCCGCGTACTGCGGCGTCGCGCCGCACCGGCTCGCCACGTTGACCACGAGCACCACCTTGCCGCCGAAGGAGGCGAGGTCGACGGGGCTGCCGTCGAGCGCGGTCATCGTGCCCGTCAGCGGCGACGCGGCCGTGACGAACCGCATGGACGCCAGCTGGCAGAACACGATCGCAAGCAACACCGGAATCATGAACCGCATGGATGATCCTCCAGGAGAGAGACAACGAATGCCAGAACCTCGTGCATTCAAGACGCCCGCCCCAGCGGCGTCCACCGGTCGAAGGTCGCGGCCTGGCCGAGCACCTGGCCCGCCCCGTCGTCGAGGTTCCAGACGATCGCCCGCTCGATCATGAACCGCCGACCGGTCCTCGAAATCCGTACGCCGGAGTAGTCGTCCACGAACCCATCGCGTGAGGTGCGCTCGAGCAGGCGAGCCCGCTCGTCGCGGTGCACCGGTTCGGCGGTCAGCCGCGACGGGGTACGGACGAGCGTGTCGGGATCCATCTCCCAGAGTTTCAGGGCGGCGGCGTTGGCGTAGTTCAAGAGCGGGTCCTGACCGGTGCCGTGAGCCACCACCACCACCGGAGCGCGAAAGAGCGTCTCGGCCACGATCAGGTCAGACCCCGTCGCGGGTACGAGGTCGCGACCGAGCCGCCGGCGAAACGACTCCAGCAGTAGCCGGGCCCGCAGGACCCATTCGGGGCTGCTCCAAGGTTCCACGCCGGTCATACGGGGGGGTGTTTGCAGGGGGTCGGGGTCGGACGAGAGCCACTCGGGAAGCCCAGGGGCTCCCTCTTCCAGATTACTGCTTTGCCCACGGTCATGACCATTTTCGGGGTCGGTGCGACGGTCCAGGAGGCGGCCAGAGCCGCCCAACTCGGCCATCCACGGCCTTGCGCCATGGAGTATCGCAAAAAATGCGAAAGTGATTCGCATTTTTTGGGAAAGGGTGTACGATCCGCGATGACCCCTCGTGGCCGGGGGAACTTCCACGGACCGCCGCCAATGGCAGCGTCGGACACTCCATCTCAGCAGGTTTCGCCGTTTGCCCGCCCGGGCTCGCGGTTTGGTGGGCGGGCGGAAAAACGCTGGCCCCGCCTTCAGGGCACCTCCGAGGCCGTCCGCCGGCTGGAGGACAACATCGCCCGCGTGGCGACGTTCGACTGCTCGGTTCTGATCACGGGCGAGACGGGCTGCGGCAAGGAGGAGGTGGCCCGTGCCATCCACACGGCCGGGCCGCGTCACGACAAGCCCTTCGTGGCGATCAACTGCGGCGGCCTCGTCGCCGACCTGGCCGAGAGCCAGCTGTTCGGGCACGAGAAAGGAGCCTTCACCGGCGCCTTCGGCGCATCGCGGGGTGCGTTCCGGGCCGCCGAGGGCGGGATCATCTTCCTCGACGAGATCGGTGAGCTGCCCATCGACCTGCAGCCCAAGCTGCTCCGGGTCCTCCAGCGGTGGGAGGTCACGCCGGTGGGCTCCACCGAAGCCCATCCGATCGACGTGCAGGTGATCGCGGCGACGAATCGCGATCTGGAAGCGGAGGTCGCCGGCGGCGGCTTCCGCGAGGACCTCCTGTTCCGGCTCAACACCATCCACCTCACAGTGCCACCGCTCCGCTCGCGGCAGGACGACATCCCGCGATTCGTCGAGCATTTCTCGGCGCACTTCGCCCGCGAGTACGGACGCCCCCAGTGGACCCCGGAGCCGGCCGTTCTCGATCGCTTCGTGCGGCACTCGTGGCCGGGCAACGTCCGCCAGCTCGCCCAGACCGTGCAGCGGATCTACGTGTTCGAGGACCGCCTCGACACGGTGCTGTCAGAGGTGTTCGATCCGGCGGCAGCCCCCGCCGCGCGACCACTGCCGGCGCCGCAGGCGGAACCGCCAGTCGAGCCAGCGGCCAGCCCCGTCGAGGAGGAACCTCGCGTTCCGATGTTCAACCTCGACGAACTCCGACGGCTCGCGGTTCGCCAGGCGCTCGAGTTCACCGACGGTCATCGCGGCCAGGCGGCCGCGCTGCTGGGCGTGTCGCTCAACACGATGACCCGGCTGGTGGCCGAATCGTGCCCGGAGATGCCCGCCAAGTCGGGTCGCAAGCGGATGCCGCCCCCGGTCCGGCCGAAGTAACGGTCGCGGGCCGCGATGCCAGCCACGCCACCACGACGAGCGCGGCGGCCAACCCGAGGAACGCCAGCGCCCACGGATTTCTGTTCACGCGCACCCGGGTCAACCCGCGGCGGAGTCGCCGGCTGAGTTCCGCCCAGGTCTCCGCCGAAGGCCGCGAACCTGCGGCGATGATGCTCACGCTGTGGGCCACCCCGCGGGCGTCGAGATGCACCTGGAGCCCGCGGTCCGGCAACGCCGCCGCCTCTCCCGCCCAGCGGGCGGCGGGATCGAGCCTCGCGACCACGTTGGACAGCAGGGGGCGGAGCTGGTCGAGCCCGACGTTGTAGACGACGAGCCGCGGGCGGGCCGCGAGGATCGCGAAGGCCACGGCGATGGCGAAGGCCGCCACGAGGGCCGCCGCCGTCCACGGCGATGCGCCCGTCAGCGGCTGCAGCACGGCGAGCGGTCCGGCGACGACGAGGCCCGACACGCCGGCGGCGAGCAGCACCGCATCCCAGGCTCCTGACAGGACCACCGGACGACGACGGAGGTGCAGGCTCGCGATCCACGCGAGGTAGGCTGCCAGCGGGAGCAACGCGATCCACAGAGGCACGGTCGCGAACAGCAGCCTCATTGACGGCCTCCGCGCATCGGCGCCGTCACCGGCGCCACGCGAGCCAGGCGAGAAATACGATCCAGCAGCCGACGAGGGCCGCTGCAGCCGCCACCGCCCCCCCGCCGACTCGCCCGCGCTCCCGTGGCGTCATCAGACGGGATCCGGCACGACGAACGACAGGTCCCGCGCAAACGCGTCGTCGAAGTCGTAGACCCCATGGAAGTCCTCCCGCTTGTCGGCCTTCGTCTTCCGCATCTGGCCGATCTCGATCATGTTGAAGACGATCTCCCCGAAATCCTGCGTGCGGCGAATGCCCCACGTGGCCAGGACCGTCGGCGCGAGAAAGCCGTACTGCTGCAGGCCGTACCGGCGGGCGGCCTCGCAGAGTTCCTGCCCCGACACGTGCCGTTCGGGCTGGCGCCGCGGACGCCGCCGGCTCCGCGGCTTGGCGACGGGCTCGTCGACCGGCATCGGCTCGAGATCGCCGCTCTCAGGCTCGTGCCCCATCCCGAGCGACTCCTGGGCGAACGTCAGCGACTCGAGCACGAACAGGTACGCGTCGAGCGTGTAGCGCCGGTCCCGCTGCAGGAGCTGGAACAGCGGGTGGGACGGATCGACCAGGGGCATGCGGCTGGGCTCCGGGGACACGCGAACGCCGGAGTATAGCCCACGCTGATCCGGGGAGTCAGCGGATGGCCGCGGCGGCCGGAGCCGCGGCGGACGACTGCAGGTCCTCGAGCACGTACTTGTAGCCAAAGGGCGTCATGGGCTTCGCGAAATCCCGGATCATGTCGAGCCCCTTGTCGATCAGGTTCGTCCGCGGATCGAACTGGTAGACGTCGCGATCCTGACCACCGGGCTTGTAGATCTGGATCGCGAAGGGCATCAGGTCGCGCTGCAGGATGAGCTCCACCTTCGAGAAGTTCGCCGCATCGCGCTGCTCCCGGGGGAGCGCCTCCAGCCAGATCTGGTCGCGGACGTTCGGCGGGGTGATGATCCGCATCCAGTATCGGGCCTTGAGCGTCTGCGCCTTCGCACCGAACACGAACGGCAGCGGGCCCTCGCTGATCGCCATGCCCCGCATGTCGGGCGGCAGTTTCGTCTCCCGCAACTGACGCTCCGTGTGCCGGAACTCGTAGATGCTCTCGCCATTGCAGACCCAGTGCTCCCCTGCCTCGCTGCCGCGCGCCTCCAGGCGACGGGTCTCGGGGTTCCACTGCTTCACCTCCTTGACCCGGAACAGTCCCTTGTCGGGCGCGGCGTACTTCAGCTCGCCCGTGCTCTCGACGAAGGCCTGCCGCTCGCCTCGCGCGTCCACGGGGCTCCAGGCGTTGTATTCCCACTTGTGAAACGTGCACGACCAGGTTCGCACCGCGGCGTTCCTCGTCTCCCAGGCCGCCAGGAGCTGATCGAGGGCCGCCTGCTGCTCGGGCGTGAGCTGCGGGGGCTGCTGGACGGGCGGCGGCGCGGCGGGGGCTTGCGCCGCGACGGGAGCCGCGCCGGGTTGCTGTGCCAAAGCCGCCCGCTCGAGGCCGACGATCAGGGCGGCCGCAAGGAGCACGGTGCTGCCGTGGCACGCGGGCGAGTGGCGACGAATCATGGAACGACTCCGCTGGGCAAGCCGGGAAGGCGGCGGACTCTAGCAGGGGCCGCACGCCCGGGCGAGGCCGATTCCAGCGGGCGATCCGCGGCCCCGGCCGGCCGCCCAGTCACGCCTTCGCGGCGGCAGCCCGGAGTTCCGCGAGTTCCCGGGCGTAGCCCCCCGAGAGGATCGGGAACCGGCACCAGGTCTTGGGATCGAGGTTCTCGTCGTCGAGGTGGAACGACGGCGCGTAGCGCTCCCGCTTCCACTGGTTGCGGCTCCAGAGCACGAAAAACCGCTCGGTCCAGACGGCGAGGCTCGCAGGGGCGTGGTGTGGGAACTCCCGCTGCAGCCGCCTCCAGGCTTCGAGGGGCATCTGCTTGTCGCGAATGGCGGACCGCTCGATGGCATCGAGCACGTCATAGGGCATCAGGTCCGCCTCGTCGGTCTGGCCGGCGGCGGCGGGCCGAAGTTCGGCGGTCGAGGCCTGCGCGTTGACGGCCGCCAGCGCCGGGATCGGTCCGACTCCCTCGGGCCCGGACCGCTCCAGCCACCCGAGCCAGCGTCTCAGATACGCCTTGTCGATGCCCGCCAGCGGCGCGATGCCGCCGGACGTGTCGCCGTCCATGGTGGCATAGCCGACGGCGGCCTCGGAACGGTTGCTCGTGGACACGAGCAGGGCTCCACCGATGTTGGCCAGCATCCACACGCCCGGCGATCGGACCCGTGCCTGGATGTTCTGCAGCGCCACGTCGTCACGATCCCACGAGAGCGGTCGGCCCACGGCCCCGGAGACCAGCGTCTCGTAGGCCCGGACGATGGCCTCGACGTCGAACTCGTGGAAGGCCGCCCCGAGCGCCTCGGCGAGCCCGTGGGCGGCAGACCGAGTGACGTCGCCGGAGTTGGCGGTGGACTGGTAGACGCAGGTGAGGCTTGCCCCGACGAGTCGCCGCAGGGCGTCCGGACCAGAGGAGGCGACCGTGACCCCCAGCCGGCGGGCCGCCTCCGGCACGCCGAGTTCCCCCGCCGCGAGGCGGGCGGCGAGCGCGACGAGGCAGGCCACCGCGGAGGAGTCGGCACCGCCGCTGGCCGAGACCACGAACCCCCGCGAGCGGCTCTTCCGGGCGTAGTCGAAGAGGCCGAGCGCCACGGCCCGGGTGAACTCCTCCTCCTTGACGTGCGGGCCTCGCTCCCAGTCATCGCGGTCGTCACCGCCCGGGGTCGGGCCCGAGGCCGGCGCGATCGACGGGCTGAACCGCACCTCGATCCGATCGCCCTCGACCGCATCCGCGACGGGCTCGACCGCCAGCCTGCCCTGCGCGAGCCGCAAGGCGTCGAGATCGACGTCCGCCACCGTGAGGGCCTCGTCGCAGAAGGAGAAGCGGCGGCCTGCGGCGAGCATCTTTCCCGCGGCCGCGATGAGCACCCCGCCGTCGTAGATGGCGCGGCCCGACTCGTTGCCGACGAGGTTCGAGTACACGTAGGCCGCCGCGAAGGCGCGGGAGCCGTCCTGCACGAAGCGGCGGCGGATCTCGTCCTTGCCGAAGGCGAAGTGGCTCGCCGAGGGGTTGAGGATCAGGTCGATGCCCCGCGCCGTGAGCGCGGCGCCGGGACGGTCGGCCACCCAGGCGTCCTCGCAGATCTCGAAGCCGATCCGCACCCCGCCGCAGTCGAACCGCACGTCGCCGACCGGCACGTCGCGGCCGAGGATCGGCACCGTGCCACGGCGGCCGCGGGGCCAGGGCCGGAACCACCGGGGCTCGTAGTGGATGCCGTCGCCGGCGAGGTTCTGCTTGCAGGCGATCCCGGCCACGCGGCCATCGACCGTCAGCGCGGCGGCGTCGTAGAGACCGCTTTCAAACCGCACCGGCAGTCCCACGGCCACGACCATCCCACGCGTCTCGGGGGCGATCTCGCCCAGCACGTCGAGGGCCGTCCGCTGCACGCCCGGAGACCAGAAGGCGTCGTCGCAGCCGTAGCCGGTGATCGCGAGTTCGGGCAGGCAGAGGATGGCCGCCCCCGCCTCGCGGGCCGCCGCGATCGCAGCCACGATCCGGTCGCGGTTGCCGTCCCAGTCGAGCGGCGTCTGGTTGAGCGCACAGCCGGCGACGCGGATCAGGTGCATCGTGAAGCCTTCCGGGGACGGGGCTCGACGCCTCGTGCAGACGGCGGCCGCGGAACGTTGCGGCCGCTCAGCCCGGCTCCTCGAGGTAGGTGTAGCCGCCCAGCCCCTCTTCGTAGAACTTGAGGAACCGGCCCGCCTGACCGTCGCAGATCCGGCCCTCACGAACCGCCTGCTCGATCGAGTCGCGGAGCCGCTGCACGAGCTGGTTGGAATCGAACTCGACGTAGTCGAGAACCTCGCGGACGGTGTCGCCCTTGATGACGGCGTCGACCACCACCTCGCCGCGCTCGTCGGTGCTCACGTGCACGGCGTTGGTGTCGCCGAACAGGTTGTGCAGATCGCCGAGGATTTCCTGGTAGGCGCCGATCAGGAAGGCGCCGAGGTAGTAGGGCTCGTTCTGCCAGGCGTGGAGCGGGAGCGTCCGCTTCACGTCGCGGCGATCGATGAACTGGTCGATCTTGCCGTCGGAGTCGCAGGTCACGTCGCCGAGCACGGCCGCCCGCGACGGCCGCTCGCCGAGCCGGTGGATCGGCATCACCGGAAACAGCTGCTTGATCGCCCAGCTGTCAGGAATCGACTGGAACAGCGAGAAGTTGCAGAAGTAGGTGTCGGAGAGCGTGGCCTGCAGGCCCTCGAGCTCCTCGGGCATGTAGTCGAGCGTCCGCGCGAGCTTGGAGATCCGCCGGCAGCTCGCCCAGTAGAGGTTCTCCACGGCCGACCGCTGGTCGAGCGGCAGGTAACCGCTGGCGAACAGGTTCATCGCCGTGTCGAGCGACTGCTGCGCGTCGTGGAAGCTCTCGAGCAGGTTGCGGATGTTGATCCCCTGGTACGTCTCCCACAGGTCGTGCAGCGGCTGCTCGGCCTCGGCCGCGGGCTCCGTCACCTCACCCATGCCCCCCTGTTCCGACACCCCCAGCACGCCGAAGATCAGCATGCTGTGGTAGGCCACCACGGCCCGGCCGCTCTCCGACACGATTGTCGGGTGCGGAACGCCCGCCTCGTCGCACGCGTTCTGGACATGGGCCACCACGTCGTTGGCATATTCCTGAAGGCTGTAGTTCACGCTCGATTCGAAGTTGGTCTGCGAGCCGTCGTAGTCCACCCCGAGGCCGCCGCCGACATCGATATACCGCAGGCCCGCCCCCCGCTTCGCCAGCTCCGTATAGATCCGCGAAGCCTCGTTGAGCGCCGCCTTGATGTGGCGGATGTTCGTGATCTGGCTCCCCTGATGGAAGTGAAGCAGCTGCAGGCAATCTTCCATCCCGCGCGACGCCAAGACCTCCAGCCCCTTGACGATCTCGCTCGCGGTGAGCCCAAACTTGCTGCGGAACCCGCCCGACGACTGCCAGCGACCACTGCCCCGCGCGGCGAGCTTGACCCGCATGCCGATCCGCGGCCGCACGCCGAGCTTCTCGGCATAATCGAGCACGAGCTGCAGCTCCGAGAATCGTTCGACCACCGGGATGATGCGGCGACCGATCTTCTGGGCCAGCATCGCCGTCTCGATGAACTCGGCATCCTTGAAGCCGTTGCAGATGATCGGCGTCTCGTTGTCGGCCAGCGCGATCACGGCCAGCAGTTCGGGCTTGCTGCCCGCTTCGAGGCCGAAGCGGTAGGGCTTGCCGAATCGCAGCACCTCCTCGACGACCTGCCGCTGCTGGTTGACCTTCACGGGATAGACACAGCAGTAGTCGCCGCGGTATCCGCTTTCCTTCATGGCAGTGGCGAACACCCCGTGCAGTTCCCCGAGCCGATGCTGGAGGATCTCGGCGAACCGGAGGAGGATCGGCAGGTCGATCCCGCGGATCTGCAGCCGATCGACGAGCTGCTTGAGATCGATGCTCTTCGTCGGATCCTTGTCGGGATGGACGAGCAGGTGCCCGTTGGGACCGACCGAGAAATACCCGTTGCCCCAGCGGGCGACCTCGTAGAGGTCGGCGGCGTCGGCGGTGCTCCAGTGTTCCACGTCGATATCGACGGCCATCAGGGCGCTCCGGGGATGGCGCCCGCGGTGACCAACCGGCTGCCGCGGGACGACTTACGGAGTGTAGCGTGTCGTGCCCCACCGGAC
>JBJTRH010000133.1:0-21190 GCA_046076065.1 Planctomycetaceae bacterium | reverse complement strand
GCGGCACGTAGGCATACACCGCCTTGTCGTCGGCGATCCCGGTGCCGGGCGCGTTGACCAGCGCCACGTTGCCGGCCCGGTAGGCCCGCATCAGCCCGGGCACGCCGACGAGCGAATCCTCGCGAAAGGCGAGCGGGTCGAGGAAGTCGTCGTCGATCCGCCGGTAGATCACGTCCACCCGCTCGAGGCCGTGGGTGGTTCGCATGAACACCACGTCGCCCTGCACGACCAGGTCGGACCCCTGCACGAGCTCCACGCCCATCTGCCGCGCCAGGAAGCTGTGCTCGAAGTAGGCCGAGTTGTAGATGCCGGGCGTGAGCACCACCACGGTCGGGTCGCGGGCCTGCGGCGGGGCGATGTATTCGAGCATCGCCAGCAGCTTCTCGGGATAGTTCTCCACCGGGCTGATCCGCTGGCCGGCGAAGAGCTGCGGGAAGGTCCGCTTCATCACCTCGCGGTTCTCGAGCACGTACGACACGCCCGAGGGCGTGCGGAGGTTGTCCTCGAGCACATACATCACGCCGTCGCCGCCACGGACGAGGTCGGTGCCCGTGATGTGGCACCACACGCCCCGCGGCGGCGTGAGCCCGGCGCAGGGCCCGCGGAAGCACTTGCCCGAATCGACGAGCCAATCGGGAACCACGCCGTCGGCAACGATCCGCCGCCTGTTGTAGACGTCGTCGATGAACAGGTTCAGCGCGTGGATGCGCTGCTTCAGGCCACGCTCGATCACGGCCCACTCCGCCGCCTCGATCACCCGCGGCACCACGTCGAACGGCCAGATCTTCTCGGTGCCGGCCTCGTGGCCGTACACGTTGAACGTGATGCCCATCGTGAGCAGCAGCCGGTCGGCCGCCCGCTGCCGTTCGGCCAGCTCGCCGTCGAAGGCGGCGGCCAGTCGGCTCACGAGGAGCTCGGCGCCAGGCCGCGGCCGAAGGGAGCCGTCGAGGAGCTCGTCGTGGAAGCCCTCGGTCTGATACGCCTGCAGGTCCATGGCGGCCGTCGCTGAGAGAGAGGCGGGATCGCGACGTCCGGCCGCCTCGCAGGCCGTCGCTGGCAGGGCAGGATACCCGATGCGGGGCCGCGCTCAAATCGCACGGAGGCGAATCACGCCGTTCGCTGGAGGATCTCGTCGATCGCCCGCGTGAGTTCGGCCGGCTGGAGCGGCAGGCTCACCACCTTCCGCCGCGCATCGGCCTTGGCCGCAGCCACCAGATCAGCCTGCCGCGGGCTGACCAGCAGCACCGCCGGCACGCCGGCGAGGTAGGAGTCGGTGGTGAGCCGGTTGAAGGCCTCGACCGCCGCCGCGCCGATCTCCCGCGTGCTGATCACGAGAAAGTCGGCCGGCACGGGGGTGTTGAGAAACCTGGCCAGGGCCCGCTGCGGATTCTCCGTGAGGAGCACGCGATAGCCGAGCTTCGTGAAGAACTCCCGCAGCGTCTGCTGGGCCTTCTCGCCCGACTCCACGAGCATGACACTTCCCTTCGCCCTGGTGGCCGCGGCGGCGGGCGTGAGCGGCCGGGCCGGCGTAGCGGCGGCCGCCCCCGCCGCCGTCGCTTCGCCGCCGTTGGCCCTGCGGGCGAGGGCCGTCTCGAGCGCGAGCCGGGCATCGGTGGCGGTCTGGTACCGCTCGAGCGGATCGAAGTGCATCATCCGGGTGACGATCTCGACCGCGTCGCGGCGCAGATCGGGGCACTTCGTTCCCAGCGGCACCACCTGCTGGAAGCGGCGCGGATCACCCCGCACGCTGCGGTCGCGGGATTCCGTGAGCGGCGCCGAGCCGGCGAGGGCCAGATAGGCCACGGTGCCGAGGAAGTAGATGTCGCTCCGCATGCTGTCGTCCCGCACACCCGTCGCCTTCTCGAGCGCCACGTAGTCGATGGTGCGGGGCTTCTCGACGCGGCCGAGCACCTTGTCGCCCGACTCGTCGACGCCGGCGAGACCGAAGTCGACGAGCTTCGCGCGGCCGGTGGACGAGATGATCACGTTGGAGGCCTTCATGTCGCGGTGCGTCACGCCGCGGCGGTGGGCATACTCCAGGCCGCACACCGCCTGGTGGATCAGGTCGAGCGCCTTCGAGGCGTCGAGAGCCCCGCGGATCTTGACCAGCTCGCGGAGGGTCTGCCCCTCGACGAACTCCATCGTCAGGTAGCTGGCGCCGTTCTCCTGGCCCACGTCCTCGATGGCCACGATGTTCGGGTGCCGCAGCAGCCTCCCCACCTCGCCTTCGTGCTGGAACGCGCGGCACTTGTCGGGGTCGTTGGCGAACCGGTTGCGGAGCACCTTCACCGCGAGCACGGCGCCGGTGTCGCGGTGAATCGCGCGGTAGACCCGCGCGAAGGAGCCCGCGCCGATCTGATAGAGGATCTTGGCACGGCCGAAGAAGTAGCCGCCGCGCTCACCCCGCAGCAGCCGCTCCAGCTGGAAGCCGGTGAGCAGCTCGCGGCGGACGAGCACCTGGCCGAACGCCTGGGCGTCGAGGGCGTGGCCACCGGACTCCGAAAACGCCTCCGCCAGTTGCCCGAGCGGCACGAGGTCGAGGTCGCCGGCGAGGTGGAGAAGGTTGTCGGCCGTCGTCGGCTTCATGGCTGGAATAGGAGGCTGGCGGCGAGCCCTCATCAAACCACGGATGCCGCCCGATTGCGACCGGCCCTCCCATTTCCCCCATCTCATCTGGAGTCGGCCGCGAGCCGCCTGATACAAGCTCGCCCTCCCCCGTTCCCGGGTTTCCATGGTCAGCCCGCCTTTCGCCGCCGTCCGGACGCCCGCGCCGGTGCCGCCGACCGCGGTCCGCGCGGCCGGCCTCGTCGTAGCCGTGGCCCTCGGACTCGTCGCGTTCCCCGCCGCGTGTGCCGGCGAGTTCGTCGATGGCTGCGAGGGACCGGCGCCGACCTGGACCACGCCACCCGATGCCGCGATCCCGTCGCGGCACGCGCGGTCGACCGACGCGCCCCACCGCGGCAGCAGCTGCGAACGGTTCACGATCGACGCCCCCGGCGGGAAGCCGGTGCGGGTGGAGACGCCGCTCGGACCGGCCGCGCTACTCGACGAGCTCCGGGGCACCGCGTGGGTGCGGGCGAGCCGCCCCGACGTGCGGCTGGCGTTCCGCGTGGTGCTGCCGGTGTGGATCTCCGCCCGCACCGGCCGACCGGTCGAGGTGCTCCTGCCGGGCAGCGCCTCCCGCGACATCGATCGCTGGGAACTGCTCGAGGTGGAGGGCGTGGCCGCCGCGCTCACCCGGCGGCTGCCGCCGCTGCGGCTCGAGCACGGCCCCGGCTCGGCCGCCAACGCCCGCGTGACGCATCTGGTGCTCGACTGCCCGCCGGTGCCGGGATCCTTCGACCTCTCGATCGACGACGTGCACGTCGAGGGCGTGGTGCCGCCGCCGGACTCGCTCACGCCGCGGCCCCAGGCCGATCCTCACGTCCAGCCTGTCTCGGCCACCGCCGAGGCGGTGGTCGATCCGCCGGCAGGCATCAACCGCGGCGTGCTCGAGGTCGACGGGCTGCCGTTCTTTCCGAGGTCGATCGACTGGAACGGCGAGCCCATGGAGGCCCTCGCGGCCCTGGGCTTCAACTGCGTGCGGTTCGCGGAGCCCGCCAGCAGCGACCACCTCGCCGCCGCCCGCCGCGCGGGCATGTGGGTAATCTGCCCGCCACCGCCGATCCCGGACGTCGACCTCCGCGACCCCGCGTCGCTGCCCGTGCTCCGCAACTGGGACCGCGTGCTGATGTGGGACCTCGGCGTGGGCCTCGACGAGTCGCACGTCGAGGAGCTCGCCGAACGGGGCCGGCGCGTGCGGGCCTGCGACCAGCGGCCCGGCCGGCCCTTGATCGGCTCGGCCGACTCCGGCCTGCGGGCGGTCTCGCGGCACATCGACATGCTCGTGGCGCGGAAGACCGTGCTGGGCACCAGCCTCGAGCTGGTCGACTACCTGACATGGCTGCGCGAGCGGCCCAGGCTCGCGCGGCCGGGCACGCCGACGCTTGCCACCATCTCCACCGAGATCGATCCGCGGGCGGCACGCCAGGCCGCGGCGCTCGCCGGCGTCGGCGGCCGCGGACTGGCCGTGGACGGCGAGAGCCTCTCGCTGGCGGCCTTCTCGGCGGTCGCCGCCGGCACCCGCGGCATCCTGTTCACCTCGACGCGACGGATCGACGGCGACGACCGCGAGGCCCGTACCCGGGCGGCCGCGGCGCGGGAGATGAACCTCCGACTCAACGTGCTCGAGCCGTGGGGTGCGGCGGGCCGGTTCGCCGCCAAGGCCCAGACCAGCAGCGACGAGGTGCAGGCGTTCGTGATGGAGGCGTCGCGAGCCCGGGTCGTGGTCGCGTGGCGGTGCGTGCAGGGATCGCAGATCGTGGCGCGTCGCTACGCCGGCGGCGACGTGCCCGCCAACGAGGCCCCGCTCACGATCCTCGTGCCCGGGGTGCCCGAGGCCCACCAGGCCTGGGAAGTGTCGCCCGGGGGTCTGCGGCCGCTGCGGCAGCAGCGGGTCACCGGCGGCGTGTCGATCACGCTCGAAGACTTCATGACCCACGCCACCATCCTGTTCAGCGGCGAGCCCGCCGTGACCGCGCACGTCCAGACGCGGGTGCGGGCCCTGGCGCCACAGGAACTCTCGTCTGCCCGCACGACGGCGGCCATTGCCCTGGCGGCGGCCGGCGATCTGCTCGGCCGGCTCCCGCCGCAGGCGCTCAGCGGCCCGCCGCCGGTGAACGCGGTGCCGATGCTCACCGAGGCGGGGCGGCTCGCGGCCGAGGCCGAGTCGATCGCGGCGGCAGACCCCGCGACCGCCACCCTTCGCCTGCGGCGGGCGGCGGCGATCGCGGGGCAGTTCGAGCGCCGAGTATGGGAAAACGGCGTCAAGGCCGAGGGATCGATGGTGTCGAGCCCGCTGGTGGCCTCCGACACGGCGCTCGGCGAGGAGTGGCAGTTCATCGCCGCCCGCGCGGCCACGGTGCCAGGCCCGGAACTCGTTCGCGGCGGCGGCATGGAGCGAATCGAGGACCTCGCCGGCGGAGGCTGGCGGCACTTCGCGCACGCCGCCGAGGACATTCTCACGAGTGTCGAGATCGGCCGCGCCAGTCCGGCGTCGGGCCAGGGCTGTCTGCGGCTCGCCGCGCGGGCGGCGACCGCCGAGGAGACACCGGTGGTCGTCGAAACACCACCGGTGTGGGTGACGACTCCGCCCCTCACGGCGCCGGCAGGCAAACTGGTGGAGATCTCCGCGAAGGTGATGGTGCCCAAGCCGATCAGCGGCAGCGTGGACGGGCTGTTCGTGTTCGACTCGCTCGGCGGGCCGGCGCTCGGCGAGCGGGTGGCGACCACGAAGGTCTGGCGGCGGCTCGTGCTTCACCGGATCGTGCCGCCCGACGCGGCCGGCGAGCCGCTCGTGGTCACCTTCGCCCTCACCGGCCTCGGGGTGGCCCTGATCGACGACGTCTCGATCCGTGTGATCGACCGCGGCGACCCGACGGGCGTGGTGGCCGTGCCCGTGTCGGCGACGCCCTCCGGCGATCCGGGCCGGAAGTTTCCCTCGCCCGATGAGCTGCTGACCGCGCCCTCGGCCCTGCCGCCGGCCCCCCGGGCGAGCCCGCCGCCCCAGCCTCCGACCCCCGCGCCCGCCTGGCCGGGCATGAATCTCGAGTGGCCGAAGCTGCCCTTCGGGCCGTCGTCCAACGACCCGCCCCCGGGCCCGGATGGCGGCACGATCGACCCGTTCAAGCGGGCCCGGGACGGGGCCACGCCGCCCCCGGCGAGCGGACCGTAACGCTTCGGCCCCCGCGGCGTTGTCTTGGTGGCCGGCGATCCGAATGCGGATAACCAGCCCCGGGGCAGCGACGGCACGCGAGGAGCAGGCCATGGCGGCGAGCAGCGAGGCACACGGCTGGGTGCTGGAGGCCGTGGACCAGTTCGAGCAGCCGCTCACGCGGTATGCCCGTCGGATTCTCGGCGACGTCGACCTCGCGGCCGACGCCGTGCAGCACGCCTTCGTGATGCTCTGCGGTGAGTCGCGGGCGCGGGTCGAGGACCACGTCGCCCCGTGGCTGTTTCGCGTGTGCCGCAACCGAGCCCTCGACCACCTGCGTCGCGCAGGCCGCGAGCGGTCGCTCGACGACGACGCGGCCGTCGAGTCGGCCGGAGCGTCGCCCGCCGACCGGCGACCCGACCCCGCGGCCGCGGCCGAGGCGCACGATCTCGCCGCGCGGCTGCGGCTGCTGCTCAGAGACCTCCCGGCCGCCCAGCGCGAGACGATCGACCTGTGGTGCGAGGGCTTTTCGTATCGCGAGATCGCCGGGATCTCCGGCCGCACCGAGGGCCATGTCCGCGTGCTCGCCCATCGCGGCCTCACCGCACTCCGCAGCCATCCGCTCGTCCGCGATCTCCTTCCCGCGCCGGCCACCGTCTCCACCACGAAAGAGCAGCCATGACCAGCGACCACGCCCCAGGCACCGGCGGCCTCGACGACCGGCTCACCGCGCACGCCCTCGGCGAGGGCACGGCCGAGGACCGCGCCGCCGTGGAGCGGCTCCTCGCCACCGACGACCCCGCGGCCCGCGAGGTCGCGGCACTCCGCACGATCGCCGCCGGGCTGAAGTCGGCCGCGGGCGACGACCTGCCCGCTCGCTCGCCCGCGCTCCGCCGGGCGGTGCTTGCGGCCGCAGCCCGCGGCGACGCACCTCCACCGCGGCGAGCCGGCCGCGGCCGGCTCGCCTGGATCGTCGCCGGCCTGACGGCGGTTGCGGCGGCTGCGTTCGTCGCCATCCTGCCCACCTTCATGCTCGATGCCGCACCGCGGCAGCTGGCCCGCCGCGAGGAGAGGCGGCCGACCGCCGAATCGGCCCGCGTCGGTGAGCCCGTGCTCACGGCACCGAAATCCGAAGCCCGCGATGCGACGGTGATCGACGAAAAGGTCGGGGCGGACGTGAGTGCGCGCTCCGCCCCGGCAACACCGCTCCCGACGCTGGCCGCGAGCCCGGTTCCGCAGCCAGCCGTCGTGGATCGGCTGGCCGGCCGCTGGGACCTGCAGAGTCGCAGGACCGCACGCCTGGAGGAACCGCAGTCCGACACACCGATGCTGGCCGCGCGGCCGGAACCGACGGACGGCAACCGTCGCGACCTCTTCTTCCGTGAGGCGGACGGAGTCCGGGGCGAGCGGGAGCAGCTCGGATGGCAAGTGGCCCGTGACCGCGAGCGGTACGATCAGTTCACCGAGAACCGCTTCCTCCGCACCGCCGACGCGCCGCTCTCCACCTTCTCGATCGACGTCGATACCGCGTCGTATGCCAACGTCCGCCGGTTCCTCGCGGCGGGCCGCCGGCCGCCCCGCGACGCGGTGCGGATCGAGGAGCTCGTGAACTACTTCCGCTACGGCTATCCGCAGCCCGCGGGCGACGATCCCTTCTCGGTGACGGTGGAGGCCGCGGAGTGCCCGTGGCGGCGGGGCCACCGGCTCGTTCGCATCGGGCTCCAGGGCCGCGACATTGCCCGCGACGCCCGGCCGGCCGGCAATCTCGTGTTTCTCGTCGACGTGTCGGGCTCGATGGGCGACCCCGACAAGCTTCCGCTCGTCAAGCAGGCGCTCCTGATGCTCGTCGACGAGCTCACCGAGAACGACCGTGTGGCGATCGTCACCTACGCCGGCGACGCGGGGCTGAAGCTCCCGCCCACGAGCGGCGACCAGAAGGCCGCGATCCGGGCCGCGATCGAGTCGCTCGCTGCGGGCGGCTCGACCCACGGCAGCGCCGGCATCGCGCTGGCCTACGAGCAGGCGGCGGAGCGGTTCATCCCCGGCGGCGCCAACCGGGTGATCCTCGCGACTGACGGCGACCTGAACGTGGGCATCACCGACGACGCGGCGCTCGTGGAGCTCATCAGGGGGAAGGCGAAGGGGGGCACGTTCCTCACGGTGCTCGGCTTCGGTCAGGGCAACCTGCAGGACGAGAAGATGGAGAAGCTCGCCGACAACGGCAACGGCGTCTACGCCTACGTGGACGGCGTCCGCGAGGCCCGCAAGGTGCTCGTGGAGCAGCTCACCGGCAGCACGATCACGATCGCCAAGGACGTGAAGATCCAGGTAGAGTTCAATCCTGCCGTGGTCGCGTCGTACCGGCTGCTGGGCTACGAGAACCGGGCCCTCGCCGCCGAGGACTTCCGCGACGACACCAAGGACGCGGGCGAGATCGGGGCCGGCCACGCGGTCACCGCGGTCTATGAGGTCGAGCTCGTGGACGACGCCATGGTCGGTCCCGACCGGGGCGCCGAGCCGCTCAAGTATCGCCGCGAGCCCGCGCCGACCCCGGCCGCCGCAAAGGGCCGCGACGCCGCCGCGAGCGACGAACTGCTCACCGTGAAGCTCCGCTTCAAGGAGCCCGAGGGCGACACGAGCCGGCTCCTCGAGGTGCCGCTCGCACGCCGCGGCGGAGCCTTCGACGACGCCTCGGCCGACCTGCGGTTCGCGGCTGCCGTGGCCGCCTTCGGGATGCTGCTCCGTGGCAGCGAGCACGCCGGCGACGCCACGCTCCCGCTGGTATCGCGGATCGCGGGCGCGGCCCTCGGCGACGACCCCGGCGGCTACCGCGCCGAGTTCCTCGACCTCGTCCGCCGGGCCGAATCGGCCCACTGACCGCCGAGGGTGGCGCGGGCCTTCGCGTCGAGGTCGCGGATCCGCTGCGTGCACACCTCGAAGATGTCCGTGTCGCTCATCGTCGCCACCTGCTCCGCCGTGAGGATCTCGCCGAACTCGAGGCGGATCCGCCCCGGACGGGGCAGGAGCCGCGTGCGGGGCCAGCACTCGAACCCCCCCACGATGGCGACGGGCACGATCGGCACGCCGGCCTTCTTCGCGATCAGCGCGAAGCCGCTCTTGAACTCGCCGAGCCGGCCGTCGTGCGTCCGCGCGCCCTCCGGAAAGATGATCACGGCGGCTCCGCGCTCGAGCCGCTCGATGACCGCCTTCATCGCCTTGAGGGCCGACGCCTGCCGGTCGATCGGCACCGCGTCGAGCGCCGTGATCACCGCACCGAACGGCTTGAAGCGGTAGAGCGAGCTCCGCGCCAGGCTCGACAGCCGCCGGTCGGTGGCCAGGCCGAGGAGCAGCGGATCGAGGAACGTCTGGTGGCTTGAGAGCACGACCAGTCCGCCCTCGGTCGGCAGCGGCTCGACGAACCGGGAGCGAAAGCCGAACAGGGCCACGCCGAGCGTCCGGGACAGCACCCACAGGCACGCATACAGCGCCTTGCCGAACGTGCTGTGGCCGCCGCCGGTCCGCCCCACATCCGCCGGTGCGGCCCGCTCGTTCATGCGGGCGGCGGCTGCCGCCGCCCCTCGATGAGCCGCACGAGCCGCTCCACGACCTCGTCCTGCGTGAGGCCGTCGGTCTCCACGAGCAGGGCGTCGGCGGCCGGCTTCATCGCCCCGACCTCGCGAATCCGATCCCCCTCGTCGCGGTGATTCTGGGCCGCGAGGATCGCGTCGAGCGAGGTGGCCACGCCCCGCGACTGCTCCTCGCAGTGGCGGCGCCGCGCCCGCTCCTCGGGCGAGGCGGTGAGAAACACCTTCAGCTCCGCGTGCGGAAACACCACCGACCCCTGGTCGCGGCCCTCGGTGACCACGTCGAGCCCCTCGGCCAGCAGCCGCTGCATCCGCTTCATCACGTCGCGCACCGGCGGCGCGTCGGCCACCGATCGCGTGGCGGCGGTGATCCGTTCGGTGCGAATCTCGCCCGACACGTCGCGGTCGTTCACATGCACGCGGCCGTCGCGAAAGACGATGGCGAGCGAGTCCGCCAGGGCCGCCAGCCGCCCGGCGTCGTCGAGCGGCACCTCCCGCTCCAGGGCCACGAGCGTGACGGCCCGGTACATGGCGCCTGTGTCCATATAGAACCAGCCAAGCCGGCGGGCAAGCGCGCGGGCCGTCGAACTCTTGCCGGCGCCGGCCGGACCGTCGAGCGTGATGATCATCCGGCGAACCCCACCTCGATCTCGAGCCACTGGTAGCGTGCGAGAGAAACTACGGTGCGGGTGCCGTCGATCGCAACGCTGACGTCGGCCCGTGGGCTGCCGGCCGCGTCGATCGCCGTGGCCCGCGCTACCGGCCGGCCCCAGTCGACGGCCGTCGGCCCCGCGACGCCCGCCGACTCGAGCAGCCCCACGCGGACGACGCCGGGAGCTGAAGCAGCCGCCTCGCCCGGAGCCGCCGTGAGGCGGACGGTGGCCGGGGCCGCGTGGCATGCGGGCCACTCGAGGCCGCCGTGGATGAGGGCGAGCGCTGCGTCCCAGGGGCGGTCGAGCCCGAAGCCGACGCCCACCCGCCGCACGATCCGACCGGAGGCGGGCCCCGCCAGGCTGTCGAGCACGTGCGGCGAGGAGAGGAGGTGCCAGGGTAGGCCGCCGGTAAGCACCGTCACCGGCTCCACGTTGCGGCGGGTGTCGTCCGGGACGAGGTGCACGAAGTGCGGAGCGGTGAACCGCGTCCGATCGGTGACGACCGCCTGCGTGTGCACACTGCGGCGGATCTCGACGGGATCGTTCTCGTTCCACGCGAACCGCAGGGCGACGTGGCTGGCCGACAGCGGCCCGTCGTGCGGCCGGTCGACGTCGACGTCGACGTCGATGATCGCGAGCGGCCGACCCGGCACGAGGCTCACCCGCTGGACGAACCGCGCGGCAACGCCGGCCTCGGTCACGAGCCTGCCGCGGGCGACGAGCTGCGGCCGACCCGCGGCGTCGTTCTCGACGCCGGTCTCGTCGGCGAGCATGCGGGTCACGGTCTGCCGATCCTCCTCGGCCACCCAGGCCTGGCCCACCGCGGGAGCGGCCGCCGTCGTCCGCAGGGCGATCTGCTGCGAGAGCCGGTTCGCCGCGGCGGCCCGCCGCCGCAGGGCGAGGATGCCGCCCGTGGCGGCGTTGAGTTCCACCCGCACGAGGCCGTTGTCCACTGCCGGCGGCTCGTCGCGGCGGCCGCCAAACAGGCGAAACGCGCTGCGACGGCGCGGTGGCGACCCAGCGACGGCCGGCACCGGCACGACGGGCTCCGCCGCCCCGGCCGGGATGCTCGGGGCCGCATCGACGATCCGCGCCGCGGCGCGTGCTGCCGATGCGAGGGCTGCGTCCACCTCGCCGCCGGACTCGGCGACCAGACTCGGCGGAAACGCGTCGGGCTCGAACGACACGGACCGGCCCACCGCGGCCGTGGCGTCGAGCACGCCCTCCGGCGTGGCGAACGTGCCGAGCAGGTTCGACCAGCCGCCGATCCGGCGCAGGAGCGCATGCCAGCGGGTCGCCCGGCCGGCCACGTGGGCGAAGGCCAGCACGACGGAGTGGTCGTGATCCATGGCGTCGCCCAGCGTCTCGTGCAGCGAGAGCACGGTGCGGGCCGCCCCGGCGTCGAGCGGCCGCGACGCGATCGCATCGATCCGGCCGCCCGCCGACTCCCACGAGGCCACGCCGCCGCCGATGTCGGGCACCGGGGAGCCATCGAACGCGGGCCAGATGAGGCCGCGGTAGCCGCGGTCGGCGAGCAGCGGCGGCACGAGATGGGTGAGGCCGCCGGCGAGCCGGGCGTAGGTGCGGGGCACCGTGCCGAGGGCGTCGCGCCAGGCTCGCTGCCCGCGGTCGAACGAGGCGGCGATGTCTTCGGCTGCGAGGAGGTCGAGCCCGCCGTCGACGTCGCGGCCGCCACAGCCGACGACGCGGCCGGACGCGATCGCCTCGCGGAGCACACGGACCACCTCGGGCCGCTCGTCCGCGAGCCGCTCGATCGTGGCGCCGCCGGCGATCACGCCGACGGGCCCCGGCGACGCCAGCGACGCTGCCACGCTCGCCGCCGTCGCGGCCCCGCCGACGAGCACGAGATCGAGCACCCACGAGTCGACCGGATAGTAGCGGGCCCGCGTGGCGGCGAGGCCGTCGAAGCACTCGCGGAGGGCGGCGCGGGCGGCGTCAACGCGGCCGGCCACGGCCTCCCGCGCAGCGGTCGCCGCAGCCGCGCGAAAGGCGTCGTCGAGGTCGGCCGACGATCGCATCCGGCGGGCGAGCAGTTCCGCGAGCAAGGCCGCGAGCCCGAGGGCGTGGAAGTCGGGGGCCAGATCGTCACTAGGCAGCGGGTCGGCGACGGCGGCATCGACCGCCGCGAGGGCGGCGCGGCTGATGGCGTCGGTTCCCGCCACCCCGCGCACGAAGACCGATCCGCTGGTGTCGGTGGCGCCGCACTGGGCCTCGAAACGGTCATCCCACGAGCGGGGCACGATGCCCAGCAGCGGTCCGTCGGCCACGGGCAGGTCGACGGCCGCCCACGTCGGCGGGCCGCCGACCGCCGCGATCACCGCCGGGTGCCAGGCCGCGATCCACGCGGCGAGCAGGTCGTCGGCCTCCGTCTCATCCAGCCACGTCGGGAAGTCGTCGAGCGTGTGGCAGGGAAGGAACACCGTCGTGCGCGCGAGGACCATGGTCGCGAGTGTAGTTGATCGCACGACCGGGCACGGGCACGGCGCGAGGCCGTTTGACACCCCCCGCGGCACGTTCGTAAAGTTGCTTCTGGGCGGGAGTTCGCCCGCCGCCTTCGCTCGCGTCCCGGCCCACGAGACCCACCTCCTTCAACCGGGAACCCGGCCCCGATGGCCCGCAGTCCGTACGCGTGGGGAATCGACATCGGCAAGTGCGGCCTCAAGGCCCTGCGCTGCCGGCTGTCTCCGGACGACCCGCGGAAGCTCCTCGCGGAGGAGTTCGAGTACATCGAATACCCGATGATGCTCTCCCAGCCGGACGCCGACCCGGTCGAGCTGGTGAGGGCCGCGCTCCAGGACTTCGTGTCGCGGCACGACCTTGCCGGTGAGCGCGTGGCCGTGTCGGCGCCGGGCCAGGCGGGCCTCGCGAAGTTCATCAAGCTGCCTCCGATCGAGGCCAAGAAGATCCCCGACATCGTCCGCTACGAGGCCAACCAGCAGATCCCCTTCCCGCTCGACCAGGTGGTCTGGGACTGGCAGCGGCTCGCCGGCGGCATCGAAGAGGGCGGCTTCGTGATGGATGCCGAGGTCGCCTTGTTCGCGATGAAGCGCGAGCAGGTGAACAAGGCCCTCGCCCCGCTGACCAACGCCGGCATCGCCGTCGACGTGCTCCAGCTGCAGCCGATCGCACTGGCCAACATGGCCATGTTCGACCAGCTGCCGCCCCCCGCGGAAATCGATCCCGACGCGCCGCCGCCGTCCCTGGTGATCGTGGCGATCGGCGTCGACTCCAGCGACATCGTGGTCACCAACGGGCTGCGGGTCTGGCAGCGGAGCATGCCGATCGGCGGCAGTAGCTTCACGAAGGCGCTCGTGAAGGAGATGAAGTTCACCTTCGAGAAGGCCGAGCAGGAGAAGCGGAACGCCGTCCGGGCGGCCGATCCCCGCGCGGTGTTCAAGGCGATGCGGCCGGTGTTCACCGAGTTCGCCTCCGAGCTGCAGCGGTCGCTGAACTACTTCACCGGCACCGACAAGACCGCGAAGATCGGCAAGGTGCTCCTCCTCGGCAACGCGGCCAAGCTCCGCGGGCTCTCCGACTTCGTGGCCAAGCAGCTGCAGCTCGACGTGCAGCGGCTGGAGACCTACAACGCGCTCGGCGGCCCGGCCGTGGCGGCCAGCGGCTTCCGGGAGCACAGGCTCGCGTTCGCCACCGCCTACGGCCTGGCGCTGCAGGGGGCCGGCGGCGCCGGCCTGGCCACGAACCTGCTGCCCAAGGAAATCGTCCGCGATCGGCTGATCGCCGAGAAGAAGCCCTGGCTGGTGGCGGGCATGCTCGGCCTGCTGACGGCGGCGGTGGTGAACTTCGTGGGCATGTTCCTCGCGTGGCAGACCTACGCGCCGGCGAAATACCAGCAGGCGTTCGCCGGCGCCGACAACGCCAAGGCGCGATCCGCGGCGGCGGTGTCGGCGCTCGAGTCGATCGCGCAGAAGCAGACCGAGGCGGCCGGCTGGCAGCGGTATCTGATCGAGGTGCGGGAGCGGCGGTTCCAGTCGCTCGACATGATGCGGGCGGTGACGTCGATGCTGCCCCGCGAGGATCGGCAGCCGCCGCCGACCGCGATCGCCGACCGCCGCGAACTCCACGTCGACAGCATCGACATGCAGTACTTCCCCGATCTCGCCACCTGGTTCACCGGCGTGCAGGGCAACTGGGAGGAGACCAAGGCAGCCGCCGCGCCGGCGGCGTCCGAGGAGCCGCCCGCCGCGGAGCCGGCGCCGGATCCGGCGGCCACCGACGCGACCGTCACCGCCGATGGCGCGGCTGCACCGGCCGCGACCCCCGAAGGCGAGGCCGGTGCCGTTGCTGGCGGCCCCGCCGGTCCCGGCTGGGTCGTGCAGATCACCGGACACCACTTCCACAACGAGGAGCGCGGCAACGAGGGCGAGCAGTTCGTCCGGGGCACCCTCGTCCGCGGTCTCCTCGGCGAGGGCGAGGGTGTGTCCGTCGCGGCCGGGGCGCGGGCCGGCGAGCAGGTGCCCGTCGCCGATCTCGGCATCGGCTTCCCCGTGCTCGTCGCCTCGTCGCCGATTCGCCAGGTCGAGTTCGTGGAAGGCGGCGGTCCGGTGAGCGGGAGCCGCCCCGGCATGGAGGGCGGGCCGGCGGCCGCGGCCCCGGTCATCAAGCTCAAGCGATACGACTTCGTGCTCCAGTTCGTCTGGCAGCCTGCCACGCCGGGGTCGAAGCTGCCGAAGCCCGTTGCCGCACCGGCGGCGATGCCCTGACGGGAGGCGATCACCATGCCGCAACTGCCGGAACAGATTCGTCCGTACGTGGCCGCCCTGGCGAAGTACCACTTCTGGATTCTCGGGCTGATCGTGCCATTGGTGCTCGTGCCGCTGCTGGCCCAGGGCACCGGACGGCTCGACACCCTGATCGCGGGCCAGCAGTCGCAGATCAAGGGTCAGATCGACGCGCTCAACGCCATCACTTCGCGGGCCGATCACCCCAACGAGTCGTGGTCGAACGAAATCGAGAAGCGCACGGCGGAGATCCATGCCGACACCCTCGCCGAGTGGAAGACGCTCTGGGACGAGCAGGCGCCGCTGCGGGTCTGGCCGAAGCAGCTCGGCGACGACTTCGTCACGCAGGTCGGCCGCCTGAAGCCGGGTGGCTCGCTCACCGCCCAGTACCTCCGGCGGTATCGCGACACGGCCAACGCCCTGGTGCGGGAGTTACCCAAGCGGATGGGAGCTGCCGATCTGACGGAGGGTGACGCCGCCGGGCGCCCCGGCGGCGGATTTGGCGAGGGTGCTCCGCCGGGCTTTGGCGGCGGCGTTCCGCCGGGTGGCTTCGGCGGCGAGTTCAGCGGCCGACCGGGCCCGATGGGCGGGGCGCGGCCGACGGCACCAACCGGTGAGGTCGTGGAGTGGGCGGCCGAGGACCAGCGGCGGCTGCTCGCCTCGTTTACCTGGGTGAAGCCGCCCTCGACGACGCAGGTGCTGCTCGCCCAGGAGGAGCTCTGGGTGTATGGGCTGCTCTGCGACACGATCAAGCAGGTCAACACCGGGGCCACCGAGCCGTTCAACGCGCCGATCATGCTCGTGCAGGAACTCGCCGTGGGGTATCTCGCAGCTGAGGATCGGCCCGGCGGCCAGGGTGGCGGGCGGATCGAAATGGCCGCCGCGGCAGGCCAGGCTGGGGGCGAGTTCGGCATGGAGGGCATGCCGCCGCCCGACGGGGGCATGGGCGGCGCGGGCCCCGCCGGACGCCCGGCCCACCCGCGGTTTTCCGGGGCGGGCGTCGCGCCCATGGGTGGTGGCGAAATGGGCGGTGAGTTCGGCGGACAGCCGCCGGCGGATGCCGCCGCGGCCGCGTCGCCCGACGACATGCTCCGCGAGTGGATCTACGTGGATCTGACCGGCAAGCCGTTGACGGCCGCCGAACTCAGCACCTCGCCCGACGCCAAGCTCGTGCACCTCGTGCCGTTCGCCCTCCGTGCCGTCGTCGACCAGCGGAAGATCGACGCCCTGCTGACCACGCTGGCGACCAACGAGGTGCCGATCGACGTGCGGCAGGTGCGAATCAATCCCGGTGTTGGCGGCGCGGGTGCAGGTCCCGGGATGGAAGGTCGCCCCGGCGGCTCCACGTTGCCGGGAGGCCTGCGGCCCAACGACGTGCTCCTCGAGATTCGTGGGACGGTGACGCTGGCGAACCCGCCGAACGAGGGCGTGCTGCTCGGCACGGCGTCCGCGGAAGGAGTGCCCGGCGCATGAAGAAGCCATCGATCAGCGTGGCCGGCATGCAGGACTTTTTCCTGCGCCATGGCGAGAAGTTCGTGGTGGGCCTGCTCGGGCTCTTCGCCCTCATGCTCCTCTGGGGCGGAGCCAATGCCCTGCGGCTCAAGTCGGCCCAGCAATCCCAGACGCCGCAGGCGATCAACGCCCTCGCCACGCAGACGATGCAGCACATCGATCGCTCGACCGATCCGCCGGCCGACATCGTGCGGCCGAAGGGCGAACTCGCGGCGGCGCTCGAGCCGTGGAGGCCGCAGCACATCAAGGTGCCCCCCGCGCCGACCGACACGACCCTCAACCGTCCCTTCGCGCAGGATGTCGTCAAGCGGCCGAAGCCCGAGGTGCTCCCCATCGAGGATCTCCGCGCCGTCGCGGGCGTGACGATCCTGCCCGATCCGGCAGCCGCCCCCGGATTCGAAGCGGTCCCGGGCGGCGAGGGTGTGCCCCCCGACGGCAGGCCGCGTCGGCGACTGCCCCCGGGGCGTCAGCCCGCTGCAGGCGCCGAGACGCCCCCCGCCTCCTCGTTCGGCGAGTTTGGCGGCGCCGCTGATCCGACGGCGGTGGCGGAGGTGCCGGGCCGCGTGGCGGCCTACGTGGTGGTGACGGGCCTGGTGCCGGTCGCGAAGCAGCGCGAGGAGTTCGCGCGATGCTTCGCGGGAACGGGCTTCCAAAATCCGCAGGGGGACCTGCCCCACTGGGGTCAGTACGCCATCGAACGCGCGGCGGTGGTCAACGGTGCCGTCGGCAAGTGGGAGCGGCTCAAGGTCGCCGCCGCTGCCGCTCCGGGCATGGGGGCCGAAGGAGGCGGCGGGATGTTTCAGCCGGGCGGCTCGACCGAGCCGCTGCAGGACGATCGCCTGCCCCCGCAGTTCATGATGGGACCATCCGACAGCGACGTGCCCTATTCGTCCGGGCTGCCGCAGCTGCTGTACGACGGGTGGGGCACCAAGGCCATCCATCCTTGGTTCCTGCCCGAACTCCGCAAACTGCTTGACGAGCAACAACAGACCGCCGTCCGCGAGCCCGAAGTCGTCGCTGCGAAGCGGCTGGCCGACGATCCCAAGGCCTTCGCCGACAAGACGCTGAGGCTGACGGGAGTGAAGTTCGTCGGTGAGCCCCTCCCCCAACCGGCGGCCGCCTTGGTGGTGCAGACCGTGACCACGGCCGACGGCACCGTGTCGTTCTCGGCGGGCGACGTGGGCGCGGCGACGGGCGTCGTCTTCGTGCGGACGCCTCAGCTGGAGCGGGAACTGGGTCCGCTGGGCGGGGTCGCGGCTGACAAGCCGTGCGAACTGGTGGTTCGCATCGAGAAACTCGGAGCGACGCCGGTGGCCCGGGTTCTTTCGATCCAGTATCTCGACGACACGGGCGTGCCGGCAGACGAGCCGATCGTCGACCCCAACCCGTTCCCGCTGTCACCGGTCATGGCTGGCGGCGAGTTCGCCGGCGGCGAGATGGGAGCCGGAAGCCCGGGAAGCGTCTACCGCCTGTTTCGCTATGTGGATCGGACCGTGCGGCCGGGCGTCGCCTACACCTACCGGGTGCGGCTGACCGTGGGCAACCCGAACTTCGGCGTGGAGTCGCGGTTCCTGGCCGACGCCGCAGCGGGCAAGACGGAGGTGCTCGTCTCCAATCCAAGCAACGAGTCGCCGCCGGTCACCGTGCCACAGCCGCCGCTGGTGGTGGTGCGGCCGCTGGGCAAGGACGACGCGAAGTTGCTGAAGCTCCGCAAGGAAGCGATCGAGATGCTCGTGCTCGGCCCCGCCAACGGCACGGGCAACTACCGTTTCAGCCGCGTGGTGACCGAGCCGGGTGGACTCGTGCTGGCGGATCCGGCCACCAACCCGAAGAACGAGACGCGGATTCGAGACCGCATCGACACCGGCCGGATCGTAGTGGACGTGCGGGGCCGCCAGCAGGAGGACGACCCGGCGACCACCGGCCCCCGCGAGATGCTCGAAACGCTCGTGCTGGGACCGGACGGGAGCCTCGAGGTGGTGTCGTACGCCGAGTCGGAGCCGCTCTTCAGTCGCTACCGGACCTCGCTTCCCAAGCTCGCATCACCCGACGACAAGCGGCCCAGGCCTGCTGCCGGCCAGCCCCGTGGGGCCGACAAATGACCGGCCTCGTTCACGACACCCTGCGATTCCCCGCCATGCAAACCCTGCGCTTCGTCGCCCTCGTCGCCGCGCTTGCGGTCTGCGCTCCGGTTCACGCCCAGCCCGACGACAAAAAGGCCCCAAGGGAGCCCTGGGAGTCGTTCACCGATGCTGCCGAGGTGAAGGCCTACCTGGAGCAGGCGAAAGCCGGGGCGATCGACGCGGCCGGCAGGGCGACCCTCACCACGAAGGTGCTGCCGCTGCTTGAGGATCCCGCGAACGTCCGCAGCATGGACCGCCTGCGACGCCGCATCCGGGAGAGCCTGCTCAACGAGCGCACGCTCGATGCCGCGTCGCTCGACGCGATCAACGGCGAGGCATCCAAGTGGGCCGCCGGCCGCGTGGCCGCCGCCGGCGTGAACCCCGTCACGACCGTCAATGCGATGCTGCTCGTCGGTGACCTGCGGGGCAAGGACGGGAAGCCCTGGCCCGGCGCCACCCCGGTGCTCGCCACTGCTGCCGCCGACGCCGCGCTTCCGCTGGCGGCACGGGCCGCGGCCCTGGCGAGCCTCGCTCGACAGGCGGACGCGGGCGTGTCGCTCAAGGCCGAAGGCCCGCGACTCCTCGCAGTCGCCACCACGCCTCCGGCCGCTGGCAGCGGCGAGGCGGGCGACTGGCTCGCATCGCGGGCGCTTGGGCTGCTCCCCCTCGCGATGCCCGACGCAAGCCCCGAAGCCGCCGCCGCGCTCGTCACGCTGCTGGCCGACGCCTCGCGGTCGGTGGACGTGCGGGTGCGGGCCGCCGAGGCGCTGGGCCGGATGGCCGCAGCCGACGCGAAGATCGATGCCGCCTCAACGCTCGAGGGAATCCGCACGGCGGCAGTCCGCGGCCTCCAGCAGGACCTCGACGCGGCCCGCGACGAGGAGTTTGGACTGTCGCTCTCCGGCGGCGGGTTGGCCATGGCCGGCGGATTCGGCGGCGGCGAGTTCGCCGGCGGGGGCATGCGGCCCGACTTCGGCAGCCCTCCCGGCGGCGGACAGCCCCTCCCCGCCAAGCCGGCCCCGCCTGTCGAGCCCACGATCCTGGAGCGGGATGCCTGGCGGCTCGCAGCCCTGGCGTCGGCGATCCAGCCCGCCGGCAAGGGCAGGGGCCTCGTGACCATCGCCGGCGATGCCGGCGGCACCGCCAAGGACTTCGCGGCCCGCCTGCGGGAAAACGCCTTGATCCTCCACGAATGGATCCACCCGAAGCCCGAGGCCAAGAAGCAGGGAGCGCGGGGGCCGGCGGCCGGGGGCGAGTTTGCTTTTAACCCGGGCGGCGAGATGGGTGCGACGACCCAGCCGACGAAGCAGGAGTTTGGCCAGGCACTCGCCGACGCCCTGGCCGACCTCGAGGCCGTGCGGCCATTCAAGGCTGCCGCGGCGGCGCGCCCGGCCGGCGGCGAGGCCGTCGCTCCCGGCAACGATCCCTTCGGGGCTCCGTAGCCGCTCCACGGCTGGGCCCCGCGGCCGAGCCTACTTCTTGATCAGGTCCTGGACCGTCATGCCCGACGGAATCATCGGCAGAACGTGCTCCTGGTAGGGCACCTGCACGTCGAGGATCGCCGGCCCCTCGGCCTCGATCAGCCGCGTGAGCGCGGGCACGAGATCCTGCTTCTCGCGAATCGTCTCGGCCTGCCAGCCGAAGCCCTTGGCCACCATCACGAAATCCGGATACCGGTCGTCCGGCGAGATACCGTCGCCCTGGCCGCAGGCCTCGGGATGATCCACGGGGCCGAGATAGGTGTGGGCCCGATTGCCCTTGAAGAACCGATCCTCCCACTGCACCACCATGCCGAGGTGCTGGTTGTTGAGCAGCAGCACCTTCACCGGGATGTTCTCCGTGCGGCAGGTGGCGAGCTCCTGGATGTTCATCAGGATGCTGCCGTCGCCGTCGATGTCGACGACGATCGCGTCGGGGCGGGCCACCTTCGCGCCCATCGCCGCCGGCAGGCCAAATCCCATCGTGCCCAGGCCACTGGACGAGAGCCACGTCCGCGGCTCGCGGAAGGTGAAGAACTGGGCGGCCCACATCTGGTGCTGGCCGACGCCGACCGCGATCACCGTCTCCCGCTTCGCCGTCAGCTTCGACAGCGCCTGGATCGCCTCCTGGGCGAGGATGCCGGGGTACGACGTGTCGAACGAGAAGGGATCCTCCTTCTTCCATTCGGCGATCTGGTCGTGCCAGCCCGCGAGCGAGGCCGCCGGCGGCTCGACGATCGCGTTGAGCTGGCCGAGGGCCGTCTTCACGTCGGCGACGATCGGCACGTGCACGAGCTTGTTCTTGTTGATCTCGGACGGGTCGATGTCGATGTGGACGATGAACCCGTGGCGGGCGAAGGCCTCGACCTTGCCGGTCACGCGGTCGTCGAACCGCACGCCCACCGCGATCAGCAGGTCGGCCTCGTCGACGGCGTAGTTGGCATACACGCTGCCATGCATGCCGAGCATGTCGAGCGACAGCGGATCATCGCCCGGAAACGCGCCCAGGCCCATCAGCGTCATGGTCACGGGGATGCCCGTCTGCCGGGCCAGCGTGCGGAGCTCCTCCGCGGCGTCGGAGGCGATCACGCCGCCGCCGGCGTAGATCACCGGCTTCTTGGCCCGCTTGATGGCGGCAGCCACCTGCTGGATCTGCTCGGCCGGGGCAGCCTTCCGCTGGTCGGGCTTGTAGCCGGGGAGGTTCATCTCGCAGTCGTAGTCGGGCACGATCTGCGCGAGCTGGATGTTCTTGGGCAGGTCGACGAGCACCGGGCCGGGACGGCCGGTCGTGGCGATGTAGAAGGCCTCCTTCATCACCCGGGCGATGT
>JBJTRH010000132.1:0-6806 GCA_046076065.1 Planctomycetaceae bacterium | reverse complement strand
CGATAGAAGCCGCCCGTCGGAAGCGATGCTCGCCGGACGTTCGCGTTGGCTCGGGGCTGCCCACGCCCCGTGGCCGGACGTGAGAGTATGCCATCGTGGCATCCTCTCACTCGGATGCCGCCATCGCTTCGCCATCCTGGCTCCGCTTGGCGGCATACGCCGGCTCTCGGGGCACTGGCAGCCCCGAGCCATGTGTACGCCGGTTTCAGCCGCCGGCGTAGCGCTTCGCCATGTCGGCCAGGGTGATGCACTTGATCTTGCCGGCGTTGCCGGCCTGACCGAACTGCACCATCCGTTCCGCGCACACCTTCTTCATGGCCTCGCGGGAGGGCTTGAGGTAGTCGCGGGGGTCGAACTTCTCGGGTGTCTCGGCGAGCACCTTGCGGATCGCGCCGGTGATCGCCATCCGGCAGTCGGTGTCGACGTTGATCTTCCGCACGCCGTGCTTGATCCCCTTCTGGATCTCCTCGACGGGCACGCCCCAGGTCTGCGGCATCTTCCCGCCGAACTTGTTGATGATGTCCTGCAGGTCCTGCGGCACGCTCGACGAGCCGTGCATCACGAGGTGGCAGTTGGGCAGCTTGGCATGGATTTCCTCGATCCGCTTCATGGCGAGCACGTCGCCGTCGGGCTTCCGCGTGAACTTGTAGGCCCCGTGGCTCGTGCCGATCGCCACCGCGAGCGCGTCCACGCCCGTGGCCGCCACGAACCGCGCCGCCTCGTCGGGGTCGGTGAGCAGCTGGTCGTGCGACAGCTTGCCGGTGGCGCCGTGGCCGTCTTCGGCCTCGCCCTCGCCACTCTCGAGCGATCCCAGGCAGCCGAGCTCACCCTCGACCGACACACCCTGCCGGTGGGCCAGCGTGACGACCTCCTTCGTGACCTTCACGTTGTAGTCGAAGTCGGCCGGGCTCTTGCCGTCTTCCTTGAGCGAGCCGTCCATCATCACGCTCGTGAAGCCGTTGTCGATCGCGCTCTGGCAGGTGGCCGGCGAGTTGCCGTGGTCCTGGTGCATGGCGATCGGGATGCTCGGATACAGCTCGGCGGCGGCGAGCATCAGGTGGCGGAGATAGTTGTCCTGCGAGTAGCTGCGGGCGCCCCGCGAGGCCTGCACGATCACCGGCGAGTCGGTCTCCTTCGCCGCCTCCATGATCGACTGGATCTGCTCCATGTTGTTGACGTTGAACGCGGCAAGGCCGTAGCCGTGTTCGGCGGCGTGGTCGAGCAGGATCCGCATGGGGACGAGGGGCATCGCAGGGTCTCCGAGACGGTGTGGCGGGGGCCGCCTGAGCGACGGCGGCGGCGATCATACGGCAAACCCCGCCGTGATAGAATCCCCGCAGCCTTCCTGACAGAACCCGGAAATCCCCCGCGCCATGGATCTGCGCTCCGTCACCGATCCGCTCCGTGGGTTTCTGTTCGTGGCGGGGGGCTGGACCTGCCTCGGGCTCGCGGTGCTCGGGGCCCTGCTGCCGTTCGTGCCGAGCACGCCGTTCGTGCTCCTGGCGAGCTGGTGCTTCTACCGCGGCTCGCCGCGGATTCATGCGTGGCTGCACCGCTCCAAGACCTTCGGCCCCACGCTCGACGACTGGCAGCACTACCACGGTATCCGCCGGTCGCTCAAGCACCGTGCGATCGTGATGGTGCTCGCGGTGGTGGCGGTGAGTCTGTTCCTCAACAGCCTCGCCTGGTGGCTGCGGTGGGCGTTCCTCGCCGCGGTGGCCGTCGGGCTGTACGTGATCTGGTCGGTGCCCACGCTGCCCGACGACGCGCCCCGCGCGCCGCGGACGATCAGCGGGTGAGGCGGGGTTCCGTGGCGACCACGGTGACGGTCTCCTCGGGCTCGCGCTGGGTGTCGAGCTCGGCCACGAGCTGCTCGAGGTCCACTGGCCGCACGGCAAACTGGCCGAGGTAGGGCCGCGTGTAGGCGAAGAGCACGACGAAGCAGCAGCTGATGCCCACCGACACCATGCCCAGCGCCATCCGCCGCGCACGGCGCGACTCCGCATGGATCAGGCCCACGCCGAGGAGCGTGAGGATCGCGAGCACACCCACGATGCCCCAGCGCGCCGGCGGCGGCCGGGTGGCGGCGATCCGCAGTCGGGTCTCGCGGGCCGTGGCCGCCTGCTTGTAGAGGTCGTGGAGTTCACCCTGGAGCCCCGTGTCGGAGATGATGTGAATCGCAGCCCTGAGTTCCCGCATCGGGGCGGCCGACACCTGGGGCGTGAGCAGGTGGGCCAGCTGCGGCCACTCCTCGTGCACGAGAAACGCGACGGCATCGCGGAGCTTGCCGTGAACGGGATCGGAAGGGTCGAGGTCGGCGTCCTCGATCACCTCGGCCATCTCGCGGTAGGCGGCGGCCTCGCTGCGGGCCGATTCCTCGGCGAGGCTGTGCTGCTCCCACACGGGGATCGCGATGAACGAGATCAAGAGGCCGAAGGCGAGGCCGATCTGCGCCGGCACCTCCGCCTCCATGCGGCCGAGCTTCTGCCCGTGGCGACCGGCGATCCAGGGCACCATCCAGCGGTGCACCACGTAGGCGAGCGTGCCCCAGTAGGCGAGCAGGCAGAGCACCATCAGGGGCATGGGCAGGGCGAGGAAGTTGTCGAAGCAGGCGGGCAGCCGGGTGATCATCGCGGTCCTCCTGGGTCGGCGGCGGGGTCGGGGAGGGTAGCGACGGCGAATCGATACCGAAAGGCCGCTTGGCCCGTGCGATCGACGGCCTGCGCCGTGCAGAGGACAGGATCTCAGCCATCCGCATCGGTCGAGATATCACGGCTCAGTCGGGCCGCTTGCCACGAGCGAGCAGAGCACCCGACAATCGGGATATGAGTGATGCCATCGGCTTCTATCGATCTTTTCAGGGCATGGTGCGCGAGCGGTCGATCAAGGCCACGCTCACCTCGGGTATGGCGTGCGTGGAGTATGGACTCCAGCAGAATACGAAGGACACCGACTGGATCCTCGATCCGGATGGCATCAGCCGGCTGGTGGCGCTCTTCGGCGAACTCGAACGGGGTATCAGCGGACGCAACTGGCGAGTGACGTATCGCGGCCTCTTCGGCGCGCCGCTTGACCGTGAGTATTTGGCCGGGGGCTGGACGAGCCACCTCGCGGCCTTCGAGGGGCCCGACTCAGCGGAGCGCCACCTCGACTTCTTCGGACGGGCTCCTCGGCTCGGACCCACCTGGAAGAGCTGCGTTGATGGGGGCATCGCCAGCCGCGACGTCGTGGCCAGAATGAAGAAGACCGATCGGCCCAAGGATTGGCCGCTGGTCAACGGACTGTCCCTGCAGGCCTATTTCGACGGTGAGCCCGGATCCGTGCTGCACCTGCGGGAACCACCCGTCCTGAAGGAGGCCTGGGATCGCACACCCCCGAATCTCCGCGAGCCTTTCGCCCGCGAACGGCCGCTGCTGGGCAGCTTACCCGCATGCAGCGACGCAGAGTTGGACCGGCTCCTGCTGGTAGAGCAACTCCTGTGGCAGTGCGTGAATCGCGAACGATACCTCGTGTACCAGCAGGCCTGGAAAGCCTTCTATCGCGACTGGCAACGGGATCGCATCGGCGAGTGGCCCACCTCGGAGCCCTTCCTCCAGCAGCATCACCGGGTCTGCGAGGCCGTACGGGTCCACGCTCTCCCGCCCGCGCCACTGGCCAGTGAGGTGACGAGGAGCGAGGTCTTCGAACGCGGTCGCGACCGGGTTGCGTCGCTGGCAGCGGCGACACAGCAGGAACTCGACCGCGTGGCGATGCCGTTGGATACAATCCTTCCATGACTCCGGCCAACCACCTCTCCGACTGCTCGTCCTCCGGCGACGATCCTGCTAAGGAATACGGGCATCATCGCCCGGACGACCGCGTCTATCCCGAACTGTATTACGAGATTCTCGCCCGCGATCTCGGCGAAGAGCGGGCCTGCTGGGCGCGGCTTCCCTACGAAGCGCGGATGCGGGAACTGGCGTGGTATCACGCCCACTTCGACACGCCCGACGATCTCTCGGCGTGGCCGGCGGAACTCGATGGCGGCGTCGATCGGCCCTGAGTCGGTTTCTTACGCCTCGACCGACGCGGCCGGCTCGGGCAGCCAGTGCGTGAGGATCGTGCCCACCAGCGCGTAGGTGCCGGCCACCGCGGCGCCCGCCAGCGCGATCCGCACCGGATCCGGGGGCGTGGCCGCGGAGAGCGTGAGCGTGATCCAGGCCGCGGCGGTGCCGAGCACGCGGCCGCCGATGTTGGCCGCGAAGCTCTCCCCCGTGCCCCGGAGGTGCGTGGGGAACACGAGCGGGATGTAGTTGCCCCAGAACGAGAACTGCGACACCGTGAACAGGCCGGCCACGAAGATGCCCGCCTTGATCAGCGGCAGCGAGCCGGCGGTCGTGAGCTGCGTGGAGATCCACCAGAAAAGCGCGGGCACGATCAGGAGCGCGGGCCACTGGAAGAGCCGCAGCAGCGACCGGCGGCTGGCGATCCGCACCGCCGCGAAGGCCAGAAGCACCCGGCCCACGAGGCCGCCGATCTCCTGCCAGATCGTGACCGTGGCCACGGCCTCGTCGGTGGCGTTGCCCGCGATCGCCTTGAGCCGGCCAGGCGGCGGTGCGGGCTTGCCCGCCTTCTCCGCGGCGGCCACGGCCTCCTCCTGCGCCGCCTTCGCCGTTGCCAGGATCGCCGCGTGCCCCTTCGGGCCGCCGAGGATCTGCGGCAGCTGCTGGATTGCCCCGAAGGCGATGCCATAACTCGCGGCGAAGACCAGCGTGGTCACCACGGTGGTGCGGACGAGCCCCGGACTGAAGAGCTCCCGGATGCTGGGCCGACGGAGCGTGCCGGCCTGCCGCTTCGCCTCCCAGACCGGGCTCTCCGGCAAGAACGGCCGGATCAGGATCAGCGGCAGCGCGGGGATCACGCCCGAGATCAGCGTGTAGCGCCAGGCCTCGTGGCCGCCCTGGATTGCCGGCAGCGTGTCGGCGAACCGGGCCGCGAGCACGTTGGCCGCGCCCACGAGCAGGCCGCCGAGCGACGAGAAGGCCTGCGTCCAGCCGAGCACCCGCTCCCGCTGGTGCGGATCGGGGAAGAGCTCCGCAAGCCACGCCACTGCCGCCACGAACTCCACGCACACCCCGATGAACACGAGGCAGCGGAAGAACAGCAGCATCTCCAGCGACGTGGCAAAGCCCGCGGCGAGCGCGGAGAAGGCATACAACAGGATGCTGAACGTGAGCACCCGGCGGCGGCCGAGGAGGTCGGTGAGGTAGCCGCCCAGGAGGCCGAACACGCCGCCGGCGATCGCCGGCAGGAAGAAGAGCGCCCGCGCCCACTTCGTGTATTCCGGCGAGCCGGGCACGAGCAGCGGCACGCCTTCGGCCGTCACGCCGCCGAGCGCCGCGAGCGCCGGCTTGATGACCAGCGGCAGCATCAGCAATTCGTAGATGTCGAACGCGAAGCCGATCGCGGCGATCGCGCACACGAGCCAGGCCGTGAGCGTGAGCCGACCCGCGGAGGTCATGCCCGACGTGGCATCATGCGGAGCGGCTGCCATGCGAGGACCCCCGAGGCCGAGAAAACGACGATGCCGGTGAGGCCCGAAAGCCTACCGGCGACGATCGTCGAAGCCCACCGTTCCCGAGACGCGGGCCCGCATCACTGCGGGCCGATCGACGGCGGGCACTTGGCGAGGAAGTCGCGGGGGCCGCGGGTCGTGTAGTAGGGATAGGCGACGGCGCCGGTCGGCGGGCCGGGCGGCTGCGTCGAGCCGTAGCCGCTGCCGGCGAGCGCGGCCTTCTCCTCGGGCGAGAGGTGGTGCTTCGCGAGGCCACCGTAGCGGCCGACGTGCCGCGGATGGCAGGCGCCACCCTCGCATTCCTGGCAGGCACCTCCCGGCTGGCAGTTCCCGGTCGGGCAGCCTTCCGGTCCGCACTGACCGGGCTCGCACATCCCATCCTGGCATGCACCGCCGGCCCCGGTGCCGGTGTGATGCCCGTGCGGACCGTCGGTGTTCAAGAGGAAGAGCCGGTCGATGATCGAGCAGCCGCTCGCCGTGGCGAGCACGGCGGTCACGACGGCGAGGCCCAGGGCGCGCGAGAGCGTCTTCATGGCGGGAGTCCCCGATGGGTGGACGCTCCGCGCGGGCCCTCCGCCCACGCCGACCGTCCACGTGTCACCGGTGGTATCGGTCGTGCCGCCGGCGCCGGTTGAGGAAACCCTGCGGCCGGGAAGATGGGCAAGCCGGCCCGGTCGGTATCCCGCGCTACCCGCGGAATCGGCCGGCGATCAGCGAGATGTTCTGGCCGCCGAACCCGAACGAGTTGGACAGGGCCTGCTCGACCCGGCCCTCGCGGACCTTGTTGGGCACGTAGTCGAGGTCGCAGTTCGGATCGGGCGTCTCGTAGTTGATCGTCGGCGGGAGCAGGCCGTCGCGGATCGACAGCAGGCACACGATCAGTTCCGTCGCCCCGGCCGCAGCGATCAGGTGGCCCATCATGCTCTTCGTGCTCGACACCGGGATCTTGTAGGCGCCCTCGCCGAACACCTTCTTGATCGCCAGCGTCTCCACCTTGTCGTTGACGTCGGTGCTCGTGCCGTGGGCGTTGATGTAGTGGATGTCGCCGAGGCCCAGGCCCGCATCCTGGAGCGCCATCGTGATGCAGGCCGCCGCCCCGCGGCCCTCGGGGTGCGTGTCGGTGATCCGGTAGGCGTCGGCCGTCGAGCCGTAGCCGAGAATCTCGCCGTGGATCCGGGCGCCCCGCCGCTTCGCGTGCTCGAGCTCCTCGAGCACCACCATCGCCGCGCCCTCGCCGAGCACGAAGCCGTCG
>JBJTRH010000131.1:0-2874 GCA_046076065.1 Planctomycetaceae bacterium | reverse complement strand
GACCGCGTGCCAATTGCTCGCGGCGACGCCGAGCGGATCGGCGATCGCCACGGCCGGCGGCACGATCCGCCCGTCGAGGTGATACAGCCCCGGGACAGGGCAGCCCGCGGCCTCACAGGCCGCGACGACGGCGCGAATGATGAATCCGACCCCGGCGGCGCGGTCGGCGAAGCAGTCGGCGATCTCGCCCGTCATCGTGGCGACCACGCGTGCCGGTGCCGCGCTCCCCACGATCCGCGCGAGCACCTCGACGAGCCGCGAGGACTCCCGCCACATCGGAAACGGCTCGGCATGCGTCCAGCCGCCACCATCGGCCGCCTTGATGTTGGCCCCGCCGACATCGAGCGCGAGCACGTCAACGGAGGATTGGCAGGGGCTCATCGATGATCGCGAAGGTGAAGGCATCGCAGGGCGGGTGCACGTCCGGGGCCTGGCCGTCCGCCACGTGGAGCATCGCCCGCACGAGGCTCGAGCGGGCGTGGGCCGCCAGACCGACGAACGACGTGGTCAGCCGAGGATTGACCTCGAGCACGCGATCATCGAGCCCGTCGTCCCGCGCCCCAAGGATCATATCGACTCCGATCCAGCCGGTGGTCGGCTGGTGATCGCGGCGGAGCAGGGCCTCGATCGTACGCCTCGCGAGCGCTTCCGCGCGGCCCCGCTCGGCCACGCCCTCGAGCAGGTCGGCTCCCACGTAGGCGACGGGCGCCACGGCCGAAAATCGCTGCCGCAGCGCCGCCACCGGGATCACGCCACGCGGCCCGACGAGGCACGACACGCCCACGGGCGTGCCGGTGCACCAGGCCTCGATGCGCACGGGCATGGCGACGGGGCAGGGGGGAGGATCCGCGGGCCGAACGACCAACAATCCGTCGCAGCCCGCACTCGCGCGGGCCTTGCGCACGCTCGGCCGCATGAACGAGTCGGGCCATGCCTCCCCCGCGGCGAGCGACCGCCCGGCCGGCACCGGCACGCCCGCCGCGGCCAGCGCGTCGATCGTTGCCTGCTTGTCGGCCGCGAGACGGATAAACGCGTCGCCCGGCGCGATCGGCCGCCCTCCCGCAGCCCGCACCGCCGACACCCGCGAGGCAAGCACGGCGGCCGTCTCCGGGGCCACCACGATCACTGCATCGGCGAGCCTCGCGGCCGCGACGAGGCTCGCGACCTCATCGCCGGGCTGCACGACGATCCGCTCGACCGCCGCCGGAAGATCGATGGTGAGCGTGGGATCGACGAGGGCCGCGACCTCGAGGCCGCCATCCCGCACCGCGTCGGCCGCGAGCGCCCGAAACATCGCCCGCCCCTCGCGGGCGAGCGGCTCCGCGTCGGCGTCGTCACCGACCACCGCAGCCGTATCCGGCCCCGCGAGCCCGCCCGAGCAGCACCATTCGTAGATCACCACCCGCATCGCCTTCTCCCGGCCGCAGCCCTTGCGAATCGGCACGAACCCAGCGAGGGATTGCCCGTACCCCGCGAGCCGGCGTATGCCGCCGAGCGCAGCCACGACCAATCCGCCTGCGGCGGATCGGTGCCCGGCGAAGCGACGGCGGCATCCGAATGAGCCGAGGACACGAAGGCCGAGGCGAACGTCCGGCGACGGGGTACGGGCAATCCCGAGCCTCACCACACGGCCCGCGCACACGACAATCAGAATATCCCGAGTTGGTCGCGAGCGGCTTCGGTCATGCGGTCGGGCGTCCATGGCGGGTCCATCACGATCCGCACCTCGACCGCCGACACCTCGGGGCTCGCTCCCACCACCCGCTTCGTGTCGCCGATGAGCTGGGGACCGGCCGGACAGGCCGGGCTGGTCATCGTCATGTCCACGGCCACGTGCTGCTTGCCGGCGACATCGGCGGACGGCGTGATCGTGACGCCGTAGATCAGCCCCAGATCGACGATGTTCACGAACAGCTCCGGATCCTTGACCTCCTTGAGCATCTCACGGACACGATCCTCGCAGAGCGGCCCCCCGGCCATGCCGGCCGCCTCTCCGCCAGCCGCCTCACGGGCCGCCGGAGGCGTGCAGCAGGTCGACACCGCCGCCGACATCACCGGCACCGCACCATGCAGCGGCGGGCCACCGGCACCGGCCTCGGCGCGGAGCCGCACCCAGACACCGCCGCCGTCCACCTTGACGTCGTGGGCCCGCGTCGCCCGCACGGCTGGCATCGAGAGCGCCGCACCGGTGCGGATGTCGAACTTCGCGCCGTGTCGCGGGCAGGCGATCTTGTGATCGCGGAGTTCGCCGTCGGCGAGCGGCCCACCGTCGTGCGTGCAGACGTCGTCGATCGCGTAGAACACGCCACCCACGTGGAACAGGGCGACCATGTCGCCGTCGACCTCGACGAGCGTCTTGCCCGGATCGGGAACCTCGCCCACCTCGGCGACTCGGACGAACTCGGTCATGGCGGCGCTCAGACGATCCTCTGGATGCGGCCGCCGATCGCCTTGGCGAGTGCCTCGCGGACCTGCGGGATGGTGATGCGGTCGAAGACCTGCTGGAAGAAGCCGGCGACCACGAGTCGAGCAGCCTCTTCGGCCGACAGGCCGCGGGCCTGGGCGTAGAACAACTGCTCCGCGTCGACCCGGCCGCTCGTGGCCCCGTGCGTGCAGCGGACGTCGTCGGCCTCGATCTCGAGGCCGGGGATCGAGTCGGCCCGGGCCTCGTTCGAGAGCATGAGGTTGTCGTTGCGCTGGTAGCCGTCGGTCTTCTGCGCGGCCTTGTCGACCTTGATCATGCCCAGCCACACGAGCCTGCTCCGCCCCTGCAGCGCTCCCTTGTAGAGCAAGTCGCTGACGCACGATGGCGCCTCGTGATGCTGCAGCGTGTTGTAGACGAGGTGCTGGCGGCCCTCGGTGAACATCACCCCG
>JBJTRH010000130.1:0-10598 GCA_046076065.1 Planctomycetaceae bacterium | reverse complement strand
CGGTCGCGACGGGGATCCAACAGTTCGGTGTTTTGATTGAAAGGGCAGCTACTGACCTCGTGCGAGTTTCGTTGCGGCAGTTGATTCCGGCACGTCCGGCGTCAGCGGTCAGAACGCACTCGAGGTTGTAGCTTCCATCTCTGCCAGAGCCCTCTGCTCTTGGCTTTCACGAGATCGGAAGTGCCTTCCCGGGCCTTCGTTCGGTCTTTCTGCCTGCATCAGGAACCTCGTGCGCGGTCTCCAACGCACGTCCTTTTCCCGTCCTGACGTCGTCCGGATGGGTTGGTTCTGGCTCGTGGTTTCTCTCTCACGGTTTTCTCTCACTGTTTCTCTCTCACTTGGAGACTCTCTCATGTCCATTCGTTCTTTCATTCGCGGCATGGTCGCTGCCTCGCTCGTCGCCGTCACTGGCCTGTCGGCCAATGCGGGCTCGTTTGTCCAACCCACGCTGACGGGCACGACCGCCAGCGGCCTGCAGTGGTCGGCGGTTGCCACCGGCACGGCGCTGCCGGTGACCGGTACGTCCGCGGCTGCCGGATCGCCCGGTGCCGTCGTCTACTGGGACACGACCACCGGCCAAATGCAGGTCGATCCCAAGGGCCTTGACCTCACCACGCTGATCATCACCTACACGACGGGCACCGTGAACGTGACCGGCACGAGCCCTGGACCGTTCGTCTACCCCAGCGGCACCACCACGAACTCCTTCTCGCCGACAACCGGCACGCCCAAGACCTTCCCGGCCGTGACGGCCGTCTCGGGCCTGGCCCCCACCACGTTCGCCGCTCGCGTCGGCGTGACCATCGGAGCACCCCTCGGACCGTCACTCGCCACCTCGGGTGATCCGGGCAACATCGCGTCGACCACCGGCTACTTCAACCAGCCGTGGGCCTTCCCGATCGAACTCGTCGCCTCGGGCAGCAACGGCCTCATGACCATCTCGAACTTCGCCACGATCGGCCAGACTACCAACGCCAACATCAACAAGCTCGGGTATGGCGTCGGCCGGGCCACCTTCCAGTACTCGGCCAACGGCATCGTCGGCAACCAGGTCGGTGCCGTGATCCCGGTCAACGCGGTGCCGGAGCCCTCGACGATCGCCCTGGCCGCCATCGGCCTGGGTCTCGCGGGTGGCCTCGACTACCGTCGCCGCAAGTCGCGTCGGGAGTCGGCCACCGCTTCCACCTCCGCCAATGGCTGATGGCATCCGGTCGACCGCGAGCCGGATCGCCCGGCTTGCGGAGACCAGGATCCACGGTCACCTCGCCCTCACCCCGTGAGGTGACCGTCACACGATCCAAGTGAGAGAGACCCCGTCGGCAGGACGCTGCCGGCGGGGTTTTTTCTTTTTCAGGGACCACGCCGCGATCGCGACCAGCACGATCCCAGCCGCGGCGGGCTCGGGCACCACCGCGACGGACGTGGCGGGGATTCCAGCGGAAGCGTCCGCCATGGTCGACCCGAGGTAGGTACCGGTGTCGAAGAGGCCCGTGCTCAAGAAATCGCCGATGTCCAGCACGTCGACGAGACCGTCGTAGTTGAAGTCACCGGTGGCCCAACTGCCCGCCGGGCCCATGCCGGCCATCGCCCCGAGCGTTACGTCGGCGGCGTCGAGAATGTCGACGAGCCCGTCGAGGTTGGTGTCGCCAACGGCCGCATAAGCAACGGCATAGGAGCCGTCGCCGTGGTCGATCCACCCAACGGAACGGGGCACGTTGAGGGCGACGGCCGTCGACGCCGCGGACGAGCCGATCCCGGCGCGGCCTGCCCAGCCGCCATCGCCCCGCCCTGCGGCGAGCCCGGCGACGAGGTCAGCTGCGGTGATGCCGCCCGGGGCGATCTCCACCCGCCCCGTGCCCACATCGAGCCAGGCCCCGTTGTCGCGATCGATCGCCAGCGAGCCGACCGCCAGCGACACGCCGCTGCCCGCGATCCGCAACTCGCCTCCCGAACCGATCGCCACGTTCGGCCGGCCGGCCAGCACGCCGGATTCGACCACCACACGACCGATGCCGCTGGTGCCATTCACCGCGAGCAGGCCGGCGGCGTCGAAGGTGCCCCCGGCGAGCGTGAGGCTCGGCAGGCGGGCACCGCTGCCGGTCGCCACCTGCACGGTCGCCCCCGCCTGCACCACCGTCGGGCTCCCGAACAGGGCGTTGGGGGTGGCGATCCGCAGCGTGCCCTCCCGGACCGTCGTGGTGCCGGTGAGCGTGTTCACCGCATCGAGCACCAGCGTGCCCGCGCCGGTCTTGAGCAGGCTCGATGTCCCGCCGAGCACGGGAAACCCTGCCTGTGCCTGGGTCTGCAGCCCTGCGGCCGGAGATGCCGTGACGGCAGCCTGCGTGACGGCCGTGCCGAGTCCCGAGTTGAGCGTGAGCCGCATCTCTCCCTGGGACGACACGGCGGCCTGGCGAAAGTCGAGATCGACCCTCGGGAACACACCCGGCGGGCCCGGAGGCATGCCCAGGAACGTGTTGAGGGCGTGAATCTCCCAGCCGGAGTTGAGGATGTTCATCCCGAGCACGCCCGGCAGGGCCGGGTCGATGTCGATGATCCCCACGGTGATGTCGCGAAACAGGAGTTCGACACCGTCGGCCGCCCGCAGGGAGAGCGCGTCGATCCGGAGAACCGGGATCTCGATCGCACCGCCGACGCCGGCCACCGTCTGAAACGAGAGGGCCTCGTCGTCGAGTGTGCCGTTGCGATTCACGTCGAGTCCGAGGTCGAACGCCATGGCCTGCGAGAGGATGCACTGCTGGGCGCCCGTGTCGAGAAGGAAGCCGGCCGTGCCGGTCGTGGCCCCGGACTGCAGCCGCACCGGGGCAAACGGCAAGGCCGCGTTTTCCGGGAGCGGGTCGGTGGGATTCTGCTGGCCGCTGGCGGGAAACGTGTACATCGTCAGCGGCACGCTGACCTGATTGGCGGCCGGCGTGGCTGGAAACGGCACGTCGAACCCCACGCCGATCCGCAAGCCGTTCATGTCGGCCTGGGCGGCAAGATCGAAGCCGACCGTCCGGCCCGTCATCAGCGGCATGCCGGCGATCCCCGAGTAGAAGGCGAAGTCGCCGCTCGAGGTCTGCAGGCGGGCGCCGGGCAGCGTGCGCGGCACGCCGTCGGTGCCCGCGAAGTGAAAGTCGTAGGCACGGGACACGCCGGTCGACTGCGGCCCCGCGACGCCGTAGTCCACGTACGTCGCCTCGGTCACGAGGCCCAACGACCGCAGCTCCGCCGACGAGTTCGCCCCGGCGAGAATACCGCTGGCTCCGGTGTCGAGCAGGTATTCGTTGAGGTCGAGGGGGCCGAGGGTGCCCACCTGCACCTGCACGACGGGCTGGGAGAGCGTGAACTCATCCGCCGCACCGAAATCGATGATGGCCCCGGCCTGGAGCGGAAGGTGCCCGACCGCCGCGATGGCCGCGAGGAGCACTCGGCAGATCGTTCGGCTCATGGGCGGCCCTTGCGGCTGGCTGAGGCGGGTCACCCCCCGCCCATCAAGCAGGATACCGGCCTTCGACCGCGAAGGCAGCACCTGGGTTACGGACCGAGCGGGCCGAAGGGTCGCGCGGCGGCCGCTCTCGACATCTCAGCCGCGGCGTCGCCGCAGACGGGCCCCGGCGGCAGCCACGGCTGCGATCACCGCCCCCACGGCCACGGCCGGCTCCGGCACCGCCGCCACGCCGCCGCCCATGCCGGGGGCCGTGTTGTAGTTGCCCGCGTCGTAGAGGCCCGTGGCGAAGAAGTCGGCGGCGTCGAGGATGTCGACGATCCCGTCGTAGCTGAAGTCGCCCTCGATCCACGTGGCCGGCAGGCCGGTGTCGAACTTGCCGAGCGCCAGGAAGTTGGACGCGTCGAGGATGTCGATCGACCAGTCGATGTTGGTGTCGCCCGGGGCCGCGTAGGCCGCCGTCAGCGAGCCGTCGCCGTTGTCGACCCAGCCCACGGCGCGGGGGATGCTCGAGGCCACTTCCGCCGCGGCCGCGCTCGAGGTGATCCCCGAGGTGCCGCTCCACGAGCCGTCGCCCCGGCCCTCGAGGATCTCGGCCACGAGCTGCGGGCCCGTCATGCCGGCGGCGATCGTGATGGCGCCGCTGGTAAGATCGAGGAGGCCGTTGCCGCTGGCGAGGTCGAGGCTGGCCACGCTCGTGGTGGTGACCGGGGCCACCTGCCCCGTGCCGCCGGCCACCACGACGAGGCGGCTCGAGGCGAGCGCCGTGCCGTTGGTGAGCCGCAGCAAGCCTCCCTGCACGGTCGTGGAGCCCGAGAGGGTGTTGGCCTGGTCGAGCACGAGCGTGCCGCCGCCGGTCTTCACCACCGGGATCGAGCCCGAGAGCGTGGGATAGCCAGCCTGGGCTTGAGTCTGCGTGCCGCTGGCCACGTTGATCGTGATCACGGACGGGGCAACCGCGTACGTGGTGCGCATGATCCAGCCCGGAGTGCTCGTCGAGCCATCGAACGACGCGGTCGTCGAGACCATCGTCACCGTCGAGCCCAGCGAGGTGCCCGCCTTCGTGTTCCAGTTGGCCAGCGTGTAGTAGTGCAGTCCCGAGTGCTCGATGTCAGCCCCGAGGCCGTCGCCGAGGACGTATGTAGAGTAGGTGGCGCTGCCGATCGCGGACGACCGATTGGTCGTGGTGAAGAAGCCGGCGTCGAACCAATCGCCGGCGGACAGCGTGGTCGTTCCGAGAAACAGCCGCACCACGTTGTCCGACGCCAGCGGAGTCGTGAACGGCGTCGTGCCCGTGAGCCGCAGCACGTCGTTGACGCTCTGCGTGGGGTTGGACCATGTCGGCTGCGTGTTCGCGGCCCCGAGGTCGAGGTTGAAGCTCATCCCGCCGGCCGGAACGAGCGAGCCGACGGTGAAAATCCCGTCGGGACCGCTCGTGCCATCGGGACTCACGATCCCGGTGCCGCTCACGAGTTTGATCGCCCCGTAGCCGTCCACCCTGCCGCCCGCGAGCGCGACGGACGTCTGCGTGAAGTCGCCATTGAACCGGGCGACGGCGTAGGGGCCGGGGCTCACCGTGCCCGCGAAGGTGTTGCCCGAGGCGGCCGTGAACTTGGCACGCGACTGGGCAAGGCCGGACGTCGTGTCGCTGGCGAGGACCCGGAGGACCGTGCTGCTCGCCCCGGTCAGCGGCCCCGAGAACGTGACCTGCTGGGTCGACGGCACCAGCGGATCGGGGGTGGTCTTGTTGGCGATGGCCACCGTGGCGGTGCCCGACACGGCAAGCGTGTTGGCGAGTTCCACGTCGTCACCGGGCCCCTGGCCGATCGTGCCGCCGGCCAGCGTCACGGGCAGCGCGGGGTTGGAGCCGAACGTGAACACCTGATCGGGGGCGGCCGCGTTGGGGCTCAGCAGCAGCCGGCCCCCCGCCTCGACCGTGACCTCCGTCGTGTTGAGCGGCACGGCGGAGCGATCGACGCCCAGCCCGCCCCGCCGCACGATCGTCTTGCCGACATAGTCCTTGACGGCGAAATCCTGGTTGAGAGTCTGATTGGAGGTGTTGAGCCGCTGCACGCCGGTGCCGGCCGAGTCGACCACGAGGTCTCCGGTACCCGACAGGAACCCGTCGAGCCGCGCGTCGGTCGTGCCGGTGATGTTCACCGTGGTCGTGCCGCTGATCCGCACCGCGCCTTGGCCCTGCAGGCCGCCGACGGTGTCGGAGAAGCCGTTGAAATCCGCGAGCATGAACCGGGCCACCGACAGCCGCGAGGCGTTCGGGATCACGTTGCTCGCGGCGAGTTGGAGCGTGCCGCCGACGATGCTCGTGAAGCCCGTGTAATCGTTGGCCGTGCCCGCCAGCAGCAGCGTGCCGGCACCGAGCGTCAGGCCGTTGCTCCCCGTCAGCCGCGTCGCGATCGTGGCGGCCCCGCCCGCCACGATGCTCACGTCGCCGGCCGCGATCGAGCCCGATCCGGAGGCGAGGGTGTAGCCCGTGGTGGTAAACGACAGGGCCAGCGGACTCACCGACGACGCCACGGTCACCGTGCCGGCGGTTCCGCCGAACACCGCCGTGCGGCCCTCGGCCCAGAGCCCGCCCGACACGGGCGATTCCGTGGGCGACCAGCGCGACGACGACGTGTTCCAGGTGCCGCTGCCGCCCAGGCTCGAGCCGCTGCCGGTCCAGTAGAGCGACACGACCGGCGCCATCACGACGGCGGCGCCCGGCGAGCCGGTATTGGTCTGCGAGGAGGTGGACGTGACCGTGTAGGCGTAGGCGATCGACGGTGCACTGACCGTGCCTGCAGGAGACGAGCCGAGCACGCCGGCCGAGTCGTAGGACCAGGAGAACGAGCAGCCTGTCGTCGCCGCCCCGAAGGCGACCCGATTGATCTCGGCGCCAAACGAGTCGTAGATCACGACGCCGTCGCCGGCCGAGCTCAGCGAGGCACCCGATCCGGTGTAGGAGCCAAGCTTGGGATTTCGCACGGCGCCGGTGCCCGAGCCGAGGTTCCAGAGCGACTGAAACTGCGGCACGAGCGTGGCCGCGGACGCCGTCTCCATGAACACCACCGATTCACCGGGCCCCACGAGGCTCCAGGCGGGCTCCGTGCCCGATGCGAAGGGCGACAGGGCGAGCGAGTTGGCGAACGAATACGAGTTGTCGTCCATCCTCCAGCCGGTGATGTCGACGGCCGTGGCGCCGTAGTTGGTGATCTCCCACCAGTCCATCGACCCGAGCGTGAGCGCGTTGCTCATCACCTCGGTGATCCGGATCCTGCCGGCGGCGTGGACCGATCCGCTCCACGCGACGACGGCGACGAGGGCAGCTACGGACGAGCGACGGAGGCGGGCGAGCATCGTGGGCGAACTCCTGGGATGGGCGGACGATGTCAGGGGATGGGGAACGGAAGGGGGGCGGGAAGCCGAACGACCCACAGGCAGGACCGAACGCCGCGACCGCCGGCGTCCTCGTTCACGCCGAAGTCGTCGTCGTTCACGAGAAACAGGTGCCGCTCGTCGGCGACCGCGAGCCCCTCGATCTTCAGGGGGCGGGCGTCGCCCTCGAGCCCGGCGCTCGACCGCATGCTGCCGAGCTGCGGAGCCAGATCGGCAAGGAGCGTCTTCGCCACCGGCACGACGCCGGCGGCGTGGAGGTCGCGGACCGCCTCGAGCGGGCTGTCGCCGCCTGACCGCGTGAGGGGCAGCGTGTCGGTGGCCACGTCAAGGTCGGCGCGATACAGCCTGGCCAGCCCGCCGTCCGCCTGCTCCAGCACGAGGAGCGTTGTCGGCCCGAGCGCCGCGATCGCGCAGAGCTTGCCGTCGTCGGGAGCGGACCGGCCCTTTCGGTACGATCGCGACTCGGGGTCGCCGAGCCGGTAGACGTATTCGGCACACGGCATGCCCGCCTGCGGATCGAACACCAGCAGCCGCACGTTGCCGGTTCGTTCGGCCTCCTCCCGATCGGGCACCTCCAGCGGGCTCTGCATGACCGCGAACAACCGCGAGTCGTCGGGGGCGATGGCGAGTCCTTCGAATCCGCGGTTGTCACGCCGGCGGGCGTAGACCTCCGGCAGCGCGGCGACCACGTCCATGCCCGCGCCGGGGATCGACGTGCCGCCCGGAACGAACCGCTTCCGTGCCGCGCCGGCTGCGTCGGCCTCCAGCAGTGACGGACGGTATTCCTCGGCGAGCCACCAGGTGCCGCGGCGGGTCCGCACGAGCCCCTCGGTGTCCACCCCGTCGGGATCCGCCTCGATCCGGCGACGGCCGGCGGGGTCGAGCATCGACGGATCGCCCGCGAGCCCGTTGGGCCGGCCGGTGAGCGGCACACCGTCGCGATCATGGAGCACGGTGGTGCCGGTGACCTGCACCGCCACGCGATCGGCGTGGCCGGCATCCCATGCGATCGCCAGTTCGAGAATCCGCGGCGCGAACGACGGCGTGGCGAGCGTGCGATGCTCGCGGCCGTCGACCTCGACGGTGCCGTTGGGCCCGCGGTCGGTGACAACCCACGCCCGCCGCCACCCTGCGGCATCCGCGCTTGCCTCGACGCACAGGTCGCTGATCCCGCCGAGCATCACGGCGGGCTCCTCGGACGTGGCCTTGCTGAGCGGGCCGGCCGGCATCGGGCACGACGCGACCACCGTGGCGATCGGCCTCCCGTCCCGCGACCGCTCCTCGCCGCCGGCCGCCGCACAGGCCGACGACACGAGCACGATCGCAGCCGCGGCACGGGCGGCCCCGCGCCGCCTGCAGACGGTCGTCACGGCGCGTCTCCGTCTCGCTCGCCGCCGGACCGCGTCACGAGTCCGCAGAACACGGGCAGTTCGACGCTTTCCGCGAGAAACCTCGTCGACGCGTCACCGAACACCGTGCTCATGCCGCCGACGTGGAACGAGTAGCACTCCCCTTCGTTGGTGACGTTCATGGCGCGGCCGCTGCCGGCCGCCGCCCGCGACGTCCCCGCGTCGTTGAAGCCATCGACCTTGAAGGGCCCCAGGCTGTCAGCCCAGCTGATTCCCTGCCCGTACATCATCGGGCCCAGCGGATTCGACTGGATCTTGCCCGCCCGCCAGGTGAACGGCTTGCCCGCCGCCTCCGCGATCAGGAGCGTCTTCGAGAGCCCATCGACCACCTGGGCGGGCCGCGTCGTCGCGTCCTTGGCCAGCAGGCCCGCCGACTCCTCGCCGCCGACATACCGCTCGGGCGTCACGACGCCGCTCTTCACGCCGGTCACGCACTCGTAATCCGAGTAGGCGAGCGGTGCCTTCATGGACGAGATCGCCGGCCGCGCGCTGTCGCTGTCGGGCGAGGCGACGATCGTCGTGTAGGGCGTGCGGGGTGCCGCCGTCGGACACAGGTAGAAGGGAACGGGCCGGGCGGCGACCGCGAGATTGGAGTCGCTCGGGATACCCAGCGTGGCGTCGGCCGCGCGGGACGGAGTGGCATTGCTGGTCGAGTCGTACCAGTGCTTCTTCCAGTTGTAATCCGCCACGGTCGACTGCTCTTCCATGAAGGGCATCACGAGCGTCCGCCACGAGTGCTCCTTGCCGGCCGGATTGGCGGGAGTTCTGAGCGCCGCGGCGGCGGTCGTGTAGCAGGCGGCGGGAAACGTCTTCCTCGCGTTCATCGAGCTATGAAACGCGAGGCCGATCTGCCGCATGTTGCTCAGGCACTGCGTCCGCCGCGCCGACTCGCGGGCGCTCTGCACCGCCGGCAGCAGGAGGCCGATCAGGACCGCGATGATCGCGATCACCACGAGGAGCTCGACGAGGCTGAACCCGCGGCGGTACGAGAGGAAGGAGACGTTCCGCATCACCATCCGTGTTCGAAGAGACATGGGCCACCGTTGTAGGCGAGGGTTGAAGGCGAGGAATGCTGCGACGCGCCGTCTCTGCGACGGACGGGCGGGGTTCGGACCGCGGAGAGGGTGGCCGACGCGTGTTAGGACTTTGTGAGGCGACGGCGCTGTTTCCAAGACCTGCCGAATAGCCTTCCACGTTGCTGCGAATCGTTTCGTCAAAGTCGCGAAACATCGCCTGCAGCCCCCACACACTCGGCTCACGAAACGCACACGCGACGCTCACACACGGGCCGTGCGGACCGATTTCGCAGGGGCGACGCAGCTGCCGTGCTTCCTCATCGAATCCTCATGCGATCGGGCATGGCCCTTGTTGGATGGGTTCCTCGTCATCGTGACACCCGATCTCGCGACCGCACCCCTTCCAGGAACCGACGCCATGCATCGCCTGCAAACCACTCTGAGCCTTCTCCTCTGCTGCCTGGCCGGCCTCGCCTCATCGCCTGGCGTCGCCCAGGGGCTGTCGTCGCTCCGGATCACCGAGGTGATGAGTTCCAGCGGGGTTGGTGGCACTGCCGACTGGTGGGAGGTGACCAACTTCGGCGGCTCGGCCGTGGACATCACCGGCTGGAAGTTCGACGACAACAGCTTCGCCTTCGCGAACTCGGCGGCCCTCAACGGCATCACGAGCATCGGCCCCGGCGAATCGGCGATCTTCATGGAAACGGCCTCCCCGCTGACCGATATCCCCACCTTCCGGACATTCTGGGGAGGCTCGGCGGCGACGGCCGCCATCGGCTCCTACGCCGGATCTGGTGTCGGCCTCTCCTCGGCCGGTGACGGCATCGTGCTCTTCAGTTCCACCGGCAGCGAGGTGACCCCGCGAGTCACGTTCGGCGCGGCCACAACCGGGTCGAGCTTCTCCTATCAGTACGACGCCATCGGCGACCCGACGACGAGCCCGAACACGGCTGCGGTCGTAAGCACGGCGGGCACGCTCAGCGGCCAGATCACCTACCTCTCCGCGACGAGCGTACCGCAGAACATCGGCTCGCCTGGTACCGCCATCAACGCCGTGCCGGAGCCGTCGTCCGTGGCCACGGTCGCCTGCGGCGGCCTGCTGGCCGCCGGCTGCCTGGCACGCCGCCGGCACCGGAACTGAATGCTCCCAGCCCAGTCCCGACAGACCGTGCACATGCTCACGCCGGCTTTGGGAGCGGACGGCGTCGCCGCCCCGGCGACCTTTCCGGTGTTTTTCCGAACTTCCCTCACAAAGTCCTCATGGGCGGCTGGCAAACTGCCCGCAATCCGCGATACTGCGTCGCGGCGGATGTGGTCGATCCCCTTTCTTCT
>JBJTRH010000129.1:0-2870 GCA_046076065.1 Planctomycetaceae bacterium | reverse complement strand
CGCTCGTCGCCGAGGCTCATCTCCCCCGCCGGCCTCCGCTTCGCCTGCCCCGCGAAGGTCGCCGCATCGCCCAGACTCTTGTCGTCTGTACTCATCGAATTACGCTCCGCTCTGGTCTCTGGGGCCCGTCAGCCGGGGTCGGTGGTGATCGCCTTTTCCTGGCCTAAACTGGCAGTCTTGCACCCTACGGAGTATAACGGGGCATCCCTTCGGAAGCAGGGGCCGGCCCACCCGCGAAGGACCGTCAGACGGCGTATGTTCGACCCCCTCGACCCATGGCTTTACGAGCTCTGCTTTCCTGGCGCCGTCAGTGGTCAGGCTGAAGTGACCTGTCCCCAATGCGGCCGGCTACTCACCGTGTCCGTGGACGATCCCAGGGGTAGCCAGACCTACACGTGTCCTGAATGCTCCAGCGCATTCACGGTCAACTGGGGAAGCGCGTGAGGCCGTAGGACGAGGAACGGACAGGACGCCATGCTCACGAGCCACTCATAAGCTCGAAAGCGGTTGCTGGTGTGCAAGCGGCGAGGTTATTCCTCCGTAGGAGGTACCCTGCTATCTTGTCACCCGTAGGCCGGTAAGGGGTGTGGCTTGTCGATGATGGCAAGCGAAAGGAGACGCACGTCAGCGCTATGGATAATCAATCAGAGAAGAGCATTGGCGAGGACGCGACGCTTGCTGGCCGCGGGATACCGTCGGCCAGAGAGGTGAGCATCGGCGACGAGCGAACTCTCACGGGCGATCTTGCGATCCAAGAGACGCTCCTCGACGACATCTAGATCGTCGATCTCGAGGCCCGATACACCGTTGAGGCGGGACTCGGCGAGGGCGGTATGGGTTCGGTGGTGCTGGCTACCGACACGCGGTTGGGCCGCAAAGTGGCGATTAAGCGGATCCTCGGCGAGGCCGCGCGGAGTAAGGCAGTGGTTGCGAGGTTTTTGACGGAAGCACGGGCGATCGCCGCCATGAGCCACCCGAACGTCGTGCAAATTTACGAGTTGGGCGTGGCAAAGAGTGGGCCCTTTCTTGTCATCGAATATATCGACGGCGGAAGCCTTCTCGACCGTTGCAAAGCGGGGCCGATCCCTGCCGGGGAGGCGGTATCGGTGATATGTCAGGTATGTGACGGGCTGGCGAAGGCTCATGATGCGGGCATCATCCACAGGGATATCAAGCCGGCGAACATTCTTCTGACGAAGGACGGCATTCCGAAACTGACGGATTTTGGGCTGGCAAAGGCAGAGGCGGCCGACCATCAGATGACGATGACCGGCGCCGTCATGGGCACCCCCGATTTCATGCCGCCGGAACAGCGGCGGGATGCGGCGCTCGTGGACCACCGCAGCGATCTCTGGAGCCTCGCAGCCACGCTGTACCAGATGGTGAGCGGACGAAGCCCGAAGGTGATTCGGCTGCACGAACTGCCCCAGGAAATGCAGCCGATCCTCGCCAAGGCGCTCGAGGACGAGAAGGATGCGCGCTACCAGTCGGCCAAGGAGCTTCGGGAGGCGCTTCGGGCCATACAAGTTGGCGCGCAAAGGCCTGCGGTCCCTGCCGCTTTCGAGGCTGATCTTCAGGAAGGACAGTGCAAAGCGTGCGGAACGGTCACGAGCGACCTGACGAAGAAGTTCTGCCGGAATCCAAAGTGCGGAGCGAGTCTGCGAGTGTCGTGCCTTTCGTGCAACGCGCAGATTCCGATATGGGATGGCGTATGTGGAGAGTGCGGCGGAAATCAGCCTTCGCTGCTCGAGGAAAAACGCAAATCGGCTGCGGCGAAGAAAGCCGCGGCGGAAGCTTTCCTTTCTGACTTGGCGTTCGACGAGGCAATGGCCCATGCGGAGGAGCTCGTGGCGGAGTCCCGCGTCGAGTTGTCCGACCTCGCCGCGTGGGCGCAAGACTTCATCAGGTCCACGCGAGTAGAGCGAGATCGGCAGCTTGCCGTTGCGGCAGAGCATCTTGAGGATGCCAAGAAGCATGCCGGAGCGTTTGATTATGCCGCTGCAGTACAAGCAATCGAAACGATCCCAGAGCGGCTTCGCAGTGCTGAAGCAAGTGCCATTAGGTCGGATTGCAAGGCTCGATACGAGGAGGTCGGAAGACTCATTCCGGAGATCGCCGCCCGTATTAGTAGCAAGCAAGTAGACGGCCTATTGTCGCTTGTCGAGAGGGCTACGGAACTACGCGGCGATCGGCAGGATCTCGTAAAAATCCGGCAGCAACTCCGCGAGCGACGGGATGGTCGGCTGGCTCGCGTGAGGGCCAAGCTTGAAGCGGGCGACGTGATGAGCGCAGTGGGCATACTGGACCGCACCGATCCACGCGACCTCGGGCCTGTCGGCGAGCGGCTGAAAGAAAATGTCCGCCAACTGGTCGATATGGAATCGACGCTCGTGTCGCTGGTGAAGGGAGCTAAAGCCGACGGTGTCGTGACGCCGATTGAAGCGACCGGTATCCTGCAGGTCTGCGTAGACTACCTTCGATTAAACCCCAACAATCCCCAGGTTCAGCGCATCGAAGCAGGGTGCCGCCAGATTATTGCCAACGCGCCGCCGCCCCCAAAAGCTGCGGTTCCTGCTACTGCGGTTTCCAAGTCTGCTGCCTCGCATGCGCCCAGAACGGCGTTCATCCGCACGAAGCCGCACATCAACGTCGGCACGATCGGGCACATCGACCACGGCAAGACGACTCTTACCGGCGCCATTGTCGCGGTGCAGGCGGCCAAGAACCTGGCCGTGGCCAAGAGTTACGCCGACATCGCCAAGGGCGGCACGGTGCGCGACGATACGAAGACCGTGACGATCGCGGTCAGCCACGTCGAATACGAGACCGACAAGCGGCACTACGCCCACATCGACTGCCCGGGCCACGCC
>JBJTRH010000128.1:0-2828 GCA_046076065.1 Planctomycetaceae bacterium | reverse complement strand
CACGAGAACCTGCTCCACAACTCGCTGCGGATCATGCAGGCCTTCGAGATCACGCGCAGCCAGTCGGGCGTGTTCTGGCTGCCGAGCTTCCACGACATGGGCCTGATCGGCGGGATCCTCGTGCCGCTCTACGGCGGCAAGTTCAACGTGCTCATGTCGCCGGTGGCCTTCCTGCAGAAGCCGCTCCGCTGGCTGCAGGCGATCTCCCGCTACCGGGCCACGATCAGCGGCGGTCCGAACTTCGCGTACGAACTCTGCGTGCGAAAGACCACGCCCGAGCAGCGGGCCACGCTCGACCTCTCCAGCTGGTCGCTCGCCTTCAACGGCGCGGAGCCGGTGCGGGCCGAGACGATCGACGCATTCTGCGAGGCCTTCGCCCCCAGCGGGTTCCGGCGCGAGGCCTTCTTTCCGTGCTACGGGCTCGCCGAAAGCACGCTGATGGTCACCGGCGGCATGAAGTTCGAGCCGCCGGTGATCCGCTCCTTCGATGCCACGTCGATCGAGACGGGCACCGCGCTCCAGCGACCGGCCAAGGCGGCCGGTGCCCGCCGGCTCGTGGGCAGCGGCCGCGAGCTCGACGGACAGGACGTGCTGATCGTCGACCCGCAGACGTGCGAGCCGCTGGCCCCGGGCCGGGTCGGCGAGATCTGGGTCAGCGGCCCGAGCGTCGCCCAGGGCTACTGGAATCGCCCGGAGGAGTCGCAGGCCACCTTCGGGGCCATGATCGCGGTGCCCGACGAGCACGCGGCCGGTGCCGTCGCCACCTGGCGGCCGAACCCCGGCCCCTACCTCCGCACCGGCGATCTCGGCTTCTTCGACTCCGGCGAGCTGTTCGTGACGGGCCGTCTCAAGGACCTGATCATCATCCGCGGCCGCAACCATTATCCGCAGGATCTCGAGCGCACGGTCGAGGAGGCGAGCGACCTGGTTCGCGCAGGGTCGGTCGCCGCCTTCGCCGTCGACGTCGATGACCGGGAGCGGGTCGTGGTGGTGGCCGAAGTCGAACGGGGCAAGCGCGACGCCCGCGACATGGCCGCCGCCTTCGAGGCGATCCGCAGCAAGCTCGCCCGCGACCACGAGGTGGCCGCCGAGGGGATCGTGCTCGTGCGGCCCAACAGCGTGCCCAAGACGTCGAGCGGCAAGATCCAGCGGCACGCCTGCAAGCGGCAGTTCCTCGACGGATCCCTGGAGATCGTCGAGCGGTTCGTCTCCTGGGAGACCCCGGTGGTGCAGGCCGGCGAGGCCGCGATACCGCCCGGCGGCGGCAGCGCAGCCCCGCGGCTCGCCCGCAACCGTCCCGTGGGCGAATCATCGCGGGCCCACCGGCCCGACCGCGAGCTCCCCCAGGAGATCGTGCAGACGGTGTTCGACCATGTGCGGCGAATCGCCAAGGAGCGCGCCGGCACGCTGACCCTCGACACCAACATCGTGGAACTCGGCCTCGACTCGCTCGAGCGGATGGAGATCGTAGCCAGCCTCGAGGAGGCGTTCGGAGCCCGGTTCCCCGAGCAGGTCCTGCCGCTGATCGAGACCTGCCGAGAGGTGACCGAGGCGATCATCGACCACATGCCGGCGGCCGCGAAGACGCCGTCAGAGCAGCCCGTGCGGCTCGACGCGGAACTCGGCGCCGATGTCTGGGACATCGCCCAGTTCCCCGAGGTGCGGGCGCTCGAGCAGAACTTCGCCATGGTTCGCGATGCGGGGCTGGAAAACCCCTACTTCACGGTCCACGAGGGGCTCACCAACGACCGCACCCTGATCGGCGGCCGCGAGATGGTGAGCTGGGCCACCTACAACTACCTCGGGATGTCGGGGGAGGCGGAGGTCGCGGCCGCCGCGAAGAACGCCGTCGACCGCTTCGGCACCAGCGTGTCGGCGAGCCGCCTCGTCTCCGGTGAGAAGACGGTCCACCAGGAGCTCGAGCGGGAGATCGCGCGGTTCGTGGGCACCGAGGACGCGATCACGTTCGTGGGCGGCCACGCCACCAACGAGACGGTGATCGGCCACGTGGTCGGCCCCGGCGACCTCGTCCTGCACGACGCGCTCTCGCACAACAGCCTCCTCCAGGGGGCGATGCTCTCCGGGGCCCGCCGCCGGCCGTTCCCGCACAACGACTACGACACCGCCGAGAAGCTGCTCTCCCAGATGCGAAACCAGTACCGCCGGGTGCTGGTAGTGATCGAGGGCATCTACAGCATGGACGGCGACTTCGCCGAGCTGCCCAAGTTCATCGGGCTGGCGAAGCGGCACAAGGCGCTGCTGATGGTCGACGAGGCCCACTCGATCGGCGTGATGGGCGTCCGCGGCCGGGGCATCGGCGAGCACTTCGGCGTGAACCCCGAAGACGTCGACATCTGGATGGGCACGCTCTCCAAGGCGCTCGGCAGCTGCGGCGGCTACATCGCCGGCACGAAGACGCTCGTGCGATGGCTGAAGTACACCTGCCCCGGCTTCGTTTACTCCGTCGGCCTGCCGCCAGCGGCGGCGGGCGGGGCGCTCGGCGCCCTGCGGCTCCTGCAGCGGGAGCCCCAGCGGGTGGAGCGGCTCCACGCCAACGCCCGGCTGTTCCTCCAGCTCGCCAAGGAGGCGGGGCTCGACACGGGCCCCTCGGGCGGGTCGGCGATCATCCCGATCATCCTCGGCAACTCGATGAACTCGCTGCGGCTCTCCCGCAGCCTGTTCGCCCGGGGCATCAACGTGCAGCCGATCCTCTACCCGGCCGTCGAGGAGAGCGCCGCCCGGCTGCGGTTCTTCATCACGTCGCGGCACACGCCGGACCAGATCCGCCGGACGGTGGCGGCGCTGCAGGAAGAGCTCTCGAAGATCGA
>JBJTRH010000127.1:0-8222 GCA_046076065.1 Planctomycetaceae bacterium | reverse complement strand
CACGAGCGTGGCCAGGCGGCGCTGCTTCGCGAAGCCCACCGTCTCGGCGGGATGGCCATGCGCGGTGTCGGATCGCGTGCGCACCTCGACGAACACGACGGTCCGGCCGTCGAGGGCCACGATGTCGATGTCGCCGCGGAGCACCCGCTCCCGCCGGCCGACGATCCGGTAGCCGAGGCCCCGAAGATACGCGGCCGCCTCGTCCTCTCCGCGGCGGCCGAGCTCGTCGCGGGATGACGCCACGGGCAGGATCCCCGCTCAGGTCGCGGCTGCGGCCTTCTTGCCCTTGCCGGCCGCCGCCTTCTCCACCGCGATGTCGTCCCGCTTCTCGCGGAGCCGCGTCGACTTGCCCGACCGGTCGCGGAGGTAGTAGAGCTTTGCCCGCCGCGACACACCCGACCGCTTGACCTCGATCTTGGCGATCTTCGGCGAGTGGACCGGGAACTTGCGCTCGACGCCCTCCCCCGCCACGATGCGGCGGACGGTGAACATCTCCCGGCTGCCGGCGCCGCTCTTCGCGATCACCACGCCGTTGAAGATCTGGATCCGCTCCTTCTCGCCCTCGAGAATGCGGGTGTGAACGTCCACGGTGTCGCCGATCTCGAACGGCGCGACCTCGGACTTGAGGCTCGAGGCCTCGACGGCGGCAAGCAGTTTGCGACTCACGGGGGGGCTCCTTTTCTGTGTCTGTTCGGGTCTGTCTCGTTACGAATGAATCGATGGGCGAGCGGTGTGCAGCCGACCACGCTCCGCCGTGGCGGCGACGGCCTGCTCGCGGCGCCACGAGGCGATCCGCCCATGGTCGCCGGAGAGCAGGACGTCGGGAACGGCCAAGCCGCGAAACTCGCGGGGCCTCGTGTACTGTGGGCCCTCGACGAGCCGGTCGGCCCCCGAGAACGAATCCTGGCCGGCGCTCTCCTCGTGGCCGAGCACACCCGGCAGCAGACGGGCGACGGCGTCGACCACGACCATGGCGGCGACCTCGCCACCCGACAGCACGTAGTCGCCGATCGACAGCGTCTCGGCATCGAGCGTCTGCCCGATCCGTGCGTCGAAGCCCTCGTAGCGGCCGCAGACCAGCACGATCCGTTCGAGGCCAGCGAGTTCTTCCACCAACGCCTGATCGAGGCGTCGGCCGGCGGGCGTCATGAGAAACGTGCGGATCGTGCGGCAGGCGGGGGCGTCGCCGCGCACGGCCTCCACGCACGACACGACCGGTCCGGGCATCAGGAGCATGCCGGGACCGCCGCCATACGGCCGGTCGTCAACCTGCCGATGAACACCTTCGGCGAAGTCGCGGATGTTGGTCACGCGGACGTCGATCAGACCATGTCGGCGCGCGGCCCCGAGCAGGCTTCCGTCGAGGAAGCTCGTGAACATCTCGGGAAAGAGCGTGACGATGTCGATGCGCATGATGGATACGCGTGCCACACGGGCGTCCGGCCAGAGGACGGAGCCGACTCCGGGCGACTCGGGCTCACTCGGCCTTGGGCTCGTCCGCGGGGGCCTCGGCGACGGCTTCCGCGACGGGCTCGGCAGCGGGCTCCTCCGCGGTCGCAGTCGTCGCCTCAGCCACCGGGGCCTCGGCCGCGGGATCGGGCTTCGGCGCGGGCACGTAGGCGGGCTCACCCGGCTCGGGGATGATCCGCGGCAGGGCGAGTTTGGCGCGGGCCTCTTCCATCTGCTTCAGATGGGTGCCGTTGGTTCCATACTTGCGGATCAGCACGCGGACGGCGTCGCTCGGCTGGGCGCCCACCGACAGCCAGTAGTCGACCCGCGGGCCGTTGAGCGTGCACCGGGCATCGGTCTCGGACACGTGCGGATCGTAGGTGCCGAGCTCCTCGATCACGCGGCCGTCACGCGGACTCCGCCGGTCGGTCGCGCAGATACGGTAATACTCGCGGTTCTTCCGGCCCATCCGCTTCATTCGAATCGCCACAGCCACGGTCGGGAATCTCCAGGGAAAGCCAGGGAATGCTCAGGGAGCGTCGAGCCCCCTATCGTATCCGGCCTTCGGCGGAACCCAAGGCCCGCCCCGGCTCCCCCTGTTTTCGGCATTTTTCGGCGGAATCGTCGGTTGCCTTCGAGGGCGGCCGCGGAAATCCGCCTCCCGGCCGGGGGCTGCCGCGGTGTGCGGTTCGATCGAGGACCGCCCCGACGCGGGCGGATGCCCGTCGATTCCGTCACTCCTTGCCGTCGCGGCGCTTGCGGCGGGCGTCCTTTTCCCGCTGTTTCTTGAGCTTGCGCCGCTCATCCGCGGTGAGCCGCTTGCCCGTGTCGCCCTTGGGCTTGGCGATTCGGGCGTTGGGATTCTGGAGCTGGGCCTGGAGCCGCTGCACCTGATGCATCCGCTCGCGCATTCCCAGGCCCGCCATGCCCTTCATCATCGAGGCCATGCCGTCGAACTGCTTGACGAGATCGCTCACTTCGTTGAGCTCCACGCCCGCGCCGGAGGCGATCCGCCGCCGTCGCGACTGGTCGACGATCCGCGACGGATTCCGCCGCTCGTCCGGCGTCATCGAGTCGATGATCCCGAACAGCCGGTTCATGTCCTTCTCGAGATCGGCGCCGCCGAGCATCTCCTGCATGCCGCCCATGCCCGGGATCATGCCCAGCACCTTACCGAGCGGCCCCAGGCGGCGGGTCTGGAGGAGCATCTTCTTGAAGTCGTCGAGCGTGAACTCGCCGGCCTTGAGTCGCTCCTCCTGCCGCTTCATCTCCTCCTGGTCGAACTTCCGCTGGGCCTCCTCCACGAGCGAGACCACGTCGCCCATCCCGAGGATCCGCCCCGCCATCCGCTCGGGATGGAAGTCCTCGAGGGCCTCGATCTGCTCGCCGGTGCCGATGAACTTGATCGGCACGCCCGTCACGCTCTTCACCGACAGCGCCGCCCCGCCGCGGGCGTCGCCGTCGAGCTTCGTCATGATGATCCCGTCGAGCTCGAGGGCCTCATGGAAGGCCTTGGCGCTCCTCACGGCGTCCTGGCCGGTCATCGCGTCGACGACGAGGTAGACCTGGTCGGGGCCGACCGTGCGGTCGATCCGCGCCAGTTCCTGCATTAGTTCCTCGTCGATCGCCAGCCGACCAGCGGTGTCGAGGATCACGACCGACACGTTCTCTTTCCGGGCCCGCGCGACGCCGGCGTTGCAGACCGCGACCGGGTCGGTGCCGTTCCCGCCCATGTCGGCCGGCGTGTGCACGGGAATCCCGAGCTGGCGGCCGAGCACGGCGAGCTGCTCGATGGCGGCGGGCCTCTGCAGGTCGGCCGCCACCAGCATCACCCCCCGCCCCTGCTCCTTGATCCGGCGGGCGAGCTTCGCACACGACGTGGTCTTTCCCGAGCCCTGCAGGCCGCAGAGCATCAGGATCGTGGTCGTGCCGTCCTGCAGGTGGAGCGAGTGGTCCACCGGCCCCATCAGGCCGACGAGCTCGTGGTGCACGATGCCGACGAGCTGCTGCGTCGGGTCGAGCGACTCGAGCACCCTCGCACCGACGGCCCCGTCGACGACCCGCGTCAGGAACCCGTCGGCCACGTCGTAGGCCACGTCGGCCTCGAGCAGCGCGGTCCGCACCGCGCCGAGGCCCTCCCGCATGTTGGCCTCGCTCAGCTTGCCGCGGCCGCGGAGCGAGTTGATGGCGGAGGAGAGCGACGCGGACAGCGACTCGAACATGGCGGCTCCGGATGGAAGACGGAGCCGGAAGTATACCGCCGGAAAACCGGCTCTCTCCCCGGTGACGAGCCGTTCGAATCGGGAGCGAACACACAGCGTGCCACTTGCCCGACGCGTGGCCGGCGAGAACGGCGCGTCACCGGAGGGAGAGCGATTTCACCGGCACGCCGTCCCCTCCGGACGGTTGCGCGCCGACGGCGATGGTCAGCTGAACGTGCCCGGCTGACCGACGACCGGCGCCGACATCGGTCCGCCCATGCCGCCCTCGCAGCAGGGCGCGGCCGACTCGCACGCCGGGCCGCAGGCCGGCTCGCACGCGGGAGCGCACACCGGGGCCGGTGTGCCGCACGGGGCGGGTGCCGGCGAGCCGCACGAGCGGAACTCCATGAACGACGGACGGCGGCAGCTGCTGCCGCCGCCGAGGCAGCTGCTGCAGCCGGGGGCCGCCGCGAGGCTCATCACCGCCGTCGCCAGCAACAAGGCACGAGTCATGACGCGATCTCCATCTGCAGAGCCGAAGGGGCAGGCGGCCGGGGGCGCCGCGTGCAGCGTCGTCGCCGACGTCGCCACCGAAACCGTACCTCATGGTTCCGGCGCGGCCGGATCACGGGGCGGTTTTTTTCGCGGCGGACGACCGGTCGTGCCGACGTCAGCGGTGGTGCCGGTCACAGCGGCACGAGGCATGCGTGACGGCTGCGAAAGATGGTGCGGCATCCGGTGCTAGAGTTGCAGCGCATCGGCCGGCGGCAACATACATCTCGTCCCGATGACCACCACGCCCCTGACTCCCGACGCCGTGTCCCCGATCGCCATCACGACCCGTCCGGCACGCCGCTCAGTCCTCCTCCTCGCCGTCGTGCTCGCGGGGCTCGCCCCGGCTCACGCGGCCGCGGAGGTCGCTCCGGCAGCCGGTGCCCCGCCCGCCTGCATGGCCTGCCCCGAGCCCGACGTGTGGGTCGTGAGCACGAGGCGGCTGCCGTCCATCTGCCGCCTGCCGGGGCATGCGTCGTTCGACGTCGAACAACGCAGCGGCGGCATGTGGCAGGCGAGTTCAGCCGAGGAACTGCTCGCCGACTCCGATCGGCCGCTGGTGTTCTTCATCCACGGCAACCTCTACGAGGAGTGCGACGCGAAGTCGCAGGGGGTCGTGCTCGCCCGGCGGCTGTGGGGGGCCTGTCCGCAGGGGATCCCGCCCCGCGTCGTCGTGTTCTCGTGGCCCAGCCAGCAGCAGGGGCGGCTCATTCCCTCGAGCCGCAACAACTTCCGCCGCTCGTTCGTCGACGGCCATTACCTGGCCCGGCTGCTGGGGCAGGTCGACCCCGCGCAGCCGGTGGCGCTCGTGGGCTACAGCTTCGGCGGCACGATCGCCGTCGGCGCCGTCGAGGATCTCGTCGAGGCCGGCGACGACCCGTCGGCCGCCATGCATCCCTGGGTCGGCCGGCCGGGCCGCACGCACCTGGTGCTCGTGGCGCCGGCGGTGCGGCACGACGCCCTGTCGCCGCGCGGGCTGTTCGCCCCGGCCACCGCCGGCATCGACCGGCTCACGCTCCTGATCAACTCCAGCGACCTGGCCCTGAAGATGTTTCCGCACCTCGAACCGGGCGCAAAGATCGACGCCCTCGGCTCGGTCGGCATGCCGCGCCGCTGGCTGCCGGGATCCGTGGAGTATTCGGCCACCGACGCCGCGGGCATCGTGGGCAAGCGGCACGCCTTTCCGCTGTATCTCGACTCGGCCACGCTCTCGGGGCGGATCGCTGCGGGCGCGATCGGCGGGCTGGCGGCCGACTGACTCAGGACGGCGTCAGGCGGCGCGGCGGGTCGCCGGCTGGTCGGTGAGCCGGGCCTCCACCATCATCCGCACGACGTCGGGCATGGCGTACCGGGCGGTCCAGCCGATCGACTCCGCCGCCCGCCGGGTGTCGGCCCGGCCGCGGTCGATCTCGGTGGGCCGCACGAGCTTCGGGTCGCGGACCACGTGCCGGCGCCAGTCGAGGCCGACCGCCGCGAAGGCGATCTCCACGAACTCCTCCAGCGAGTGGGTGCGGCCGGTGGCGATGACGAGGTCCTCGAGCGCGTCGAGCTGGAGCATGCGGTGCATGGCCACGACGTACTCCGGCGCCCAGCCCCAGTCGCGGTGCACCGACAGGTCGCCGAGCGACAGCATCTGCTGCTCGCCCCGCGCGATCCGGCAGGCGGCGGCCACGATCTTCTGCGTCACGAACCGCTCCGGCCGGAGTGGACTTTCGTGGTTGAACAGGATGCCGGTCGCGGCCCGCAGGCCATAGGCTTCGCGGTACTGGGCGATCTGCCAGAACGACGTCGCCTTGGCGATGGCGTAGGGGCTGCGGGGCTTGAGCACCGTCCGCTCGCTGGCCGGTTCGTCGCCGGCGTTGCCGAACATCTCCGAGCTCCCCGCGTTGTACAGGCGGATCGGCCGGCCGAGCATCCGGATCGCCTCGAGCAGATTGATCGTGCCGACCACGATGCTCTCGAAGGTCTCCACCGGCTGGTCAAACGATAGCCCCACCGACGTCTGGCCGGCGAGGTTGTAGATCTCGTCGGGGAGAGACCGCTTGATCACCTGGAAGGTCGAGCGGAAGTCGATCGGTGACATCGACACCAGCTGCACGCGGTCGCGGATGCCGAGCCGCTCGAGGCCCGTGAAGCGTCCGGCCTGGGCGTCGCGACTGGTGCCGACGACCGCGTAGCCGAGCTCGAGGAGATGCTGGGCGAGGTAGGCGCCGTCCTGGCCGCCGATGCCGCAGATCAGGGCGGTGCGATCCTGGTACGGGGCTGTCGCGGGGGCGCTCATGGGCCGGGACGGTAGCAGCCGCCGTCCCGGCTGGAAACGGCGAATTGCCCGCGGCCGGAGGGCCTCAGGCGCGGTCGGCGAACCACGCCGCGGTGGCCGCGATCCCGTCGCCGAGCGGCATCGTGGGCCGCCAGCCGAGCAGCTCGCCGGCACGAGCCGCATCGACGAGGTTGCTCCGCAGGTCGCCGGGGCGTGCGGGTCCGTGCAGCGGTGACGGCGAGGCCACGGAGCGGCCGCGTTCCCGGGCGGCTGCCGCGACGGCCGGGCGGACGAGGGCCTCGAGCTCGACCACGTCGGTGCCGACGCCCGTGCCGATGTTGAGGCTCGTGAGCGTGCCGGCGGCGCAGCGATCGGTCGCGGCGAGCGCGAGCACGTTGGCCCGCGCCACGTCGGGGCCATAGACATAGTCGCGGACGTAGCGGCCGTCGCCGTTGATGGTCGCGGGCTCACCGGCGAGCAGCTTCTTGCAGAAGATCGCCACCACGCCCGCCTCGCCATGCGGGTTCTGCCGGGGGCCGTAGACGTTAGAGTAGCGGAGCGCCACCGCCGCGAGGCCGTGCTCGGCCGCGTAGAAGGCGAGGTAGCGTTCGCCCACCCATTTCGTGATCCCATAGGGGCTCACCGGATTGGCCGGCGTCGACTCCGGCGCGGGCGCGGTCACGTCGCCGTAGAGCACGCCCCCGCTCGATGCGAACACCACCCGCCGGCAGCCCTGCGCCACGGCGGCGTCGAGCACGTTGATCAGACCGAGGCAGTTCACCTTGGCGTCGAACAGCGGCTCGCGGACCGACCGGCTCACCGACATCTGCGCCGCCTGGTGGCAGATGGCGTCGGGCTGTTCGGCCGCGAACACCCGCGCCACCGCGGCGGTGTCGACGATGTCGGCCACGTGGAGCGGCACGCCGGGCGGCAGGTTGTCGCGGGAGCCGCTCGACAGGTCGTCGAGCACCGCCACGGCGTGTCCGCCCGCCAGCAGGGCGTCGACGATGTGGCTGCCGATGAATCCGGCACCGCCGGTGACGAGAATCTTCATGGGGATCACGGCCGTTCGTGGGGCAAAACCCGCCGCGTCGGCCGTCGGGGGGCGGCCGCGAGCGCGGTTCGCATGATAGCGGTCGGCCGCGCAGCGTCCCGGCGGCGGGGAGTTCGTCGGCCATTTCGGGATCCGGCCCGCGAAACCCTCGGCGGTTTTGAGCATACTGGTGCCGGCGGCGCGTCCTCAGGTGCGATCGAGCGGTCCGCCCCACGACCCCGGAGGCCCTCATGGCGACAGCGTCCCCCACCGTCCCCGACCTCGGCGCCGACGACGTCGCCGCCCTCGACCGGCTCCGCGGCGTCCACGGACGGCTGCGGCGGGAGCTCGCCCGGGTGATCATCGGCCAGGAGGAGACGGTCGAGCGGCTCGTGATCTGCCTCTTCGCCCGCGGCCACGCGCTCTTGATGGGCGTGCCCGGTCTGGCGAAGACGCTGCTCGTCGGCAAGCTCGCGGAGTGTGTGTCGCTGAAGTTCAGCCGAATCCAGTTCACGCCGGATCTCATGCCGATGGACATCACCGGCACCGACATCCTCCAGGAGACGGCCGATGGCCGTCGCGAGTTTCACTTCGTGCCGGGCCCCGTGTTCGCCAACATCGTGCTCGCCGACGAGATCAACCGAACGCCGCCCAAGACACAGGCCGCGCTCCTCGAGGCGATGCAGGAGCGCCAGGTCACCGCCAACGGAGTGCAGTACAAGCTGCC
>JBJTRH010000126.1:0-18757 GCA_046076065.1 Planctomycetaceae bacterium | reverse complement strand
TCGCGGAGCTTCCCAATGATCTGCTCAGCAGTGAACTTCTTTCCTCGTGGCATCTCGTACCCTCCCTTGGTTTGCGCCACCAGAGATTCTCTCTCTGGAAGTGGCGTCGTTTAAGGGGGGCAGGTCAGTGATTCGGCGGCGGAGGAAGGCCAGTTCCTGACCGACGCAGCGGCCCGCGCGGAGCGGAGGCGGAGACACTCAGCGGAGGCGGATAGATTCAGCGGAGGCGGATAGATTCAGCGGAGGTCGACCAGCCAGTAAGCATTGTCGACGAAACTTTTCCAGCTGGCGTACTTCGGGTTGCCGAGTTTGATCGAGAGCAGCGGGCTCCGCTTGGGCTTCACCGGCTGGCGGATCAGGTGCATCCGCGCCTCGGCGGGCGTGCGTCCTCCCTTGCGGACGTTGCAGGCCACGCAGGCGCAGACGATGTTTTCCCAGGTCGTCGAGCCGCCCCGGCTGCGGGGCACGACGTGGTCGAGCGAGAGCTCGCTGGTCGGGAATCCCCTGCCGCAGTACTGGCACTGATTGGCGTCGCGGGCGAAGACGTTGCGGCGGTTGAACCGCACGCCCTGTCGCGGGCCGCGATCGCAGGAAACGAGGCGAATCACGCGGGGAGCCTGCAGCTCATAGCCGACCGCCCTGACCCAGTCCTGATCGGGGGTGCGGAACGACGACTGGAGCGCCGAGAGTTCCCGCCACGAATCGAGGTCGTAGGCGGCATACTGCCCCTCTTCGATGTGGACCACCTCGGCGAGGTCGCGAAACAGGAGGGTGATCGCCCGCCGGACGTTGGTGACGTGCACCGCCACGAACGACCGGTTGAGCACCAGCACGCTCAGCCCCAGCGAAGGAGCCTGGACGGCCATCGGCAGGGCGAGGGCGGGGGAGGACATGGTCGGATCCCGTGCTCCATGGAGAGCCCCGATTTTACCCGTCTTGCTGCCGACGCGCCAAACCGGACGACGTTCCCGAACGGATGCTTGCTCCGCCCGCGGATTGCAGTCACACTCATGGGCGAGCAGTCGGCGCCGGCACGAGGCGGGCCGATGGGCCGCGGGCGCCTGCGATGGCTCGATCACTTCGGAGAGAGCGATGCTTCATTACTCGTGCGACGCATGCAAGCGGCCCATCGACGTCGAAAACGACGTCCGCCACGTGGTGAAGATCGAGGTGTTTCCCGCCATCGAGGACCATGCCTGCGGCTGCCATCCCGACGGCGACGACGCGGACCACCTCGACGACGTTCAGGACCTGCTCGAGCGGCTCGATGACCACGATGACGTCGACCTCGACGAGACCACCCGCTCGCTGCGGTTCGACCTGTGCGACGAATGCCGCCGGCGGTTCGTGAAGAACCCGCTGGGCCTCAAAGTCGGTAAGAAGCTCGGATTCAGCAACAACTGAACATACGCAAAACCGGCATCCTGCCCGGTTTTGCTTTAGCTCATCGGCGACATCGTGTCGCCGTGGAGCGTGTTGGTGGAGCGGCCTCGTGCCCGCTGCGGCTTTCACTGATCGGCGACATCGTGTCGCCGCGGAGCGTGCTGGCGGGACGGCCTCGTGCCCGCTGCGGCCTGAACTCAGCGAGGGCTGCCGGTGCCCCGCTGACCAGGCCGGAACTCAGCGAGGGGCTGCCGGTGCCCCGCGAGCCGGCGTATGCCGCCGAGCGCAGCCAGGATGGCGAAGCAAAGGCGGCATCCGAGTGAGAGGATGCCACGATGGCATCCTCGAACGTCCGGCGACGGGGCACTGGCAGTCCCGAGCTCACACGAACGTCCGGCGACGGGGCACTGGCAGCCCCGAGCCCACGCGAACGTCCGGCGTCTGCCGCCCACGCCGCGTGGGAGGGTTCCGTTCGCGTGTGGTCCCGCGTAATCTTGCGGCCTCGTTGTTCCCGCCCACCGATCCGCCCCCCGGAGCATGCCCGCGATGGCCTCGAGCACCCTGAAGATCGCCGCGATTCCCGGTGACGGCACCGGCCCCGAAGTGACCGCCGAGGCGCTCAAGGTGCTCGATGCGGTCTCGAAGATCGACGGCTTCACGTACGACGTCGAGATGCTCGACTGGGGCGGCGACCGCTATCTCCGCACCGGTGAGATCGTTCCCGAGGGCGGGCTCGACCTGCTGCGACGCAAGGACGCGGTGTTCCTCGGGGCGATCGGCCACCCGGGCGTGGCGCCGGGGATTCTCGAGAAGGGCCTGCTGCTCGAACTCCGCTTCAAGCTCGACCAGTACATCAACCTGCGACCGGTGAAGTTGCTCCCGGGCGTCGAGACGCCGCTGGCGGGCCGCGGGCCCGGTGACATCGACTTCGTGGTGGTCCGCGAGAACACGGAGGATCTCTACTGCGGCGTCGGTGGCTATCTCAAGAAGGGCACGCCCGACGAAGTGGCCGTCCAGCAGGCGATCTACACGCGGAAGGGATGCGAGCGGTGCATCCGCTGGGCGTTCGAGTACACGCGGAAGCGCAACAGCCCGAAGAAGACGCTCACGCTCGTGGCCAAGACCAACGTGCTCACCTTCGGCCACGATCTCTGGTGGCGGACGTTCCAGGAGGTGGCGAAGGACTATCCCGACGTGAAGACCGACTACAACCACGTCGACGCCTGCTGCATGTGGATGGTGAAGAATCCCGACGCCTACGACGTGATCGTGACCACCAACATGTTCGGCGACATCATCACCGACCTCGCCGGCATCCTTCAGGGCGGCATGGGCGTGGCGGCGGGGGGCAACCTGAACCCCGACAAGGGGGGCGTGAGCATGTTCGAGCCGATGGGGGGCAGCGCGCCCAAGTACACCGGCCAGAACGTCATCAACCCGGTCGCGGCGATCAACGCGATGGCCATGCTCCTCGAGCACAGCGGCCAGCCGACGTCGGCCGCCCGCGTGGAGAAGGCGGTGGCCCACGTCACCGGCACGAAGATGAAGAGCCAGGCGGCGGGCAAGATGGGCTACGGCACTCGGGAAGTCGGCGACCTCGTGGTGGCGGCGCTCGGGTAGGCCACGACGGTCGGCGGGCCGCTCGGCCGAGGCCGGCGGCTCAGCCCAGCCGCACCCGGGTGCCCTCGGCGATGCTGCGGTCGGCGGCTTCCACGACCCGCATCGCCCGCAGGGCGTCGTCGAGCCCGCTCGTCTGGCGGACGAGGCTCGTGACCATCCGGTGGAACTGGCCGAGCATCCGCTCGCCCACCGGCCGCTCGCTCTCCAGCGCCTCCTGGTGACGGCCGGCGTCGTCGAACCAGACGAGCGTCTGCGGGAGGTCGATGAAGGCGATGCCCCGCTCGCACACCACCTGCAGGCCCGGCGGCGGACGGAACCCGACCGCCTCCTCCCAGGCTCGCGGCATGTAGTAGCCGCAGCTGATCTGGGCCAGCGGTCCGTCGCCGGGCCGGCTGGTGCCGGAGAAGTCGAGGCTCATCATCCGGTAGTCGTCGAGATCGCCGCCCTCGCGCTCGGCATGCCGCACGGCGACCACGCTCGTAGCCTCGACGCCCGCGACGTAGCGGCACCAGTCGACGAGTTCCATCAGGTCGCGGGCCTCGCTGGCCCGGTCGCGCGGCGGGGCCGCCGCGCCGGAGAACGGCACGCGGCGATGGCAGAAGAGCATCCGTGGCCGGCCCAGCCGCGTGGCGATGAGTTCCTTCAGCCGCACGGTCGCGGCAGCATGCCGCCGGGGCAGCTCGGCCATGAAGGCGATGCCCGAGTCCTCCACGCGGCGGTGGAGCAGGTCGGCCTCGCCGGCGTCGAAGGGGAACGAGATCGCCGAGTAGACCGCCTTGCCGTGGTCGCAGGCCGCCAGGATCGGAGCGGCGCCGAACCACTGGTCCGCCAGGTAGAGCAAAGCGTCGATGTCGTCGCGGGCCGCGAGCACCCGGAACCCGTCCACCGCCGCCGTGCCCAGTTCCGCCGCCGCCCGCTCCGCGCGGTGCGACACCTGCTCGCAGACCCCGCGCACCTCGAACCGGTCTGCGAGCGTCCGCAGGGCCGGCAGGTGACGGCCTTCCCACTGCTCGCCGAGGCCGACGATGCCCACGCGGAGTTTCACGGAACTGCCGCCTCCCCCGGTGTCGCCTCGAGCGCGGCCAGTTCGAGTTCCCGGCGGAGCCCCTTGTCGGCGATGTCCTTGCGGCACCACGCGCCGGGCCAGCGGATCTCCTTGACCGCGGTGTAGGCCTGGAGCTTTGCCCGCGCCAGCGACGTTCCCAGCGCGGTCACGGCGAGCACCCGCCCGCCGTCGGCGACGATCGCCCCGTCGACGGCCCGGGTGGCGGCGTGAAACACCTGCACGTCGGGCAGTCGACCAGCTGCGTCGAGGCCGCGAATCGGCTGCCCCCGCTCGACGGGCCCCGGATAGCCGGCGCTCGCCATCACCACGCTCACGGCCGCGTCGTCGCGCCACCGCGGAGGATCGCAGGCGTCGAGCCGCCGATCGGCCGTCGCGTCGAGGAGTTCCAGGAGGCTCGACTCGAGCCGCATCAACAGGGGTTCGCACTCTGGATCGCCGAAGCGGGCATTGAACTCCAGCACCTTCGGGCCCTGCGCCGTGAGCATCAGGCCGGCGTAGAGCACGCCCTGGAAGGCAACCTTCGCCCGCCGCATCGCGTGCACGGTGGGCACGAGGATCCGCGACTCGATCTCGGCCATCAGCGCGGCGTCGACGAACGGTGTGGGGCAGTAGGCGCCCATGCCGCCGGTGTTGGGGCCCTCGTCGCCGTCATGCGCGGCCTTGTGATCCTGCAGCGGAGGCAGCGTGACGATCGTGCGTCCGTCGGTGATCGCCAGCACGCTCACCTCCAGGCCATCGAGCCGCTCCTCCACGAGGATCGTGCCGGCGGCGGCCGTGAACTGCGGATCCTCGGCGAGCGATCGGACCGCGTCGAGGGCGGCGGCGCGGTCGTCGCACACGAACACGCCCTTGCCCGCGGCGAGGCCGTCGGCCTTCACCACCACGGGCACGTCCTCCCGGGCTTCGAGGTATTCGCGGGCCCGGACGGCGGAGCGAAACTCGCGGTACATGGCGGTGGGCACGTCGCCGCGATGCAGGATCTGCTTGCAGAACGACTTGCTGCCCTCGAGCTGGGCGGCTCGCTTCGTCGGTCCGAAGATCCGCAAGCCAGCGGCAGCGAACTCGTCGACGATGCCCGCCACCAGCGGGGCCTCCGGTCCGACGACCGTGAGGTCGACCTGGCGGGCCTTGGCCAGCGCGAGCAGACCGGGAATGTCGGTGGCGGCGACGGGCACGTTTTCGGCCACGAGGGCCGTGCCCGCGTTCCCGGGGGCCACGAGCACCTCGGCGCCGTCGCGGCTTAGCTTCCAGGCAAGCGCGTGCTCACGGCCTCCGCTACCGACGACGAGGACGCGACGGGATGCCGGCACGAGACAAGACTCCTGGGCGACGACGATGAAATGAGCGATGCTTCGCAACGCGGCAGGTGTTGTACCGCACGGCGGTGTCCGCAAACCCCTCGAACTGCCCCGAACGCTCCGGCGAGCAGATGGGGCGGGGTGGCCGACGGCCGTTGTCCGGCCGAAAACCGGCTCTCACCACCTGACGGAAGGGTTCCAGGCTCCGACGCGACGTTGACAGTATGGGGGCCGCAGATACAGTTAGGGGGAGTTCGTGAAAAACTTCACGAACTCGCGCAAACGCGGCCGAAACATGCTTTTTGAGCGGTTCCGCGGCCCGCCGATGGGGCATCATGCCCTGGCGACGGTGTCGTGCCGCGCTGAGGCCATTCATGGCAGATAAAAAGAAGATGTCGGTGGCGGAGATCATGGCCGCTGCCCGTGCGGAGAAGGGATCTGGCGGGCCTGCTCCGGCAGCCTCGACGCCCCCGGCGGCGGAGCCTGATGCGGATGCGCCCGCGGCAGAGGCTCCGGCCCCCGCGGTCAAGCCTGCCGCGAAGCCTGCGGCGGGCGGGCGGCCGAGCGTGTCCGAGATCATGGCGCTGGCTCGTGCGAAGAAGGGGGCCGAAGAAGCCGCCCCGAAGCCCGTGGCAGCCAAGCCCGCTGCCAAGGAGCCGAAGCCCGCAGCGGCCAAGCCGGCCGCCGCCAAGGCGGCGGCCCCGGCCGGCGCTGCGAAGGCGGGTGTTCAGCGGGACACGGCGAGCATTCTCGCGGCGGCCCGTGCTGCCGCGAAGCTGGGACCGGTGAGCAAGGCCGACGCCCCCACGCGGCCCGCGCCGAAGCCGAGGGAGTCGCAGCCGGCCGCGGAAAAGGCGGCGCCGGCTCGAACGGTGGCGACGGTGCCGCCGAAGCCGGTGAAGCCTGCCAAGAAGGGTGACGAGGGGGAGGATCGCCGCGGCTTTATGCAGATCGCCCTCGGGTCGGCGATGGCGATGGGCTTTTCGGCGCTGGCGGTGACCGGCGGCCTGTTTTCGCTCGGGCTTGCGCGGTTCCTGTTTCCCAACGTGCTCGCGGAGCCACCGAGCAAGTTCAAGGTCGGCGTTAAAGACGCCTTCCCGTCCGGCAAGGTGGAGACAAAGTACGTCCCCCAGTATGGCGTGTGGGTCGTCAATGGCGACTTCCAGGGCCAGCAGCAGATCTATGCCCTCAAGACCGTCTGCACGCACCTGGGGTGCACCCCGAGCTGGCTCGAGGCCGAGCAGAAGTTCAAGTGCCCCTGCCACGGCAGCGGCTTCTACAAGGATGGCGTCAACTTCGAGGGGCCGGCGCCCCGGCCGCTCGAGCGGTATGCGATCCGCATCGCCGACGACGGGCAGCTCGAAATCGACAAGAGCAGGACGTTCCAGGAAGAGCTCGGCCAGTGGGCCGACCCCGAATCGTACGTGACCGTCTGACGAAGGGACCACGACCGGACCATGGCCATCGGCGAGACCATCCGCAACTCCCAGATCTGGAAGAGCATCTTCCGCCACCCGATGCCGCTGGACCGGCGGAATCGGATCGTGGTCATGCTCACCAACTTCTTTCTCCACCTGCACCCGGTGTCGATCAAGAAGCAGGGCATCGCCCTGTCTTTCACCTGGTGCATGGGCGGCGTGACCTTCTTCCTGTTCCTGGTTGAGACGGTCACCGGCGTGCTGCTGATGTTCTATTACCGGCCAACGCTGGAGTGGGCGTACAACGACATCCTGGCGCTCCGCGACGTCACGAGCCTCGGCATCCTTCGCGAGCTCCATCGCTGGGGCGCCCACGCCATGGTGATCACCACCTGGCTGCACATGTATCGCGTGTTCCTCACGGGCAGCTACAAGCCCCCGCGGGAGTTCAACTGGGTGATCGGCGTGATCCTGCTGCTGCTCACGCTGCTGCTCTCGTTCACCGGCTACCTCCTGCCCTGGGATCAGCTGGCGATCTGGGCGATCACGGTGGGCTCCAACATGGCCCGTGCCACGCCGTTCCTCGGGTACGAAGGTCCGGGGCAGCAGCTGCTCACGGTGGGCGGGATCGACATGATCACCGACGCCTCCGACGCCCGGTTCGGGCTGCTCGGCGCCCGCTTCGTGGGCGAGGAGACCCTCAACCGCTTCTACGTGCTCCACTGCATCGCGATCCCGCTCGCGGTGGCGCTCCTCCTGGCGATCCACTTCTGGCGCGTGCGAAAGGACGGCGGCATCAGCGGGCCGCTGTGACATTCCTCCGATGCATTCTAACGGCTTTTTTCTGAGGGACGTCGCCGGCTTTCTGGGCGGCTACTACGCGTTCATCGCGGCCATGAACGGCGTCGCGGCGCTGATTCTCTGGAGGAAGAAGGGCGAGACCGGTTGGGCGATCGTGTGGACAGTGTTCGCCGGGTTGATGATGGTGCTCGCGAGCCTGGCCCTCTCGGGGTCGGCCGCGTGGGTGCCGGCGCTGCCTGCCGCCGCCCGGGCCACCGTCAACAGCCTGTCGGGGCCCGTGCTCTACACGCTCGGCACCTTCGCCCTGCTCACCGCGCTCTACGTGTTCCGGAAGTTCTTCGTCCGGCCGATGGTGGCATGGACGATCCTCAACGCGATGCTGCTCGCGATGGGCCTCTCGATGGCCGACGAGAACTTCGCCGCGATCGTCATGAAGCCCGACAACGTGCCGATCGTGGGCCTCGTGTTCCTGCTCGCGTTCTTCACCTGGCTCGCCACGAAGCAGGCCGTCGTCAACGACGAACGGATCGCGCAGGGCCTGCCGCCGATGGAGAAGGTGAACGACGAGAAGGTGCTCGTGTGGCCCGACCTCGTCTACACCGAACTGATCTGCATGGTGGCGGTGACGGCCTTCCTGCTCGCCTGGGCGATCTTCCTGCCCGCACCGCTCGAGGAGCCGGCCTCGAGCGTGAAGACCCCGAATCCTTCGAAGGCGCCGTGGTACTTCCTCGGTCTTCAGGAGATGCTCGTCTACTTCGATCCCTGGTACGCCGGGGTGGTGCTGCCGAGCCTCGTGGTGTTTGGCCTGATGGCGATGCCCTACCTCGACTTCAACAAGAAGGGCAACGGCTACTACTCGATCGAAGAACGCAAGTTCAGCTACCTGACCTACCAGTTCGGCTTCTTCCTGCTCTGGATCACGCTGATCATCCTGGGCACGTTCCTCCGTGGCCCCAACTGGAACTTCTACGGGCCGTTCGAGTATTGGACGCCCTACAAGGTCGAGGTCCTGAACAACGTCGACCTGCCGCAGATGTTCTGGGTGAACCTGCTCGACCGGCCGCTGCCCAAGGCGCCGGCTGGGGCGAGCGGGCTGGTGCAGGCGGGCTACGTCTTGCTGCGGGAGGCGCCCGGGCTGGTCGTGATGGGGGCGTATCTGCTGCTGCTGCCGCCGCTCCTCGCCGTGACCGTGTTTCGGGGCTTCTTCGCGAAGATGGGCCTCGTCCGCTACATGGTGATGGCCAACCTGATGCTGCTCATGCTCACGCTGCCCATCAAGATGATCCTCCGCTGGACCTTCAACCTGAAGTACATCATCAGCATCCCCGAGATCTCGCTGAACTTCTGAATGAGGCCGGCCGGCTGCGCGACTCGCGCGGGCCGGCGACCGCGAACGCACACCTCGTAACCCCCGCCCGAATCACCCATGCCCGCAACCGAACAGACTTGGCGGAATCTCAAACTCCTGCACGTGGTGTTCGCCGTGTCGGCCGTGGCGCTGCTGCTGGCGACGGTGGCGATGCTGACGTCCGACCACAACCGGCCGTGGAAGAAGTACGCGCGGGAGTTTCGTGCGCTCGAGACCTGGACCGCCCAGGCCCGGATCGACGAGCAGGAGTCGAAGTCCTACGAGACGCGTCGTGCCGATCTCGAGTCGGCGTTGGCGGAGGCCCGCAGGGCTCCGCTCGATGCCGAACTCGCCCGGGAGTTCCTCGCCGAGGTCCGGACGGTTCGGGAGGATGCCCAGGCGGCCGATCTTGCCGAGAACGACATCGATCAGCTCGCCACGCAGCAGGATGCCGACGAGAGGCTCGTCCTGCGGGGCGACCTGCTGGCGAGGCTGGGTGACATCGCCAAGCGGACGAAGTTCCGCGAGGACAACCTCGCCGGTGCGCTGAAGCTCCGTCGCGCCGGGCTCGACAAGGGTCGCGCCGACTACGAACTGGCCGTCGCCGAGGAGGCCCCGGCCGAGAAGCAGGCGGCCCTGCTCGCCCTCGCGGACGCGAAGCGGGCCGAGGTCAGTGCGGCGAATCTCGCGTTTCAGGATGCCAACACCCACCGCAAGAAGCTCGACGCGATGCTTGGTCGGCTCCGCCAAGCCGAGGACGAGGCCGCCAAGGCGGTCGCCGACCATCGCGCGAAGCTCGCCCAGCTGCAGAAGACGCTCGCGCAGCGGGAGCCAACCGCTGGCAAGAGCCTGCTGGAGATGCCGGTGCTCGACGCCTTCAACAGTCCGCTGAAGGTCGACCAGATCTGGCTGCCACAGCTCACGCTCAACAACAACTTCCGCGACGTGGCCCGCTTCGATCGTTGCACCACGTGCCACAAGGGAATGGACAAGTCCATGCCCGGCGCACCGCTCGAGCCCGGCTACCCGCAGGCTGAAACGACGACCGTCGCGCTGGCCACACCGGCCGCGAAGCCGGAAGGAGACGGCAACGAGGCGCTCGAGGCGGCGTATGGCCTGCAGCTGGCTGCCCGCGGCCTGTTCGAAGCCGACGACCCGACCGTGAGCGTGGTGGTGCCTGGTTCACCGGCCGCCGTGGCGGGCCTCCAGGTGGGCGACGTCATCGAAGCCGTCGATGGCGGGCGGGCGCTTGCCCGGAAGGTCGCCGTGGCGTCGCTGCTCGACACGCCGGCATGGGGCAAGCCGCTCTCGCTGACGGTGCGGCGCGGCGTGCCGCAGCCCTACTCCACGCATCCGCGACTCGATCTCTTCGTGGGCGATTCGAGCCCGCATCCGATGAAGAACTTCGGCTGCACCGTCTGCCATCAAGGGCAGGGCAGTTCCACCAGCTTCAAGTGGGCGTCGCACACACCGAACACGCCCAAGCAGGCCCATGAGTGGCACGACGAGCACGGCTGGTTCAACAACCATCACTGGATCTTTCCGATGCTCCCCCAGCGGTTCGAGGAATCGAGCTGCCTTAAATGCCATCACCAGGTCGTCGACCTCGAGCCGAGCGAGAAGTTTCCCGAGCCGCCCGCTCCGAAGCTCGTCGAGGGCTATCACCTGATCCGGCAGTACGGCTGCTATGGATGTCATGAGATCAACGGCTGGGCCGGCCCCGACAAGCGGATCGGCCCCGACATGCGGGTCGAGCCGACGTTCCATGAGGCCGCCGAGGCCCTCGCCTCGGATCCGGCGCTCAAGGACATGGGCGACACCTTCGTCCGCTGGGTCGCCGACGTGCGGTCGGGCCCCGACAGCCACGATTCGCGGATCAGGCTCCGAGATGCGCTCGAGCGGGATGCCGCCGCGGGCCAGGATGCCAAGCTCTCGAGGCGTTCGCACGAGATGGCGGCCGTCCTCAAGGACCCCGAGACCCCGGGCACGTTCCCCAAGGTGGGGCCGAGCCTGCGGCACGTGTCGAGCAAGCTCGGGTTCGACTGGCTCTATTCGTGGCTGCGGAATCCACAGGAGTTCCGCCCGTCGACGAAGATGCCCCGGTTCTTCGGACTCTGGAGCCACCTCGACGGCAAGCAGCTCGAGGAGTCGCAACGGTACGAGCCGCTCGAGATCCGCTCGATGGTGCACTACCTGACGGCGGCCAGCGCACCGTTCTCCTACGTGGCGCCCTTCGACGGCATCACGGCGAAGGCGGATGCGGCCCGGGGCCGGAAGGTGGTGCAGTTGAGGGGCTGCCTTGCCTGCCATCAGCACGACGACTTCCCGGAGGCCACGAGCACCCACGGCCCGAATCTCTCGCGGATCGGGGCCAAGGCGGCGTCGCATCCGCAGGGCAAGCAGTGGCTGTACAGCTGGCTCCGCGATCCGTCGGCGTATCACCCGAAGACGATCATGCCGAACGTGCTGCTCGAGCCGGTGCCCCTGGCCGATGGCACGGTCAGCGACCCCGCCGCCGACGCGACCGAATACCTGATGGCCTCGGGCAGCGATTGGAAGCCGGCCGCGGAGTGGAAGGTCGAGACGCTCGGGGGCGAAGCGTCGTTCCCGATGGCCTCGGCCGCGGGCATGTCGGCCGATGAGCGGAAGGCGCTCGACGAGCTGGCGCTGATGTATCTCAAGGAGCGGTTCACCGTGGTCCGGGCCGAGGAGGTGCTGGCCAAGGGGGTGGATGCCGCCGCCGCGATCCAGGGCGACGAGAAGATGCTGACCGGGCTCGCAGGGCCCGACCGCGACCGCCAGCTGCTCACCTACGTGGGCAAGAAGACGATCAACAAGCTCGCGTGCTACTCCTGCCACGACATTCCCGGCTTCGAAGACGGCAAGCCGGCCGGTGCGGCCCTCGCCGACTGGGGGCGGAAGGATCCCTCGCGGATCGCGTTCGAACAGGTCTCGCATCTTGTGATGCACCAGCTCGCGCACGGGCATGGTGGGCATGGTGGGCATGCTGAAGATGATCGTGGGCACGGTGGCGGGCATGGCGAGGTGGCCGGCGCCTCTGGCGACGACGTGCTCTCGCCGAAGCTGGCGTACGAGTTCGCTCAGGAAGGCCTGCACGTGAGCCCCGAGTCCGTCGATCCGACCACGGGCTTCTTCCTCGAGAAGCTGCTCGGTCACGAGCGGGAGGGATTCCTCTGGCAGAAGCTCCGGGCGCCGCGGAGCTACGACTACAAGAAGGCCGAGAACAAGACTTACAACGAACGCTACCGGATGCCGCAGTTCCCGTTCGATCAGGCGCAGCGGGAGGCGGTGATGACGTTCGTGCTCGGCCTCGTGGCCGAGCCGCCGGCGCCGCAGTTCGTCCACAAACCGGCGCCGCGCGAGCAGGCCCGGCTCGACGGGCTCGTCGTGGCCGAGCAGTACAACTGCGGCGGCTGCCACACGCTGCGGATGGACCGCTGGGATCTCCGCTACACGCCCGAAAGCATGGGCGAGGCTCCCGCGTTCGCCGACTATCCCTTCCTCTCGCCGCACTTCACGCCCGACCAGGTGGCGGCGTCGCTCGCCACCGACCGTCAAGGACGTCGCAAGGCGACGATCGTCGGCATGCCGGTGCTCGACGCGGACACCGGTCGTCCACAGGTGGTGGACGAGGACGGTGTGCCCATGGAGGAGGGCGACACGGAGTCGAAGCCGCACCGGCCGTTCACGCTCTGGCACGACGCGCTCGTCGACGGCGCACCGCGGACGGTGGGTTCGCAAAACCTGCTCGTGCCGCAGGACGCGATCGACGCCGGTCGCCACTACCCCGCGTGGGGCGGCGACCTGGCTCGCTTGCTCTTCCCGGTGGTGATCGCCGACGAGAAGCAGGTCAATCCCAACGTCAAGCCCGACGACGCCTGGGGCTGGCTCCCGCCGCCGCTCGTGGGAGAGGGCAAGAAGGTGCAGTCGGCATGGCTGCACCGGTTCCTGCTGAACCCGCACACGATCCGGCCGCCGGCCGTGCTGCGGATGCCGAAGTTCCACTTCGACTCCGCCAAGGCGGCGGCGCTGGTGAACTACTTTGCCGCGGTGGATGGGGCCGAGTATCCCTACGTGTACGACCCGCGGCTCGACGAGGCATCGGTGGCCGCCGCCGAGCGGGCGCACCCAGGGCATCTCGACGGGGCGCTCAAGATCGTCACCAACAACAACTACTGCGTGAAGTGCCACCTCGTGGGCGACTACACGCCTGCGGGCAGCGTGAAGGCGCTGGCGCCGCAGCTGCAGCGGGTGCACGAGCGGCTCCGTCCCGACTACGTGCACGGCTGGATCGCCAACCCGAAGCGGTTCCTGCCCTACACGGGCATGCCGGTCAACATTCCGTACAACCAGCCGGTGAGCCAGGATCTCTATGCCGGGTCGTCCGAGCAGCAGGTCGATGCCCTCACCGACCTGCTCATGCACTTCGATGCCTACGCCAAGCGGGCCATGTCGCTGGAGGCCTACCTACGGCAGCAGGCTCCGCCGCCGGCCCAGCCGCAGCAGGGGCAGCCGGCCGCGCCGCCGCGGGCGGCAGCCGTTCCCGCACCTCCGGCGTCAGGCGGCGGTGCAGGCAACGCCCCACTGTCGGTCGTCGGGTCGCCGCAGCCGACAGCGGGCCTAAACTGACATCAGGAATCGCCGCGTCGTTCCCTCCTTTCCTGTCGTCTCTCCCACCTTTCGGAGCGCACCGATGACCCGCCTCTCAACCCGTCTCGCCATGGCCTCGCTGGCCTGCCTCGCGTCTATGGCCCACGCCGACGAGTGGGCGACCATCAAGGGCAAGTTCGTGTTCGGTGGAGCGCCTCCAGCCGCGGGCGAACTCAAGGCCGACAAGGACGTGGAGGTTTGCGGGAAGCACAAACTGCTCGCCGAGGAACTCGTGGTGGGCGCGGACAAGGGTGTCGCCAACGTGGTCGTGTTCGTCCGCGACAAGGACGTGAAGGTGAATCCCGATGCCGCCAAGGCTGCCGCCGGCGCGAAGGTGGAACTCGACAACCAGAACTGCCGGTTCGAGCCTCACGTCGCGTTCGTGCAGGTCGGTCAGGATCTGGTGGTCAAGAACTCCGACACCGTCGGCCACAACAGCAACATCGCGACGGTCAAGAACGCCCCGTCGAACAACCTGATCCCCGCAGGCGGTTCGGCGTCGGTGAAGTTCACGAGCGACGAAGCCGTTCCGGCCCAGGTCACGTGCAACATCCACCCGTGGATGAAGGGCTGGCTGGTCGTGCGACCCAATCCCTACGCCGCGGTCTCCAAGGCCGACGGGACGTTCGAGATCAAGGACGTGCCGGTAGGCGAGGTCGAGTTGCAGTTCTGGCACGAGAAGGCCGGCTACATCGGTGAGATGACCGTCGGCGGCAAGGCCGAGAAGGCCTCCAAGGGCCGCAAGAAGGTCTCGGTCGTCGCGGGCGGCACCGACCTCGGTGAGATCGTGCTCGGCCCGGGCATTTTCCAGAAGTGACCCCCGCATGCGAGGCTTGCTCCCGATGACGTTTCCCGCTCATCCCGTTCGCTGCGTCGTGCTGCTCGCCGTCGCCACGGCCTTTGGCTGCGGTAGCCGCCGCACCGACTCTCCGCGGGCCGATGCCGCGGCGGTGGCGGCGATCCGCGAGACGCTCAAGGGACGGTTCACCTTCGCGGGTGACCCCGGGCAGCCGAAGGCTCTCGTGGCGGACAAGGACACCGAAGTGTGCGGCAAGACCTCGAAGCTGTTCGACCGCTCGCTGCGGGTCGATGCCTCGACGAAGGGCCTCGCCGACGTGGTCGTGTTCGTCCGCAAGGCGAGCCGGGTGAAGGAGGCGGCATCCGCCGAGGCTCCGGCGGCGCTCTTCGACCAGAAGAACTGCGAGTTTCTGTCGCCGGTGTTCGTGGGGCGAGTCGGTAGGCCGGTCGACATCCACAACAGCGATCCGGTCGGCCACAACACCAACATCGACGGCACGAGCTTCAACCAGTTGATCCCCGCCGGGCAGGGCACGGCCTACACCCCCGACTCCGAGATGGGCGCGCCGAAGGCAGTCACCTGCAACATCCATCCCTGGATGAAGGCCTACATGCTCGTCCGCAAGGACGGTTACGCGGCCGTGTCGTCGGCCGACGGATCGTTCACCATCCCCGACCTTCCCGCCGGAGAATCGCTCGAGTTCCAGGTCTGGCATTCTCGGGCCACCGGATCGGGCGGCGGCGTGGTGCTCGATCGATCCGACCTCAAGTGGAATCCCAGGGGACGATTCACCATCACCCTGCAGGCCGACGAAGTGAAGGATCTCGGCACGATCGAGGTTCCCGCCGGCGCAATCGGGACATGAACATGGCTTCCTCTTCGCACCTCATGAACATGACACGCCCAGCCTCGCCCAATCTCTGGTTGCTGCTCGCCGCCACGGTCGCCGCCGGCGGCTGTGGCCAGACTCCGCCAGCGTCGTTCCGTCTCAATCTGGTGCAGGCCACGAAGGCGTCGGCCCCCGAATCGGGTATGGAGAAGCCGTGGGCGCCGTGGGCCCGCGATCGGCAGGCCCAGGTCGCGACGATCCTCGAGGCGATGTTCGGCACGCCCGACAGGCCGGAGGCGCTTCCCGAGACGGGGCTCGACCTTGCGAAGCTGCAGCTGGCCGCTGGGCCTGTTCGCAGCGACATCGTGGGCCGGAAGAACGGCCTCTATCGCGAGCACTGTGCCCACTGCCACGGCATCAGCGGCGACGGCATGGGGCCGACGGCGGCCTTCCTCAATCCGTATCCGCGGGACTACCGGCCCGGCAAGTTCAAGTTCAAGGGCACATGGCGGGATGCCCGCCCCGCCAAGGCCGACCTCACCCGCGTGCTGCACGAGGGTATTCCCGGCTCCTCGATGCCGTCGTTCGCGCTGCTTCCCCCGGCGCAGGTCGACGCCCTCGTGGAGTACGTCCGCTACCTCTCGATGCGCGGCGAGATGGAGCTCGCCCTCTACGGCTATGCCGAGCAGGAACTCGGCGTGGACGACAAACTTCCCGAGACACGTGAGTTTCTCCTCGACGAGATCCTCGCCCCGGTGGTGGCCAAGTGGCAGGGGGCCGAGGAGGCCGCAATCCCGGTGGCGGCGGTGCCCGCCAGCGTCGATTTCACCAAGCCCGGCGACGATCCTGCCAATCGCGAATCGGTGGCACGCGGTCGCGTGCTGTTTCATGGTGACGGCGGCTGCGTGAAGTGCCACGGCGTCACGGCACTCGGCGACGGTCAGGCCAACGACTACGACGACTGGAACAAGGTCGTGGTCGAGTGGTCGAAGGAAGTGCAGGGCGGGCTCGCCTCCGAGCAGAGCGACGCCGCCCGTGCTGCCTGGCTGCATGCCGCGGCCGGCGTGATCGAGGGCGACGCCCTCAAGCCGCGCACGATCCCGCCCCGCAATCTCCGCCTCGGACTCTACCGAGGTGGACGTCGGCCGCTCGACCTCTACCGCAGGCTCTACACGGGCATCAACGGAGCTCCGATGCCGGGCGTGGGCCCTTCGAGCCCCGGCGCGAAGGGGAGCGTGGCCGAGGAGGAGATCTGGCACATCGTCAACTACATCCGCTCGCTGCCCTACGACCTTGACGGGGAGCTGGGCGTGGATCGGCCGATGGTGGCGAAAGACCGGTTCTGATCAGGGCACGACGGCATTCGACGAGGGAGTTCATCGACGTGGGAAAGCGACTCGCCGGCATCTTCTGGTCCCTGCTGTTCCTCGCCGTTCCGGTGCTGGGGGTGGCGACGTTCGCGATCGCGCCCGCCTACGACCACTGGCTTCCGAAGGACATCTCCGAGCACGGCGCGGGCATCGACCAACTCTTCTACTTCATCCTCGCCCTCACCGGCGTGGTGTTCGTGGTCACGGAGGTGCTGCTGTTCTGGTTCATGTGGAAGTACGACTCCGCGAAGCGCGCGGGCACGGCGACCTACATCCAGGGCAGCCACACCCTCGAGGTGGTGTGGACGATCATCCCTGCCGCAACCCTGCTGTTTCTGGCGATCTACCAGATGAACGCCTGGGCCGACGTGAAGATGCGTCGGCCGGCGATGGACCCCACCGTCGAGGTCGTGGCGCGGCAGTTCGAGTGGCGGCTGCGGTATCCGGGCCGCGACGGCACGCTCGGCACCGCCGACGACCTGTTCCTGGTCAACGACCTGCACCTGCCGGTCGACGAGGACGTGCTGATCCAGCTCAAGAGCATGGATGTGCTGCACTCGTTCTTCCTGCCGAACCTCCGCATCAAGCAGGATGCCGTGCCGGGGATGAAGATCCCGGTGTGGTTCAAGGCACGCGAGACGGGTTCGTACGACATCGTCTGCGCCGAACTCTGCGGCTGGGGCCACTACAAGATGAAGGGCCGCGTGACCGTGGAGTCGCGGGCCGACTTCAACGCATGGCTCGAGCGGAAGTACGCCGAGCAGGGGGCCACACAGATGCCCCCCGCCGCCGACGACATGGCCGCCAACTGACGCACATTCACCAGCATCTCGATCCGCTTCCGGAGGACCACCGATGACCCCGCCCCCAACCACCGCCACGCCCGCCGTCGAGCACGGCACCGTTGTCGGTCATGCACCAAGCCATTCTGTGGGCCATGCACCGCAGGGCGGCCTGTCGCACTTCCTCTCCACCTACGTGTTCTCAAAGGATCACAAGGTCATCGGGCTCCAGTTTCTGTTCTCGACGCTGCTCTGGTTCCTGATCGGCGGGCTGCTCGCGCTCGCCGTCCGCTGGCAGGTGGCCTGGCCGTGGTCCGACGTGCCCGTGCTCGGGAAGCTGTTCGCCCAGGAGGGCGGCCAGATGGCGCCCGAGTTCTACACGATGCTGTTCACGATGCACGCGTCCGTGATGATCTTCCTGTTGATCATCCCGATCCTCGCCGGCGCGTTCGGCAACTTCCTGATCCCGCTGATGATCGGCGCCGACGACATGGCGTTCCCCACGCTCAATATGCTGTCGTACTGGTTCATGTGGCCGGCCTTCGTCTGCTTCGGGGCGAGCTTCTTCGTGGAGGGGGGCGCGGCGTCCGGCGGCTGGACGAGCTATCCCACGCTCTCGACCAACCCGGCCTCCTCTCCCTCGAGCGGCATGGGTCAGACGCTGTGGCTGCTCGGCCTCACGTTTGTGGGCGTGTCGAGCATGCTCGGGAGCGTGAACTACATGACGACCATCATCCTCATGCGGGCACCCGGCATGACGATGTTCCGCCTGCCGATGACGATCTGGGCGATGTTCATCACGGCGATCCTCCAAGCGTTCGCGCTGCCGGTGCTCACCGCCGCTGGATTCATGCAGCTGTCCGACCGGATGCTCGGGACCGGGTTCTTCAATCCCGAGGGCAACGTCGTCAACAACCTGCTGACGAGCACCGGGGGTGGCCACCCGATCCTCTGGCAGCACCTGTTCTGGTTCTACAGCCACCCGGCGGTCTACATCATGATCCTGCCGGCGATGGGCATGGTGAGCGACATCCTCACGGTGTTCGCCCGCAAGCCGCTGTTCGGCTACCGGCCGATGGTCTACTCGATCGCCGGCATCGCCGGGCTCGGGTTCATCGTCTGGGGCCACCACATGTTCGTCTCCTGGATGAACCCGGCGCTCGGCATCACGTTCATGGTGTCGACGATGATGATCGCGCTGCCCAGCGCCGTGAAGACGTTCAACTGGCTCGGCACCCTGTGGGGCGGGAAGATCCAGTTCACCACCTCGATGCTCTTCGCCCTGTCGTTCGTCTCGATGTTCATCATCGGCGGCCTGTCGGGCATCTTCATGGCGGCCACGCCGGTCGACATCTTCATCCACGACACCTAC
>JBJTRH010000125.1:0-4837 GCA_046076065.1 Planctomycetaceae bacterium | reverse complement strand
CCAGCGGACCCTCGAGAGGATCGGCGACCCGGAGACACGCACGCGGATCGCCCAGTACGAGATGGCCTTCCGCATGCAGGCGAGCGTGCCGGAACTGACGAACCTCGCCTCCGAGTCGGCCGCCACGCTGGCCCTCTACGGGCCCGATGCCACGAACCCGGGCACGTTCGCCAACTCGGTGCTGATGGCAAGGCGGATGGTCGAGCGAGGCGTGCGGTTCGTGCAGATCTACCTCAACCACTGGGACACGCACGCCAACGTGGTCGGTCGCCTCAAGAACGGCGGCAAGGACATCGACCAGCCCTGCTACGGTCTGATTCAGGACCTCAAGACGCGGGGGCTGCTCGACGACACGCTCGTGATCTGGGGGGGCGAGTTCGGCCGCACCGTCTACTCGCAGGGAGGGCTCTCCAAGGAGAACTACGGCCGCGACCACCATCCGCGGTGCTTCACGATGTGGATGGCCGGCGGCGGCGCGAAGGGGGGCACGATCCACGGCGAGACCGACGACTTCTCCTACAACATCGTGAAGGACCCGGTGCACATCCGGGATTTCCACGCCACGGTGCTGCACCTGCTCGGTTTCGATCACGAGCGGTTCACCTATCGGCACCTCGGACTCGATCAGCGGCTGACCGGCGTCGAGCATGCGCGGGTGGTGACGGACCTGCTCGCGTAGGCGTGCGCAATTTCGAAGTCGCCTGCGAGCCCGGCGAGCCGCGCGGAGGGCCCGCCGCCGCCGGGCCTGGCTATACTCGAGGGTCTTCATGGCCGGGGCGTGCATCCAGCCGACGGTCCACTCTTCCTCGCAGGAACCCGCGATGTTTCCTCGTGCCGGCTCGCTCGATCGCTTGCGGTGGTGGCTCGCCTGTGGTGTCGCGATGGCCGTGGCGATCGGCCCGGACGCCACGACTCCGCCTCGCGCCGAGGACAAGGCCGCCGACCCGTTGGCCACGGCCCGGGAACTCCTCGCCATTCCGCCCCGGCCTGCCCGGCCCGCCCTTTCGCCGAGCCGGCTGCCTCTCGAGTTGATCGATGGTGAGCGGATCGCGCTCGTCGGCAACTCCACCGCCGAGCGGATGAACCTGTTCGGCCACTTCGAGGCGCTCCTCCACCAGCGGTTCCCCGGCAAGCGGCTGGTCGTGCGGAACTTCGGCCGCCCGGCCGAGGAGGTGGCCAACCGGCAGCGGGCCAACGACTACACCAAGCTCGACGATCCATTCGCCGCGTTCGGGGCCGACACCTGCCTCCTGTTCTTCGGGTTCAACGAGTCGTTCGCCGGCCCGGACGGCGTGGCGAAGTTCACTGCCGACTACGAGAAGTTTCTCGACGACTTCGCCCGGAAGTATCCCCGCGACGACACGGGGGCCGCCCCGCGGTTCGTGGTGATCTCGCCGATCGCCGTCGAGGCGAGCGGCAGCCCGCACCTTCCCGACGCCGAGCCGCAGAATGCCGCGATCGCCCTCTACCGCGACGCCGCGCGGAAGGTGGCGGAGAAGCGGTCGCTGGCCTTCGTCGATCTCTTCGACGCCACGCGGCAGGAGTTCGCCGCACAGCCCGGCCTGCAGTTCACGATCAATGGCTGCCATGCCAACGAGGCGGGCGACGCCGTCGTCGGCAGCCTGCTCGACCGGGCGCTGTTCGGGGGGCCGGCGTCGAGCCAGCTCTCGGCCGACGCCTTCGAAAAGCTTCGCGCCGCGGTCAACGACAAGTCGTGGGTCCACCTCCAGGACTACCGGATGGTCAACGGCTGGTACGTGTACGGCGGCCGACGGACGTGGGACACGGAGACCTTCCCCCGCGAGTACGTGAAGATCCGCGGCATGGCGGCGGTTCGTGACGCCCGCGTCTGGGACATCGCGGAGGGCAAGCCGGTGCCGGAGAAGCCCGACGACTCCGCGACGGGAGACCTCGTCGTGCCGGCGACCCGCTTCGGCGAGCCACGTCAGGCCTACAGCGAGAACCCCGCGGGTGGCCCGACGATCCTCCCGCCCGCCGAGCTCATCAAGACCTGCACGATGCCGCCGGGCTTCGAGATGAAGCTCTTTGCCGACGAGACCAGGTTTCCCGAGATCGCCAAGCCGGTGCAGCTGGCCTTCGACTCGAAGGGCCGGCTGTGGGTGTCGACGATGCCGAGCTACCCCCAGTGGAAGCCGGGCGACCCGCCGCCCTCGGACAAGCTCGTGATCCTGCAGGACACCGACAAGGATGGCACGGCCGACGCGAGCACGGTGTTCTACGACAAGCTCCACTGCCCGACCGGATTCCAGTTCTTCGACGGCGGCGTGCTCGTGATGGACCAGCCGCGGATGCTGTGGCTCAAGGACACCGACGGCGACGACAGGGCCGACGTCGTGGTGCACGTGCTCGATGGCTTCGCGACCGAGGACACCCACCACACGGCGGGCGCGTTCGAGGCCAGTCCGGGCGGCCTGCTCCACATGCTCGAGGGCGTGGCGATGAGCACGGCCCTCGAGACGCCGTGGGGGCCGTTCCGCAACTTCGGCTCGTCGGGCGGCTACGTGCTCGACCCGCGGACGTGGCGGATCAGCCACTTCGTGACCCCGGGCTATGGCAACCCGTGGTGCTACGTGTTCAACGAGTGGGGCCAGGGCATCTGCGGCGACGGCACCGGCGCCTCGCAGCACTGGGACACCCCGCTCTCCGGCAGGCAGTACGGCGGCCGCAAGGGCATGAATCCCGTGTTCCCCACCGAGGGCATGCGGCCCGTCGTCGGCAGCGAGTATCTCCGCACCCGGCAGTTCCCCACCGATGTGCAGGACCAGTTCATCTACGCCTGCGTGATCAACATGAACGGCATGCCGCGCTGGACGATCTCGGACGACGGCGCTGGCTACAAGGGGGAGCGTGTGCGGCACGATCCGGCCGACGTGAAGACGCCGTTCGACCTGCTGAAGAGCACCGACAAGCACTTTCGGCCGGTCGACCCGCAGATCGGCCCCGACGGGGCGCTCTGGTTCGGCGACTGGGCCAATCCGCTGATCGGCCACATGCAGTACAGCCAGCGGGATCCCAATCGCGACCACGTGAAGGGGCGGATCTACCGGCTCGTCTACAGCGAGAAGCCGCTGCTCGAGCCGGCCACGCAGTTCGGTCGGTCGACCCGCGACGTGCTCGAGCAGCTGAAGGCGCCGGAGTGGCGGACCCGCTATCGGGCCCGGGCCGATCTCCAGGCCCGGCCGCAGGCGGAGGTGCTGACCGCGGCGGCGGAGTGGCTCGCCGGCCTCGAATCGTCACTGCCGGCCGACGTGGCCGATCGCCTGAAGACCGAGGTGCTCTGGCTTCAGCAGAGCTTTCATGCGGTCGAGCCGGGGCTCCTGAGCACGCTCTTGAAGGCCCCGACCCCCGATGCCCGGGCAGCCGCCACGCGGGTGCTCGCCGACGAGCGGGACGGCATGCCGAACGCCGCCGCGCTCCTGGCGGTGCAGGCCGTCGATCCGCATCCCCGCGTGCGGTGCGAGGCCGTCCGCGGCCTGAGCTTCGTGCCCACGCTCGACGCGATGCGGGCCGTGGTGGCCGCGGCGGACGTCGCCCCGTCCGACCGCTCCGTCGACTACACCTGCGACGCCGCCCTGGGCGCGAACGTCACGGCGTGGCGGAAGCTGCACGACGCGGGCCAGTTCGCGAAGGCCGGCTCGCCGGCGGCCCGGATCGTCGACAGCGTGCTCGGCCTCGAGAAAAAGGCGCAGGAGATCCTGCCCTTCCTCGGGATCCTCACGAGCAAGGAGCCGCAGCCGGAGGAGGCCCGCACCAAGGCGATGCAGGCGCTCGCCGACATGAAGGGGGGCAACCGCGACAACGGCAAGGTCGTGTTCCGTCGCGTGTGCACCGCCTGCCACAAGTTCGGCTCGGAAGGTTCCGAGTTCGGGCCTGAGATCAACGGCGTCGCCAAGCGGCTCTCGGCCTACAAGCTCGTCGAGTCGATCATCGATCCGAATGCGGAGGTGGCCGAGAAGTATCTCTCCACGTCGATCCTCACCGAGGACGGTCGCAGCATCGTCGGTCTCCTCGTGAGCGAGACGCCGGAGCACGTCGTGATCTTCGACGGCAAGGAACCCAAGAAGATTCCAGTCGCCGAGATCGACGAGCGGACGCAGCTCAAGCAGAGCAGCATGCCCGAAGGCCTCGCGGCGACGCTCTCGCCCAACGAGTTCCTCGACGTGATCGCGTTCCTCAAGTCGATGAAATAGACGCCTCTGGCCGTCGCGTGGGGAAATCGCCTCTCTCCCTGCGCCGCCGATTCGTCCCTGGATGCGCCCGATTCGTCCCAGGTCTTGCCCGCCTTGATACCGGGCTTGTCCGGTTCGTCCGCGCGACCTTCCGGACGCGGAAAATGATGTGACACCGGCGTTGAGCGGCCGGGTTCGAGCGGTAGATTGACCCCGTAGTCGCGCCGCTCGCGGCTGCATTTTTTCGTCCGGGGGGATCACCGATGTCACGCTCTCTGCCTCGTTCCTTTGTCGGCTGCCTCCGCGGTGCCGTCGTCGTTCTCGCCGCCATCGCAGGCGGGACGTCGTTCGCGCAGTCGACCTACTACTGGACCGGCACGAGCGGCTCCTATGCCCTCGGCGGCACCGGCACGTGGAATGCCGGCACCCCGTGGCGGATCTCGGGAACGTCTGGCACGCTCTCGAGTTACACGAGCGGCACCAACGCCGTCTTCTTCAGCGGCACCGGCGGCACGCTCACGATCGCGTCGGGCACGGTGCAGGTGAATCGGATCAACGTGGCATCGACCGCCACCGGCACCTACACGATCGGCAGCGGCACGCTCCAGTTCGTCGGCGGCACCAACGGCGTCACGATGGCGCCGGGC
>JBJTRH010000124.1:0-4741 GCA_046076065.1 Planctomycetaceae bacterium | reverse complement strand
TTCACCGACGTCGTTCGGTGGACGCCCGCCCGCGGCGACGTCGGCACGGCTGCGACCCTCTATATCTGCCCGTCGGACACTGCGGGCGGCCTGACCGCTCCGACCCCGGATCCGGGCACGGTGCCGGGCCGGATCCGGAATCCGCAGATCGACGTCAAGGCCGGGCTGGGAACGACCCTGACCTGGGAAGCTCCGACCGACGGCTGCGGTTGTGCGAGCACCCGCTACTCGATCGAGGTGACCCGTGAGGATGGGCACACCCTCGTCTACAACGTTGCCTCCGGCGTCCGCGCAATCTCGGTCGTGGAGGGCGGACGGGTGCTGCAAGCCGGGCTGTGGGGCGCCACGAAGTCGGGGGCGGGCACGAGGCGGTGGCACGACGCCGTCGTGGAGCAGAAGATCAAGAATCGCCTCGCCTACAACGTGACGAGCGGGCTCTCCGCCCTGTCCGTGGGAGAGAAAGCCAGAGCGCAGCTCGCGTCGAGCCCCACCGAAGTCGACGGCTCCAGGTCAAGCTTCGTCCTCGGCGGCAGCCATGCCGATCTCGCCTATCTCGAGGTGAGCGCGGTTCCGGATGCCAACGAAGCGGCCCAGGGATTGCCGGCCGGCACCCCGATTTTCGTCTCCTCCGAATCGAACAAACTGACCCCTACCCAGAAAGCAAAGCTCGAGGAGAACCCGATCCTCGCCCGGAATCTGTTTCCCGGGACCGTCGACGGGCTCGTCCTGCCGGATCACGTGCGGGCTCATTTCCAGGCGGGCGAGACGCTCCGGTTTGCCGGAACCGTCGACCCGAAGGTCCGGGCCGGTGCCACGATCGTGGTGGAGGAAGCCCAGATCCTCGGCGACAATTCCCTCGGCCCTTGGTTCGAGAAGGCCAGGATCGCGGTCCCCGCGGATGGAGGCTATGCCTACGATCATGTGGTGCCCTACGGCATGACCAGCGTGCGCACGCGGCTCGAATACCGCACGCAGGCGGCGGAGCCCGTCGTGCGGGCCGCACAGGCATCGTCCGTCGGAGCGACGTCGTCCACGCCGACCCCGGTCTCCACGGCGATCGACCTCTCGAGCAGTTTCAATGCCTTTGGCATTACGACGGCTCCCTGGCAGGTGGCGAATAATCAGGGGTTCGACCGGAACGGCAACTACTACAACTCCGACTACACGGGTTCGAGCACGAAGGATCCCGTCCCCGGTACCCCTATCACCTACAACGGCATCTCCTTCCCGATCGGCCCGGTGCCCACAGACAGCAAGCAGGTCGGAGGAAGCAAAGGCCCCCACAACTTCGTCCAGGCCAAGGGGCAGACGATCACGGTCAGCGTGGATGCCGACAAGTCAGACTATCTCTACCTCGCCGGGGCGGCAGCCAACGGCAACCAGATGTCGCAGAAGATCACGCTGACGTTCACGGACGGAACCACGGAGAAGTGGACCCAGTCATTCCACGACTGGGCGAGCGACGGCCCGCCGCAGCAGGGTGCGACGACGAAGGCCAGCCACTCGCTCCTGCCCGTGATCGCTGTCGCGACGTCGGGTGTCACGTTGACCGGTCTGCAAACGATCGACGGAATCGCACTTACCGCCGGCGATCGCGTGCTCGTGCAGAGTCAGGGGAACGCGGCCGACAACGGCGTGTATATCGCCCAGGCAGGTGCTTGGACCCGTGCCAAGGACGCCGACACGTCGTCCGAGATTGCGGGCTCGTACACGACTGTGACATCGGGCACCTACGCCGGCAAGACGTTCATCAACACGAACACCGGCACGATCGATCTGGGATCGAGCGCGATTACCTTCGTCGAGGGCACGCCTCCGACGCCCGCGCCCCAGCCCTTCGCCGGCGAGCTGCTGCTAAAGACGGAGCCCGAGCGGATCAACCAGCAAGGCAACCTGGTCACCACGCCCGCCCACATCTTCGCCTACTGCTACAACCTCAAGGGCAAGCAGCTGGCGAGCATCACGCTGCCGAACAACGACAACGTCGGCATCCTGAGCGCGGTCGTGGCCAAGGCCCCGGTGATCGCCCTCGATGAAGGGTTGAAGTCGGCCGTGCTCGGCACCACCAATCTCACGGGCATCGATCTGGTGGCGCTGACGATCTCGAACGAGTCGAACATCGGCGCCGGGGGCGGCCCGCTCACGTTCTTCTTTGCCGACCAGCCGGTGAAGGGATCGACGACGTCCGTCGCGCTCAGCAGCATCGCCACCGCCGGCGGCATCAGCAGAGACGGCCAGTCTTTCAGCGGGGGCGGCTTCGACGGTGACGGCAACGCCTACTCCTGGGAAGCCCTCGGGTCGTCGAGGATCCTCCGCGGGAATAGTGCCACTTTCGAACTGGGCCTCCCAGGGCAGCCGGACTTCGTGGTCGCAAGCGGCCAGACGGTTCAGGTGCCTCAGGGCAGCAGCTACACCACGCTGAATCTGGCTGGGGCCGCCGTGAATGGCGGCCAGGAGAACCAGCCGCTCACGCTGACCTTCACCGACAACTCGACGGCGATCTGGACGCAGTCGTTCAGCGACTGGTGCAATCCGCAGAACTATGCAAACGAGTCGACCATCGCCACGCAGTCGTACCGTGATACGGCCTCCGGCGACCAGAATCAGACCACGAACCATGTCTACCAGTACAGCTACACGATCCCCTCCGGCAAGACGCTGAAGAGCATCACGCTGCCCACGAACGCGAACGTCCGCCTGCTCGATATCCAGATGACGCCGCCGCTCTACGCGACCAAGCAGGTGACGGTGCCGATGGGGCAGCAGACGACGATCGCCTACATCGCGCCCGACAGTTCCAGCCAGATGACCTTCTATGTGCAGAAGGCCGACGGGACGTGCGTCGGAAACTGCAGCACCTACCTGACCGACTGGAACAATGGGTCGGGCAATAACAAGAACTGGGCCGCCAACCTCAGTCCTTCCCTCAACTCGCAGATGAAGGCGGGCCAGCGCTGGACCATGACGGTCCAAAACGCCGGGGAGGGCTACTACGGCTACCTCGATTCCCCGAACGTGCCGGGCCTTCCGGGGGCAAGCGGCAGCACCCCGGCTGGCGCCCAGTTCAAACTGGAGACGCAAGCCGAGATCAATTCGCAGCCACCGTGGGCCGTGGCCCTCGAGGAAGATCTCGGCGCTGTTCTCGCCCTCGTCGGGCTCGCGATCCTGACGGGGGGCATAGGCGACGCGGCCGTCGTGACGGAAGCCGTGACTGAGGAAGTCGTCACCGAGGTGGCGACGGAAGAAACGACGATCACAGCCTCGGTCTCCGGCGCGATTGCAAATGAAGCGGGGGATATCGTCGCGACCGAGTGGTATGAGAACCTCATCACGGACAGTTTTGTCGCGGAGGTCACGGGGGCCGGCGAGGGCGGCGTGTTTTTTGGTGACGGCATCGACGTGATCGCCAACGTGGACGACCTCGACTCGGTTCTCGACGGCTCGTTCTCCGAGGCTGACGCAGCATTCGAAGGCCAGGTGGAGGTCGATGTGGACGCGGGCGAGTGGCAGCAAATCGTCGAGGCCGATCAAGCGGGCGCGAGGTTGAATGCGGCGGTCCTGGCCGCATTTACGCAGGGTGGGTTTTTCTGATCCCTTCGTGAAGCTCGGGGTGCCGGGGCTGCGGCCCTGGTGATGGGCAGTGGCCCCGTTCAGCGGGCCAGGCCGTCGCTCAGGCCCGCTTCCGCCGCCGCGACATCGAGAAGCCGCCGCAGGCCAGGCCGGCGAGGGCAAGGGCGTAGGCCGAGGGCTCGGGCACGGCGACGACGAGGTCGCCTGTCGCGGGGGTGAAAGAGAGCGTTTGGCTGCCCGATTCGAGCGACGAGATGCCGCTCTCGAGTGGCGTGACCAGGCGGAGCGTCCCGTGCCGGGCTTTATCGAGGAGGAACTCCGCGGCTATCTCGAGTGCGGCAACCTCTGCTTCGGCTTTGGCCGTGCCCTCTGCACGGGCTGCGGCCAGGGGTTCGTGATCGCGTTCTCGTGCAAGGGCCGAGGCATCTTCCCCTCCTGCAACGGTCGGCACATGGCGCAGACCGCCGCGCAACTTGTGGATCGTGTCATTCCGCCGGTCTCCGTGCGGCAGTGGGTGATCTCCGCGCCGAAGCGGCTGCGGGGCTTTCTGGCCGACCGACCCCCGGCCGTCGCAGCCCTCACGAGGATTTTTCTTGATGAGATCGAGCAGCTGCTGAGCGCTGCGGCAGGCGTGACGATTGACGCCGCCGCCCCCGCCGCCGCCCGCACGCGGCTCGGCGGCATATCCTTCTTGCACCGTTTCGGCTCGGCGCTGAACCACCACGTGCATCTGCACGTGTGCGCAACCGACGGCCTCTTCATGCCGGCTGCTGACGGAGCAGGCTGCTGCGCCTCGCCTGCGTTCCTGCCGGCCCGCCCGATCAACCCGGCCGACCTGGCCGCGGTCACCGAGCGGGTGCGCCGCCGCCTCATTCGTCGGTTCAGACGCGCGCGCCTGCTTGATGCTGCTGCGGCTACCGACATGCTCGCCTGGGAGAACAGCGGGTTTTCCATCGACGCCAGTGTCCGGATCGCGTTCATCGACCGTGACGTGCCGAGCTACTTTCAGAGCTTGGAACACCTGCTGCGGTATTGTGCGCGGCCCCCCTTTGCATTGGAGCGACTGTCCGTGATCCGCGGCCCAGCCGGCCGCATCACCCAAGTCCGCTACGTGCTCCCGCGGCACAAGGCGGCCAACTGGGTCGGCCCGGGGCGCGGGCGCAAGTCCACG
>JBJTRH010000123.1:0-4687 GCA_046076065.1 Planctomycetaceae bacterium | reverse complement strand
CCGGCCGGCTGGCCGTTTTCGACGAATCGAACCCTCCCTCCACCACGCTTCGGCACCCGCACCACGAGCGTCTGCTTGACCGTGTGCGTCGCGACGGAGGACGGTGGCGTGAAGCGATAGCGAAGCACGAGATCGTCGCCGTCCGCCACGAGCGACTCGACGGCAAGCGGTTTCTCTCCGGCCGCCGGGGCATCGATCACGCGAGCCACCACGAGGAGCATCGCGTCGGCGAAGAACTCGTCCGCCGGAGCGAAGGGCCGGCGATTGCCCATCACCGGCGCGGGATGGAAGGCCGCCGCATACTCCTGCGGCGTGCGGATGGCGGCCACGAACACCGGCGCCGAGGCTTCGTCCCAGTTGACGAGAAAGCTGGCGTAGTCGCTCGCGGCCACCGTCGTGAACGCGACCGGCTCACCGGCGGCCGAGAAGGAACCGGTCACCCCCGACAGCACCGCGATGGCGGCGGCCCCGAGGAAGGCCCACGCCTGCGTCATTCGAACCTCGCCTCGACGCTCCGCCGGTGGGCCGTGAGCCCCTCGGTGTCGGCGAGCAGGCGGATGTCGGCGGCCATCTCGGCGAGGTCGTCCTTGGCCAGCGTGATCACGCTGCCGCCACGGACGAACTCGTTTGCCGAGAGACCCGCAGCAAATCGCGCGGTGCCTCCGGTGGGGAGCACGTGCGACGGCCCGGCGGCATAGTCGCCGGCGGCGACGGGGCTCCAGGGCCCGAGAAAGGCGGCGCCCACGTGGCGGATCCGGGCGAGCGTGGCCTCGGGATCCCGCGTGTCGATCGAGAGATGTTCGGGGGCCAGCTCGTGCGCGAGATCTGCCGACTCGCCGTCGCTCCGCGTGACCACGATGCCGCAGAACCGCCGCAGGCTGTCGCGGGTGAGCTCGGCCCGCTCGAGCACGGCCACCCGCCGCTCGAGGGCCGCAGCGACGGCGTCGGCGAGCGATCCGCTGGCCGTGAGGAGGATCGCCGAGCCGGGCGAGTGCTCGGCCTGGGCGAGCATGTCGGCGGCGATGCTCTCCGGCCGGCCGGAGGCGTCGGCTACGATCACGATCTCGCTGGGCCCGGCGATCGAGTCGATCGACACGTCGCCGTAGACATATTCCTTCGCGAGGGCCACGAACAGGTTGCCGGGCCCCACGATCTTGTCGACGCGGGGCAGCCCCTCGACGCCGTAGGCGAGGGCCGCCACCGTCTGGGCGCCGCCGGCTCGCACGACCGTGGTCACGCCGAGTTCGTGGCAGGTGGCGAGCACGTGCGGATTCTCCGCACCGAACCTCGTGGGCGGCGCGACGACGACGATCTCGGGAACACCGGCCACACGGGCGGGAACCACGGTCATGAGCAGCGTGGATGGATACGCAGCCGCCCCGCCGGGCACGCACACGCCCACACGATCGAGCGGCACGTAGCGTTGCCGCAGGCTCCCGCCGCCGGCCAGCGTCACCGTCACGTCGCGAGCGAGCACGGCCCGCTGAAACCGCTCCACACGATCGCGAATGCGGCGGATCGCCACAAGAAACTCCGGCTCCGCGGACCGATGCGCCTCGGCAAGTGCTGCGGGCGGCACGATCAACGACTCGGCCGTGACGGCGGCGCCATCGATCCGTCGGGAGTAGTCGAGGAGCGCCTCGAGGCCCGAGCGGCGGACATCCTCACAAATCCGTTCCACCACCTGCCGTGGTGCGAGCGGCTCCCCGAAGACGTCGATCGTCTTCTGGCGGCCGGCCGGGCTGATCACGTCGCCCTGGGAGACGAGCGTGCCGCGGAGCGCATCGAGCCGAGACCGTCCGTCGGCGGCGGTGAGGTCGATGCGTGTGCAGAGGGGGCTGGGGTCCGTCATGGCCCCCACAGGATAGTCATCGCCGAGCGACCGTCGCGTCGACCACGCCAAATCGCTCCGCCCAGCGGGTGGCCAACAGGGCGACGGCAGGCGGCGGGGCGGCATCCGCCGGCCCGACCGGGGCGGCGATCTGCCGAAGAATCGCCTGGCCCCGCGAGACCGCGGGGGAAACGCCCGCAGCGGCCATGCCGTCAAACACCGGGTCGCTCGCCGCCCCAGGGCGACGCGGCGGCACCGCGGCGAGGCGTCCATCGATCGCGGCGGCCCGTGCGAGGGCTGCATCGGCCTGCACGCGATCACCGACCGCCAGCAGGGCGATCGCCTGCCGGATGTGGGTGTCGGGCTGGTCCGCCGCGATCGTCGCCGCACGCCGATACGCATCGAGCGCCCGGCGAATCCGTGTTGGGTCGTCGCCCGCCTCGCGGAGGTGACGGTCGCCGGTGGCAACGAGCCGCGCTGCCCGCAGCCTCGCGGCGGCATTGCTCGCCCTCGGTACTGACGTCGCGATGGCAAGGCTCCGCCGCAGATCGCTCGACGTCATGGCCGTTCGCGGCGTCACCGTCGCGGCAGGGATCGATGCGGCGAGCGTTGCCACGGCCGGAGCGCCGACCGCGTTCGACGAGAAGAAGCCCGGCACGACCACCGGATAGGTGATCGCAGGGTACGGCACCATCGCTCCGGAGAAGAACGAACCGCCGTAGGGCGCTCCCATCCACACCGACCCACAGGACGGGAACCACGCGGCACCGACCCCATAGGGCCACCCGTAGCCATACGAGCAGCCGTAGCCATAGGAATACACGGGCGGCGGGCACCAGCGTCGCCATCCCCAGGGTCGACAGCCCCAGCTCGGACCGCACCAGCCGACCTGCGTGAAGCTGTAGCCGGCCGAGTAGCCGACGTTGCCGTAGGCGAAGGTCGGAAAGCATCGCCGGGCCTCCGCGGGCCGGCAGGCCAAAGACCAGAACACGACACCCGTGACCAGAACCGCGACCGCCCGACGTGCGAGACGCATGGCCGTGAACCCTCCAGTGGTACTTTTGATTCTACGGCCGCACCCGCGAAAAGGGCGAGCGGCGGGGGGCGATTCCGACGCTCCCGGGGCGGTGGTACCCTCGGGCCGTGACAGCACACTCCCGCCAGCACCGCGTCGGCAGCCTCCGTCTCGGCGAGCGGCTCGGCCTCGATCCGCGTGCGGCGGCCCGGCTCGCCCGCCTGCGAACGCCCGAGCGGATCCAGGATTTCGTGAACGCGCTCGCCTGGAACCACGAGACGACCGGACCGACCGCCCGCTCCGTCGCGGAGGCGCTCCGGCACGGCGAGGCCCACTGCGTGGAGGCGGCGTTCGTGGCAGCCTGCGCGCTGTGGCTCGCCGGAGAGCCCCCGTTGCTCATGGACATGGGCGCGGCCCGCGGCGATGTCGATCACGTGGTCGCCCTGTTCCGGCGGCACGGCTGCTGGGGCGCCATCTCCAAGAGCAACAGCCCGTTCCTCCGGTACCGCGACGCGATCTACTGCTCGCTCCGCGAACTCTCGCTCTCGTTCTTCCCGCAGTACGTCAAGCGCCGCCGCAAGACGCTCCGCACCTACTCGTTGTCGTTCGACCTGCGGCGGGTCGAGCCGACGCTGTGGGTGACGCATCCCGGATTCTGCCACGAGGTCGTCGACGCCCTCACCGCCTCGCGGCACCTCGCGATCCTGCCGCCGGGTGCGGAGCGGAGCCTGCGGCCGATCGACGAGATCGAGGCCCGCAGCAACCTGCTCCGCGACCATCCGCCCCGCGGCCGCCACACGGGCTCCGCGTGACTCCGGCCGCCGGCGAGTCCACAATCGACGTATGACTGCGACCTCTCCCGACACCCGCGACGACCTCCGTTCGGCCGAGCCATGGGCGACGGGCCGCGTGATCGTCAACGCCTCCACCTACAAGGAGCGGGAGAACATCGGCCCGCTGATCGACCGCGTGCTGGCGGCCCGCGACGACCTGCACATGCTCGTGGTCGACGACGACTCCCCGGACGGCACCGGACAGATCGCGCTCGACCGGGCCGCGAACGAGCCCCGGCTTCATGTGCTGGTCCGCCGGGGCCGCCGGGGGCTCGGCAGTGCCATCCTCGAGGGCCTCCGCGTGGCGAAAAGCCGCGGCTTCGAGATCGCCGTCTACATGGATGCCGACATGAGCCACGACCCCGACGATATCCCTCGGCTCCTCGCCGCGATGGACCCGCCGGGCGGAAGGCCGGCCGACCTGGCGATCGGCTCGCGACGGATCCCCGGCGGGCGCACGATCGGCTGGCCGCTGTCCCGCGAGATCGCCAGCCGACTCGTCTGCTGGTTTACCCGCTGGGTGCTCTGGGTGCCGGTCCACGACGCCTCGGGCGGCTTTCGTGCGATCCGGCTCTCGCTGCTCGACCAGATCGAGCCACCCGAGTCGAAGGGCTACGCCTTCCAGGAGGACCTCCTCTGGCGGCTCCACCGCGCGGGGGCGCGGATCGTGGAAGTGCCGATCACGTTCACCGACCGCACGCAGGGGTCGAGCAAGGCCGACTTCGCCGAGACCCGCCGCAGCATCGGCGACCTGCTCCTGCTCGCCCGCCGCACCTGGCTGGGCTTCTGAGTCGCCCGCTACGGGCGCCTCGCAAGGATCGCCTTCACGGCATCGGCTTCCTGCCGCTCCATGGCGAGCGCCGCCACGCGGGCATCCGGATCGGCGAGCCGCGGGTCGAGGTCGAGGGCCTTCGCCGCAGCCTCGTCGGCCTCGGCCATGCGGCCGGCGGTGTCATACGCGAGGGCCAGCGTCATCCAGGCGTCGCCCCGCTTGCCCGAGGAGAGCGT
>JBJTRH010000122.1:0-3286 GCA_046076065.1 Planctomycetaceae bacterium | reverse complement strand
CGGCGACATCCCGCTGGCCCTCGACTGCCTGCGGTACTACGCCGGCTGGGCCGACAAGATCCACGGCCAGACGATCCCGATCAACGGCAACTACTTCTGCTACACGCGGCGCGAGCCGGTGGGCGTGGCGGGGCAGATCATTCCCTGGAACTTCCCCATCCTCATGGTGGCCTGGAAGTGGGGGCCGGCGCTCGCGGCCGGCTGCACGATCGTGATGAAGCCTGCCGAGCAGACGCCGCTCACGGCCCTGCGGCTGGCGCGGCTCGCCCAGAAGGCGGGTGTGCCCGACGGCGTGATCAACGTCGTCACCGGATTCGGCCCCACGGCCGGCGCCGCGATCGTGAAGCACCCGGGCATCGACAAGGTGGCCTTCACCGGCTCGGGAGAAACGGCCCAGATCATCATGCGGCAGGCGGCCGACCAGCTGAAGCGGCTGACATTCGAGCTTGGCGGCAAGAGCCCCAACATCGTGTTCGCCGATGCCGACCTCGACGCGGCCGCCGCGGGCGCGCACGTGGGCATCTACCTCAACCAGGGGCAGTGCTGCTGCGCCGGCTCGCGCTTGTTCGTGGAAGACAAGATCCACGATTCCTTCGTCGCCCGGGTCGTCGAGGAGAGCAAGCGGCGGCGGGTGGGCGATCCGTTCGACCCGACCACGCACCAGGGCCCGCAGGTCGACAAGGCCCAGTTCGACAAGATCATGGGCTACATCGAGGCCGGCAAGAAGGAGGGCGCCACCTGTGCCACGGGCGGCAAGCGGGTGGGCGACCGCGGCTTCTTCATCGAGCCGACCGTGTTCACCAACGTGAAGGACGAAATGGCGATCGCCCGCGAGGAGATCTTCGGCCCGGTGCTGTCCGTGCTGAAGTTCTCCGACATGGAGGAGCTGATCCGGCGGGCCAACGCGACGAACTTCGGTCTCGCGGCGGCCGTGTGGACCCGCGACGTGGCGAAGGCCCACGACGTGGCCCGGCGGCTGCGGGCCGGCACCGTGTGGGTGAACTGCTACGACGTGTTCGACGCGGCGGCCCCCTTCGGCGGGTTCAAGCAGTCGGGCTTCGGCCGGGAACTCGGCGAGCGGGGGCTCGAACCGTATCTCGAGTCGAAGACGGTGACCGTGAGCCTCGATCCGCCGCGGAAGTGACCGCGGCCGGGGCGGGGCGGGTATGCTGGTCTGGCCGCGCGGCGGGGGCTCCGTCGGCGGCGCCCGACCGGAGACCCGTCATGTCGTCACGTCTTGTCGCGATCGCCTGCGGCCTGGTCGCGATGGTCGCGTGCACCATCGTCCACGCCGAGCAGCCCTGGCGGCAGCTCTTCAACGGCCGGGATCTCGAGGGCTGGACCCCGAAGATCCGCGGCGAGAAGTTCGGCGACAACTACGGCAACACGTTCCGGGTGGAAGACGGCGTGCTCAAGGTCGTGTACGACCCGGCCGCCTATCCGACCTTCCGCCAGAAGTATGGCCACCTCTTCTTCAAGGAGCCGTTCTCGCGATACCGGCTGCGGATCGAGTATCGCTTCACCGGCGAGCAGTGCGCCGGGGGCGAGGGCTGGGCGCTCCGCAACTCGGGCGTGATGATCCACGGCGAGGATCCGGCGGCCATGCCGCTCGACAAGGACTTTCCGGCGTCGATCGAGGTGCAGTTTCTCGGCGGGCCGGAGAAGGGGGAGCGGACCACCGCGAACCTCTGCACGCCGGGCACGCACGTGGTGATGGACGGCAAGCTGTTCACCCCGCACTGCACGACCTCGAAGTCGAAGACCTACCGGGGCGATCAGTGGGTGACCGTCGAGATCGAGGTGAACGGCGACGGCAAGATCCGCCACATCGTCGACGGCGAGACGGTGCTCGAGTACGAGCAGCCGCAGCTCGATCCCAAGGACCAGCGATCCAAGGAGGCGCTGGCGGCCAACCACGGGGAGACGCGGCTCTCGGGGGGCACGATCGCGCTGCAGTCGGAGAGCCACCCCATCGAGTTCCGGAAGGTGGAGATTCAGCTGCTCGACCCGCCGGCCGCGAACTAGCGTTGCGGCCGACCAACCACTTCCCCAGGGCGACGCGATGGGACGCTTCTTCGGCCGCGTGACCACGGGCGGCGGCATGCGGGCCGTGGCCTACACCTTCAAGAAGGCCCGCGAGGCCGGCGGCCTGTTCCGCTTCTGGAAGGCGATGCGGTCGAAGAACGCCTGCAAGACCTGCGCGCTCGGCATGGGGGGCCAGGCCGGCGGCATGGTGAACGAGGCGGGCCACTTCCCCGAGGTGTGCAAGAAATCGTTTCAGGCGATGGTGGCCGACATGCAGGGGGGCGTGAAGCCCTCGTTCTTCGCCACCTATTCCCTGCCGCAGCTGCGGGCCTTCTCGCCGCACCAGATGGAGCACGCCGGGCGGCTCGTGCAGCCGGTGATCCTCGAGAAGGGATCGCAGCACTACCGCCCGATCGACTGGGCCGAGGCGATGGAGCGGATCGCCGCGAAGCTCCGGGGCACGAAGCCTGCGGAGTCGTTCTTCTACTTCAGCGGCCGGTCGAGCAACGAGGCGGGGTTCCTGCTGCAGCTCTTCGCCCGCCTCTACGGCACCAACCACGTCAACAACTGCTCCTACTACTGCCACCAGGCCAGCGGCGTGGGGCTCTCGAGCGCCATCGGCACGGGCGCCGGCACGATCAAGCTCGACGACATGGAGCACGCCGACTGCGTGTTCCTGATCGGCGGCAACCCGGCCAGCAACCATCCGCGGATGATGCGGACGTTGATGATGGTCCGCCGCCGCGGCGGCAAGGCGCTCGTGGTCAACCCGATCGTGGAGACGGGGCTCGTCAACTTCTCCGTGCCGAGCGATCCCTGGGCGCTCTTCTTCTGGGCCGAGATCGCGAGCACCTACGTGCAGCCCCACGTGGGCGGCGATCTCGCGCTCGTCTACGGGCTCATGAAGCGGCTCCGGGAACTGCACGCGGCCAACCCGCGCAACGCCGCCGGCGAGCCGATCGTGGACGAGGAGTTTCTGCTCGCGCACTGCCACGGCTGGCCGGCCCTGGCCGCGCGGCTCGACGCCCTCTCGTGGGACGTGATCGTGGCGAAGTCGGGCGTGGGTAGACGCGAGATCGACGCGATGGCGGAGCAGTATGCCGCCTCGAAGCGGGCGGTGTTTGCCTGGACGATGGGGATCACGCACCACCTCCACGGCGCGGCGACCGTGCAGGCGGTCGCGGCCCTCGCGCTCATGCGACGGATGGTGGGGCGGCCGGGCGCGGGGCTCCAGCCGATCCGCGGCCACTCCAACATCCAG
>JBJTRH010000121.1:0-7968 GCA_046076065.1 Planctomycetaceae bacterium | reverse complement strand
CGTTCCCGGGGCTTCGACGCCTCGCGTCCGACGCCGGTCAGAGGCTGTGGATGTCGATCACGGGCAGCTCGTCTATCCGTCCCTGAAAGATTGCCCGGTCGTCATGGACCTGCACGAACTCTCCCCAGTCGGTCGGCGGGCCACGGGCGGGAGAGACGCGCGGTGGTTCGAGCGGTTCGCCGAGGTGTGTCAGGATCTGACTTTACGCGGGCGAAGCCATCCTGGCCTTCTCCCGCTTGCAAACCTCCGGTTCGAAGTGAGCCGGCTCCTGCCGGCCGTCTCCTCTGCGCCGGATGTCGCCGCCGCAGGTGGGCACGCAAGTGGAAACTCCTCCCCCACCCGAGCCATCAGCTTGGCCTAGGCAATCCGAGACGTGTCGTGCGAGCGGGGCTTGTGACTCGGATTTGCGTCAACCGTCCCCGTGGGCAATCGCAATGACGGTGGCACTCGGGTCTGCTGCCGCCGCGCTCCGGCGACGTGCAATCGCGGTGCGCTGAGATGAGTCGCGGGAGTGGCTGCAGGCTTCGTGGCTGACCGCACCGTTGCATCGTCGTCGAAGCCGTCGCCGACGGTGTCGTTGGGGCTGCCACGGGTTCGGTGGTCGACCCTCTCGGTGCCGATTCGTCCCAGCCTGCGGCGGATTCGTCCCGGCCTGTGCCCGATTCGTCCCTCGGGTTGCCCGATTCGTCACAGGTCGAGTTATTGCCGTTGACGGCTCCACGGCATTCATCAGGATGTCAGCGTGGATCGCATCAACGCCTGTCGAGTTCGGTACGGCCGTCCTCACGCCGCAGGAACGCCAATGAACTCGCTACGCCGACTGTGGGCGGCGGTGGCTGTGATCCTTCTCGGGGGACCGGTTGATGCGGCCCCCTGGGTGGCCTACGACAGCACCAACTTCGTCAGTACGGGCGACGCGGGCTACGGCTATCTCGGAGTCACGACGCTCGACAAGAGAGCGATTTACGGCGACTCGTTGCATCTCACCGCGATCGGGAAGCTCACCAGTTTCACCTGGGCTGCGTACAACGGTCCGGCGTCTACGGATCTGACGAGTGCAAGCCAAACCATTAGCTTCTACCGCCAATCCAACGCCTCGTTGATCGGCAGCTTCAACGCGACCATCACCGATCTCGGTAAGGGTTCGTACAAGACCTTCACGGCGGACCTCACGTCGGCGAACATCGTCCTCGACACCCCCGACATTCTCGTCACCCAGCAAATTCCATTCTGGCCCCCGGCGTCACCGACTTACCGACTGGGGATCGTGATCTCCGCCTCGAGCAACACCCCCGTGATCGGGACCACCGGCACGGGTTACTACCGGTCGGCCTTCGGGAGTCAGGGCGCTTTCCTCACCGATGGTAGTGCCCCGAACTATTCCAGTGCCGTCTATCGGGCCGTCGTCCTTCCGAATCTGACCTGGAATACGACTTCCGGCACATGGAATGCCTCCGCCGCGAACTGGACGTTTGACGCGGTGGGGGGCAGCACGTGGTTCTCCGACGGCGACCAAGCCACGTTCGACAATGCCGCTGGGGGAATCGTGCAACTCTCCGGAGCACTGGCTCCGCGCGCCGTGGCGGTCTCGGCGACCAGCGGGCAGTACGTTTTCTATTCGTTGGATGGAAACAACCAGCTCACCGGCGCCGCGACGTTGTCGAAGAGCGGCGCCGGCACGCTCTTTCTCTACGGACCCAACACGTACTCCGGCGTGACGACTGTTTCGGGAGGGAGACTCTTGGTTCAAGGGAGCCTCACGAATTCGGCGGTCACGGTCGGCAGCGGCGGCGCGCTCGGAGGAGCGGGCTCGATCGGCAGTGCGGTGAGCGTGGCCATCGGCGGCACGCTCGCGCCCGGCGCCAGCATCGAGTCGCTTTCAACGGGCACAGCGACGTTCGCTGCAGGAGCCAGCTTCGCCTATGAGGTCGATTCGTCAGACCCGCTCGCGCTCGGCAGCGCAGCCGACCTGCTCGTCGTCAGCGGCAATCTCAACCTCGACACGGGTAACGGCACCATCCTCACGGTTGCGGACCTTGCCGGGTCGCCCAATGCCTTCGCCGATAACACGACGATCTTCGCACTCATCAACTATTCGGGCACGTGGAACGGCGGCCTGTTCACCTATGGCGGAACGCCACTGGCCGACGGCGGCACGTTCACGGTTGGCACTCAGCAGTGGTTGATCGATTACGACGCGCCAGCCGGTGCAACGAACTTCACGGGCGACTACCTGCCCGGCAGCAGTTTTGTGACGATCACAGCCGTCCCAGAGCCCGCCACCTACGCCATGGCCCTCGCCGGACTGGCCTGCGGCGGGTGCTTCATGTGGCGGCGGCGGAAGCGGGCCTGACCTGCCCCGCGAGTACGGATCACACGTGAAAACACGGGTAGGTCGTCTATCCGTCCTTGAAAGATTGCCCGGTCGTCATGGACCTGCACGAACTCTCCCCAGTCGATCGGCGGGCCACGGGCGGGAGAGACGGGCGTTGGTTCGAGCGGTTCGCCAAGATGCGTGAGGATTTTCCGGATCGGCCCCGGCTCCGTGATGAAGGCAATGAGCCGGATGTCGCCGCCGCAGGTGGGGCACGCAAGTGGAAACTCCTCCCTGACCCTCGCCATGAGCTTGGCCCAGGCAATCCGAGACGTGTCGTGCGAGCGGGGCTTTTGATGCGCGTCGCAGCAGCCTTCCGTGGCGTGACCGTCGCCACCATGCCCGCCGCTCTACTGGGCCCATCGCGGCTGCCGCAGCGAGGGCGACGGGGTGCCCGTGTTCTGGCAGAACCTCGGCACCTACGACCCGGCCATTTGGATCCCGATCGCCGCGATCGTCACGCAGATCGTGGTGGCGACCGCGGCCGGGCGTGAGGTGATCACAGGACTCATTGTTAAGCCCTGGCACCACGCCCAAGTCCCACCTGAGCAATGCCCTACACCATCTCCTCGCACGAATCCGACCGGCCCTCGTGAAGGTCGGCAACTTTCCACGCGGGGATGCCCAGCCGCCGCTCGACAGGCACGGGATCCCAGCCATACCAATGGCGAAAGGCATGGTAGCCGGGGGAATCCGGGACCGGGAAGCGATCGAAGACATCCCGCCATCCGGCAAACGTCACCCAGTCGGTTTCTTCCGGGAACACGCCGAAATCGAAGGCCGCGCAGATTCGCTGCATGTAATCGGCCCGGTCCGCCAGGCTCTGGAGCATTGCGGGGGGCTCGACATCGGGATAGACGGATCGGTCGATGATCATGGCGTGGGCACGGCGAAGACGCGGTAATACCACTCACGGACTCGCGAGGCCTGTTCTCGAGCTTCCACGGGCTGAATCGTCTCGAGCGGTCGGCTGACTTCAATCATCGCCAGGCGAGCGATGATTTTTCGCTTAGCCTCGTCGATGCTGATGCCGAGAACTTTATCGGTGAACGCTCGCCAGCAGTCAGCCATACTCATCACGTCGCGGGTGCGGAGGTGATAGATATCGAGAAAATCCCGCGGCGCGCCCCGTTGCACCAGGGCCGTCATCTTGGATGCCACGTTGTCTCGCAGTGTTTCGATGCAGACAGGCTTCCACTGTGAGGGAATCGCTTCGTCGAGGGAAAGAGTCCGCCTGCTGATCTGAAAGGAGAACTGCTTCTGGGTGCCTTGCAGCAGTTCGAGGCTCTCGGTTTCACCCCACGATCGGCGGCGATATTCAAAGCCATGTCGCGAGGCGAGCGCCTGCATGGCGGCCTCGAGAAAGGCCACCACATCAGCCCGAGGTTCGCCATGCCACCAGGCATTGAGGTCCACGGTGGGGCGATACTCCAGGTAGTGACTGAGTGCCACGCCGCCGCCAATCACGATCTCGGCGGCCTCTGCATGGCCGGCGAGGCTCTCGAGCAATTCGCGAGAGAGCGGATGGAGATTACCGGGCGGCTTGGGGAGCAGCGTGGCCATGCTTCTATCTTCATTTCGTGGCCGCTCGATGACAACCCGTTGGCACGGTTCCGTGCCGGCGGTGACGGCCGCCGCTTGATCCCGATGCGGATGGCTCGGCCGTTATGCACGGCGTCAGAACGTGGTGTTAACGCGGATGCGGTGCGCGAAGGCGTCGTCCGTCGAGAAGAGCGTCGGCCGATGCTCGGCCCGCATCGCTCACACGATCGCGGATTTCTGACACAGGAAGCGTACGGCCCGAACTCAGCTCGGGCTGCCCGTGCCCCAAGAGCCGGCGTATGCCGTCAAGCGCAGCCAGGATGGCGAAGCGCCGGCGGCATCCGAGTGAGCGAAGCCCACGATGGGCGAAGCGAACGTCCGGCGACGGGGCACGGGCGACCCCGAGCCGCGCGGAGGTCGGCTACCATCTCTCCATGAACACGAAGGCCACGCCCCCCTCGCCACTCCGCCCGATCATCCGCCGCTGGCTGACGATCGGGCTTCTTCTCTGCCTCGCCGGCCTCCTGCTCGCCGGCGGCCTCGTCGCGGCCGGCTGGGCCTACTTCCATCCGCGATTCGAGTGGCAGCGGGGCATCGTCTACGGCGAGCGCGGCCCCACGCCGCTCACGCTCGACGTGCTCGCGCCGCCCGCGCCGAACGGCCTCGGCATCGTCTTCATGGTGAGCGGCGGCTGGAAGTCGGGCCGCGACGCGATCCGGCCCTGGCTCCTAGCCCCCCTGCTCCGTCGCGGCTACACGGTGTTCGCCGTCTGCCACGTGTCGCAGCCGGAGGCCACGGTCGACGAGATCCTCGCCGACGTCTCGCGGGCCGTGCGGTTCATCCGCACGCACGCCGCCGACTATCACGTCGACCCCGACCGACTCGGCGTCGCGGGGGGCAGTGCCGGCGGCCACCTCTCGCTGATGCTCGCCACCCGCGGCGGCCTCGGACCGGGCGATGCGGCCGATCCCGTGGACGCGGCATCGAGCGCCGTGCAGGCGGCCGCCGTGTTCTGCCCCGTCACCGACCTGACCGACCTCACGGGCTCGACCGAAGACCCCGGCGATGGCGGCCCGCCGAAGAGCTTCCGCAGGGCGTTCGCGCAGGAGCCCGTCGACATGGAGCGCTGGCGGACGACGGCCCGCGATCTCTCGCCCCTGCATCACATCACGCCCGGGATGCCGCCAGTGATGATCTTCCACGGCGACTGCGACACGCTCGTGACGCTCGACCAGTCGCTCAAGTTCCGCGACCGCGCCCAGGCGGTCGGCTGCGACGTCACGCTGCGGGTGGTCGAGAACGCCGGCCACACCTGGCTGACCATGCCGCTGGATGTGATGCGATGCGCCGCCTGGTTCGACGAGCGGCTGCGGGCCGCGGCGCCGGAGCGGCGGCCATGAGCACGGCAACAGGGAGGACGGCGGCCTTCCGCCGCTGGTTCGCTGACCGGGGCTGGCAGCCGTTTCCATTCCAGGAGGAGGTCTGGGAGGCCCTGGCGGCGGGCACCAGCGGCGTGCTGCACGCCCCGACCGGAACTGGCAAGACGCTCGCCGCGTGGCTCGGCGCCGTCGCCCGCTCCTCGGCCATCGACGCGGCCGCGGGGGAGCCGACGGCGGGCCTCCGCGTGATCTGGATCACGCCGCTACGAGCCCTCGCCGCCGACACGGTGCGGGCCCTCGAGCAGCCGATCTCCACACCGCTTCCCGTGGTCCGTGGCTGGACGGTCGGCCTCCGCACCGGCGACTCGTCCGCCGCCGACCGCCGACGGCTGCGCGCCAACTGGCCCACGGCGCTCGTCACCACGCCCGAGTCACTCTCGATCCTGCTCTCGCTCGACGACGCCCACGAGATCTTCGGCTCGCTCGACACGGTGATCGTGGACGAGTGGCACGAGCTGCTCTCCACGAAGCGGGGCGTGCAGACGGAGCTCGCCCTCGAGCGGCTGCGCTCGTTGCGGCCAGGGCTCGTTTCGTGGGGGCTCTCGGCCACGCTCGCCAATCTCGGCGACGCCGTCGAGGCGCTCGTGGGCCCGAGCCGCGCTACCGATGCCCGCCTCGTGTCGGCCGCGATCCCGCGGCGGCTCGAGATCGAGACGCTGATTCCGGAGCCGATGGAGCGGTTTCCGTGGGCCGGCCACATGGGCATGCGGCTCCTGCCGCAGGTGGTGACGGCCATCGAGCGGGCCACGACCACACTCGTGTTCACCAACACCCGCTCGCAGGCCGAAAGGTGGTTCGACGCGATCACCGCCGCCCGCCCCGACTGGAAGAAGGCGATGGCCCTGCACCACGGCTCGGTCGACCGCGACCTCCGCACGAAGGCCGAGGCCGGGCTGCGGAAGGGGGCGATGAAGTGCGTGGTGGCCACGTCGAGCCTCGACCTCGGCGTCGACTTCGGGCCGGTCGAGCAGGTGTTGCAGGTGGGCAGCCCCAAGGGCATCGCCCGGCTCCTGCAGCGGGCCGGTCGCAGCGGCCACGCCCCGGGCGCCACCGGCCGGCTCGTCTGCGTGCCCACCCACGCCCTCGAGCTCATCGAGTGCGCCGCCGCGCGCGGGGCGGTGGCCGAGGGCACCGTCGAGGCCCGCCGCCCGCTCACGGGCGCCCTCGACTGCCTCGCCCAGCACATCGTCACCGTGGCCTGCAGCGGCGGCTTCCGCGAGGCCGACCTGCTCGCCGAAGTCCGCCGCACCCGCGCCTTCGCCGACCTTGACCACGCCTCATGGCAGTGGGCCCTCGACTTCGCCGCCCGTGGCGGCCAGGCGCTCGCGGCCTATCCGAACTACGCGAAGATCATGGAGCGGTTCGGCCGCTGGTACGTGTCGAGCAAGGCGATCGCCCGCCGCCACCGCATGAACATCGGCACGATCGCGGGCGACGCCACGGTGGAGGTGAAGTGGCTCCGCGGCGGCCGCCTCGGCACGGTCGAGGAGTCGTTCATCTCGCGGCTCAACGAGGGCGACCGGTTCCTGTTCGCGGGCCGGCCGCTCGTGCTCTTCCGGTTCGACGGCCTCACCGCCTGGGTGAAGCGGAGCCGCGTCACCGCCGCGCTGCAGGTGCCGCGGTGGAACGGTGGCCGGATGCCGCTCTCCACCCTGCTCTCTTCGGCCGTGCTCGATCTTGTCCGCGATGCGGCGCGACCCGGCGGCGGCCGCGCCGCGCCCCGCGAGGTGGCCGCGGTGCTGCCGCTGCTCGAGATCCAGTCGCGGTGGAGCCGGCTCCCCGACCACGACACGCTGCTCATCGAGCGCTGGACGGGCCGCGACGGGCACCATGCCTTCGTGTTTCCCTTCGAAGGCCGGCTCGTGCACGAGGGGCTCGCCGCCCTCGTGGCCTGGCGGATCGCCCGCGCGAAGCCGAGCACGCTCACCTTCGCCTGCACCGACTGGGGCTTCGAACTCGCCGGCAGCGAGGCCAACATCGCCGACGAGCGAACCTGGCGTCGGCTGCTCTCGCCCACCAGCCTGCTCGAGGATCTGCTCGCCTGCCTCAACACCACCGAGATGGCCCGCCGCCACTTCCGGGAGATCGCCCGCGTGGCGGGCCTGATCGCCTGCAGCCCAAGGAGCGACCGACAGACGCAGGCTTCTGCCGGCCTGATCTTCGACGTGCTCACCGAGCACGACGCGGGCAACATGCTGCTCGCCCAGGCCCGCCGCGAGGTGCTGGAGCAGCAGTTCGAGTTTCGCCGGCTCGCAGCCGCCCTCGACGCCATCGCCACGAAGGAGATCCGGATCGTGGAAACGCCGCGGATCACGCCGCTCGCCTTCCCGATCTGGGCGGAGTTCGTGCAGTCGCGACTGACCACGAAGGACTGGCTGTCGCGGATCGCCGACATGGCAAGGGAGCTCGAGCAGGAAGCCGGCCGGCGGTGACGCGCGGAAGGGGCCTCGCGACGGCGCGCCGCCCGTCAGATGGCATGCTCATCGGCGGGGGGATTTGTGAGTTATCTGCCACGGCGGAAGCGTGCGGCCCCAACGAGGCACAAATCTCCCCACCTCTTGCGCGTGCCTCCGACGGGCTGCTCCTCGAGCATGAACTCCGCGAGGGGCTGCC
>JBJTRH010000120.1:0-6324 GCA_046076065.1 Planctomycetaceae bacterium | reverse complement strand
AGCTGCGGGCCCGTCATCCCGGAGGCGATCGTGAGGGCGCCGCTCGTGAGGTCGAGCAGGCCGTTGCCGGTGGCGAGGTCGAGGCTGGCCACGCCCGTGGTGGTGACGGGGGCCACCTGGCCCGTGCCGCCGGCCACGACGACGAGGCGGCTCGAGGCGAGCGCCGTGCCGTTGGCGAGCCGCAGCAAGCCTCCCTGCACGGTCGTGGAGCCCGAGAGGGTGTTGGCCTGGTCGAGCACGAGCGTGCCCGCCCCGGTCTTCACCACCGGGATCGAACCCGAGAGCGTGGCATAGCCGGCCTGCGTTTGCGTCTGGGTGCCGCTCGGCACGTTGATCGTGATCACGCTCGGGGCGCCGGCCGTGAACACGAGGTTCAGGTCGTTGCCGCTTTTGGCGATCGAGAAGGTGCCGGTGCCAAACGAGTTGGCGAAGCCGCCAGTGCCGTTGGTGGCCGAGGACACCACGGCGAACTTGTCGGCCGAGAAGCCGGTGATTCCGCCAGTGGCCGTGGCGATCTTCCAGGAGTAGCTGCTCGCGGCGTTGAAGTTGGCCGCCGAGCCGCTCACGTCGGGCGCGACGCCCGAGAGCGTCCAGAGGTTGATCTTGAACGGGTCGGCCGACGTGGAGGCGATCGAGAGAGGGCCGCCCACGCTGAGGAGATCCAGCCGTTCGGAGTGGGTGAGCCAGTGCTGCTGGGTGGTCGATGTTTCCAGCGGCTCGCCGTCGTCCCAAGCCCAGGCCCGCTTCGGTTCCCAGGCCAGGCCGTCGTCGCTCGCGGCGACGTAGCCCCGACCGTCCTCGGCGCGGAGCGTGATCAGGATGCGGTCGCCGAAGCGGACGAGCGACGGCTCCAGGAGCCCGCGGCCAGCGTCGTGCCGTAGCTCCGCGCCCACCCTCCGGATGGTCAGTGCGGCACCGTCGAAGCCGCACACGGCCGTCGCCACCGCCTTCGGCTGCTCAGGCCGGGCGGCGAACCGCAGGGGCACGAGGATGTCGCCATCGGGCAGCGTGAGCCGTTGCCCGCAGCCGCTGGAATAGATCGAGGCCCCACGCGGGTCGTCCCACTCGAGCCGGCGCCGCGGACCCCAGCGGCCGTCCCGCCAAACGGCGTAGACCGGCCACCGGGGCGGCTGATCCTTCGAGAACTTCGGCCCCTTGTAGAACACGTTGTGGCCGAGCGCGAGCACCGACGACGTTCGCGGGTGCCACTCCGGCACGACGTCGCACACCCCCTCCTCGCCGCCGTCGTCGAGCGGCTCGCGGCCGAGCGGTGGCACGGGCTCGGGCGTGGTCCACGTGCGGCCCAGGTCGGCCGACGTCATCCTGTGAACGGGCCCGAAGAGATCGGAGCCGAGGATCGGCTGGAGGGTCATGAAGGCGGTCGGGCCATCTTTGCCCGGCACCATGCAGGCCCGGGGGTGGAACCAGGTGGGCCCGCTGCCGTCACGGCCGTGCAGCACGGTTTGTTTCTCAATCGACTCGATGAGCGATGCGGCATCGACCGCGGGTGGCTCGCGGCCGAACGCGGTACCGCAGCCGACCGAGAGAGCCTGAAGAAACAATCGGCGACGCATGAGACGCTCCGCGGGAATCATCGCGGCCGGTCTATCGCGGCCGTGAGTCGGCCAGCATCTTCGCGGCCTCGGTGCGGGCTGCGGCGAGCACGTCGGCCACCTTCACCGGCGTGCCGCCACGCCGGCCGCTCTCGTGGGCCGCCTCCATGATGGCATAGATCTCGATCGTCTCCGCGGCGGGCACCGGCGGCTTGCCCGAACGGAAGAAGGCGGCGATCTCGCGGACGAGCGGCTCGTAGCCGGGATTGTCGCCGAGCGTGCGGACCTCCCGCGCGCCGAAGGCGACACCCCCGAACGGCTTCAGCGGCCGCATTCCCCGGAAGGTGCCGAGCCGCCCGTCGACCCAGCGGCCCACGATCACGTCGGCATCGGCCGTGCCGACCCGCGTCACCTCCGCGCAGCCCGTGCCCATGCACGTCACGAGCATCTCCACGCCGTGGATGCCGTACCAGAAGAGATCCGGGTGCGTGGGCTCGAGCGCGCAGGGGCCGAAAGTGTCGCAGGCCCGCACCGCGCCGATCGCCCCCGCCCGCACGGCCTGCGGCTCCTTGCCCCAGCGGAGCGCGGAGCTCGAGAAGATCGACACGCCCGCCCGCTCGGCCAGTTCGTAGATCGCGAGCACCTCGGCGAGCGAGCCGCCGATTGGCTTGTCGACGAAGACCGGCTTGCGGGCGGCGAGCACCGGCCGGATCTGGGCGAGGTGCGGCCGGCCGTCGTTGGTCTCCAGCAACACGCAGTCGGCCTGGGCGAGCACGGCGTCGATCGAGTCGACGATCGTTACCCCCTCGGCGGCGACCTGCGCGGTGATCGCCTCCCGCCGCGACGTGCTCGACACGATGTCGGCGCTGCCCATCGGGTGTGCGGCCACGACCCGCATGCCCCGCAGCGGCTCGGTGGGCTCGGCGGCGTTGAAGGCCTTCGTGAACGCCGTCGCGTGGGACGTGTCGAGGCCGATGATGCCGATGCGGAGATCGGCCGCCCGGCCCGCGGCCGCTGCGATCGACACTGCGGCCACGACCAGCAGGCGGATCGACCCCATCACGACGGCCTCCAGCCCGGCCGATACTCCTTCGTCCACAGGGCCGCGGCGTCCTCGGCGCCTACGATGTGGCCGTCATCCGGCCGCGTCTGCAGCACCCGGTCGGTGCGGTGGGCGATGGTGCCGAGGTGGCAGAGCAAGGCGCTCGCATGCCCCTCGGCGATGTCGGCGTTCGGCCGCCGGCCCTCGCGGATCGCCGCGAGGAAGTCGACGACGTGCGTCTCGTCGTCCTTCTTCGCCCCTTCGTGCTCGGCGATTGCCCGGTTCTTCTTGTCGAGGATTCGCCAGCCGTCGGTGTCGATCACGAGCGACGCCTCGGGCCCGTGGAACGATACGCCGAAGGAGCTCCCCTGCGGTCCGAGCGGGGAGCAGCTCTGCCCCTCCCAGGTGATCATCTTTCCGCCCGGAAACTCGTAGGCCACGCTCATCGAGTCGGGCGTCTCCTGGTCGTCGTCGTGGTAGTAGCGGCCGCCGGCCGAGACCACGCGGGTCGGGAAGGTCACCCCCAGCGCCCAGCGGGCCACGTCGAGGCCGTGCACGCCGTTGTTGCCGAGCTCACCGTTGCCCCAGTGCCACCGCCAGTGCCAGTTGTAGGGCACCAGGTTGCTCGCGAACGGCCGCTCGGGCGCCGGCCCCTGCCAGAGCGTCCAGTCGAGCGTCTTCGGGGGATCGATCCGCTCGCCATGGCCGATCGATGGCCGTCGGTTGGTGTACCACGAGTGGGCGACATGCACGGGGCCGATCGCGCCGTCCTGCACCGCCTTCACGGCCTCCTGCACCCACGGCCAGCTCCGCCGCTGGGTGCCGTGCTGCACGACCACGCCGTGCTTCCGGGCAGCCGCTACGGCGAGTTCGCCCTCCTCGGGCGTGTGGCTGCAGGGCTTCTCGACGTAGACGTGCTTGCCGGCGTTGCAGGCGAGGATCGTGGCCGGGGCGTGCCAGTGGTTCGGCGTGGCAACGACCACCGCGTCGATCGAGCCGTCGTCGAGCAGGCGGCGAACATCCCGCTCGACCCGCGGCATGCCAACGCCGCGTTTGTCGACGGTCTCCGCCGCGCGGCCCGCCGCGGTCTCGTCGACATCGCAGAGCGCGGCCACGTCGGCGCCCGCGGCGAGGAAGGCCTGCAGCAGGGCCGAGCCACGGCCGCCGAGACCCATGATCGCCACTCGAATGCGGTCCGACGTCGAGGGCGCCGGTGCTCCCACGACCGTGCCGGCCGTCATGGCGGCCGCGGCTGCGAGGAGCGCTCGTCTGGTCAGGGGCTCGCTCATCGGATGACGCTCCCGTGAATGCTCGTCATCGTACCCAGAGCAGCGGCTGCGTGATCGGCACGTTGCGGCGAACCTCGGAATCCTCCGGGTCGGCCGGCAGCCGTTTCCAGAGTTCGAGCATGCCGGGGTCGCGGAAGGCGAGGCCCGCGAAGAGCAGGTGCGGCTGCCGCACCGGCCAGCCCTCCCAGTGCTGCACGTCCGGCGGCTTCGGCCACGACGCCTTGTCGGCGAGATACGGCTGCAGCCAGGCCACCGCCCGGCGGATGCCGCGGCCGTCGGGCAGTTCGAACGCCCAGAGGCTGTCCTCGGGGTTGGAAAGAATCTGGCAGAGCGTGGCCATCTGGTCGAGCTGAAAGATCGAGTAGCCGTAGGGCTTCGTCCGCCCGAGTTCCTCCGGAAACGATCCGTCGTCGGCCATCTGGTTCGGCACGAACACCTCGCGGAACTGCCGGCGGCACTCCGCCAGAATCGCCGCGTCGCCGGTGAGGTCGGCGAAGGCGGCGAGCTGCACGAAGTAGGCCACCGCATGGTTGTTCTTCGCGGCGGCCTCCTTCCGGCCGTTCTCGCTCGACGTCATCCAGGTGCAGAGGTCCGCGAACCACCGCTTCATGCCCTCGACCGTGCCCGCTGGCAGCGCGTGCTCGCGATCCAGCACCTTCACGGCCCTGGCGACCTCGGCGAGATGCAGCCCGTCGATGATGCCGGCCGGCCGGCCCGTCGACAGGCCCCGCACGCCCTGGGCCCGCTCGAGGTTCGGATTCATCCGTGTCGCGGGATCGAGAAAGAACACCCGCAGGAGCTCGTCGGCCTTCGTCGCGTAGCGGGCGTCGCCCGTCACGAGCCGGGCGGCCGCGAGGGCGGCCACGCGGTCGCGGAGCGCATGCACCGCCTGGCGGTGGGCCACGAAGTTGCCGGGATTCGTCTCACCGTCGCGACGCACGTAGGGCAGGCCGTCGGGCTTCGTCGGGTCGGGCCACCAGTAGTCGCTGTCGGAGTGAAAATCGTGGGGGTCGCCGCCCGGGAGCGGCGGCACGTGAGCGGTGATCGTGAGGGGCGGCAGGCCGAGGGCGGCGTCGGCGGCCCGGAGAATCCGCTCGCGATCGAGCCCGGCCACGTCGATGGCGACCGACGGCGAGGCCCACGACACGGCGACCGGCTTCGCGGCCGGGGGAGACGCTGCGGCACCGTCTGGTGCGGTGTCGATCGTCACGAAGGCCGACTTCAGCCCCGGCGACGTTACCGCGGCGACGGCCTTCCGCCCGTCGAGAGCCACGCGGATCCGGGCCCGGCCGTTGGCGAGCTGCACCACGCGGGAGCCGTCGGGCGTGCCGAGGTTGTCGACGAGCGTCCCCTCGCCGACCACTCCGAAGCGGACCACGTTTGCCGCGTCGAGGCAGACGGCTCCCTCCTTGTCGAGGGCGACAGCCTCGATGAGCACGGTCGCGCCGTCCCGCGAGACCTCCGTGAGCGTGAGCTTCGTCGGCTTGCCCCACGGCTCCGTGCGGTAGTCGAACACGATCTCGTCGGTGATCTCGCCCGACGGCGTCTTCGCGACGGCCCGCACGGTGTTTCGTCCGGCGACGAGCGGCACGCTCCAGTGGAGGCCCGCGGCGGGATAGTCGGCGATGTCGCGCGACTTCACGCCGGCCGACGTGCCATTCACGATCAGCTCCACCTGCGGGCAGTTGGAATAGACGCGGATCTCCTTGGCCTCGCCGGGCTTGCCCCACCGCTCCCGCCAGCCGTGGCCGAGCACGTGCACCATCGGCTTCTCGGCCCAGTAGCTCTGGAAGACGTAATAGCTCTCCTTGGGCGTGCCATCGCGGGTCACCACGCCCTTCTGGTTGACGCGCGGCACGGGGTTCTCTGGCCGCAGCGGTGTGGAGAAGTCCTTGAAGATCCACGCGGCGGCGCCGGTGAGGTTCGGCATCCGCTCCTGCTCGTGGAGGTGCCAGTCGAAGAGGTTCACCATGTAGCTCTCCGACCAGTCGCCATCCTTCGACATCCGCACCTTGCCCCCCGACCCCTTGTAGGCCTTGCCGACCTCGGCGGTCCCCTGCCCTTCCGCCACCTGCTCGAGCATCGCCTCGGGGTTTTCGGCGAACCGGCCGGCATGGCTGTCGCCGCCCCACTCGGCGTGGAAGAAATGGGGCGTGTCGGCGATCGCCTTCTCGGCGGCCTTGCGATACTCGCGGTAGCGGCCGGAGTACCAGCCGGCCCAGATGCTCGGCGCGTAGACGTCGATCACGTCCTTGCAGAAGTCGCAGCGGCGGATCGCCGTCTTCCGCGACGGGTCGAGCTCGTGGGCCAGGCCGTTGAGCTCGGCCATGAACGAGCGGATGGCGTCCTTGTCGAACTCGGGAAAGTCGCCCGGCCAGTCGTTCTCGTTGCCGAGGCCCCAGAGGATCACGGAGGGGTGGTTCGCGTGCTGGTCGATCAT
>JBJTRH010000119.1:0-2365 GCA_046076065.1 Planctomycetaceae bacterium | reverse complement strand
GAGGCCGCTCAGCCCGGGAAACGTCGCCCCGTTGTCGCTCGAGAACACGAAGATCGTGTCGTCGGTGAGCTCGAGCTCATCGAGCAGGCTGACGAGCCGCCCCACCTCGCGGTCCATCCGGGTGATCATCGCCGCATAGGTAGCGAGGGGCCGCCGATTCGGCACGTACCCGCGGCCGCCGAGGTACGGCGGTTCGGGGCCGAAGTGCCGCTCGTAGTCTGCGAGCGACGGCTCGTCGGCGGGCACCTGGAGCGCCACGTGCGGCACGGTGGTGGGCACGTACAGAAAAAACGGCCGCGCGGCGTTGGCCCGCACGAAGGCCAGCTGCTGCTCGGCGATCAGGTCGGCCGAATACTGCGTTCCTGAAAACCTCGCGAAGGCCGCGGCGTCGGGAGGCGGCTCGGCGGGCACCGTGCCACTGCGGGCCACGGCGGGATCGCCGGCGAGCGACGGGTTGTCGAGGATGACCCTCTCGCGGTTGTCCCAGAGATGCCCTGGATAGTAACTGTGGGCCTCCCGCTGGCAGTTGTAGCCGTAGAAGCGGTCGAAGCCGCAGGCGACCGGGTCCGACACGCTGCCGGGCGCCCCGAGCCCCCACTTGCCGAAGCCGCCGGTGGCATAGCCGGCGGCTTTCAGGATCGCCGCGAGCGTGACGGTGCCGGCGGGCATGGGGAACTGCCCCTCCGGCTTCGCCTCGCGGTTGGAACGGACGACGGCATGCCCCGGATGCTTGCCCGTGAGCAGCACGCAGCGGCTCGGCGCGCAGACCGCGTCGCCGGCCCAGTGCCGCGAGAGCCTGGTGCCCCGGGCGAAGAGCGCATCGATGTGCGGCGTCTTGATGTCCTTGGATCCGAGGCACGAGAGGTCGCCCGTGCCGAGATCGTCGCAGAGAAAAAACACGATGTTCGGAGGTCGCGGCTGCTCCGCGGCCGAGGCCTTCGTCTCGCCGCCCCAGCCGACGGCCAGGAGCACCGCCGCCACGATTCCCACGCACGCTCGCATCGCCACCTCCCCTTCCACGCTGCCACAGATTGCAGATTGCGACGATACCCGCGCGGCCCGGTTCAGTCCCGCGGCACAAGCACGTCCCGCAGATAGTCCTGCACGGTGGCGTGCTTCGCCGTCGAGCCCGGATAGGCCAGCTCGCAGCCCACACCCACGCCGTCGAGCCGCTCCTTCAGCAGCACGCCAAAGGCAGCCGCATGCGTCGGATCCTTGACCGGCTGCCGTGGCTCCGGGGGCGCGGCATACACGAGGTACACCGGCGGATCGTCGGCCGAGACGAGCGACACGGGCGACACGTTCTCGATCGCCGGCATCAGGCGGTCACGGGCGGCGAGGAAGGCTTCGAAGGGCTTCTCGACGCCGGCCACGCCCTTGACGATCCCGAAGGCATGGCCGCCGTAGGTGCTGTTGGGAATCCATGCCTTCATCTGAGCGGGGTCGAGCGTCGTCTGGGCGCCGATCACCGCGGCCGTCAGGAGTCGCGTCGACTGCCGGGCCACCGGGTCGGCGCTCATGGGGTCGGCCAGGTCGTCGTGGAAGGCGAGCCAGAGGCTGGAACACGCCCCGGCCGAACTTCCGCAGGCGGCGATCCGCGTGGAGTCGATCCGCCACTCGGCGGCACGGTGGCGAACCGTCTGCAGGGCCCTCGCGGCATCGCCAAGCGGTCCCATCACCGGCGGCTTCACGCCCTCGGCCATCGCCTCCTTCACGAAGCGGTACTCGACCGACACCACCGACACGCCGCGCTCGAGCATCGACGGCAGCACCTGGTCGAGCCTGCTGAAACGGTCGCCCGACTGCCAGCCGCCGCCGTGGATGAAGAATACGAGCGGCGCGGGCCGCTCCGTGGTCGCCGAGTCGGCGAGCCAGACATGCATCACCTGCTTGGGATGGGGGCCATAGGCGACGTCGGCGTGTGTCGGCGGCGGAAACGCCGCTGCGGGATCGGCCTTCGGCTTCGCCCCCGCCTTCTGCTTACTGGCTGCCGCACCGCCGGCGGGCGACCGGTCGGAGTCGTCGCGGTGCTGGCGGCGATACGCCACCTTGAAGGGATTCTCCGCGGGCCCGTCGACGTTTTCGTTGACGAGGTCATCTTGCACCGCCGCCCACCACGCGTCGTACGCACCGGAGAGGCGGGCCACGATCTCCTGGTTCGCCGACGCGACGTCGTCCGCCTCGGCGGCGTCGGTTGCCACGTCGTAGAGCTGCCAGCCGCCGGGCTTGTTCGTGACGTTGACGAGGCTCCAGCGACCCTCGCGAATCCGGCAGTTGCGATACCGGCTCGCGGCGGCCTGGCCGCGATCCCAGCGGCCCTGGTGCGTGACGAGCGGCCGGTCGGGCCAGACGGCCTGCGGATCCC
>JBJTRH010000118.1:0-3499 GCA_046076065.1 Planctomycetaceae bacterium | reverse complement strand
GCGACGACCTGCCGGATTACGCCGCCGGCGTGGCGATCACGAACGAACTCCGCGCGGCCCGTGCGGCGGGCACGCTGCCCCCCGGCGCGGCATGGTTCTCCCGCTCGACCCGCCCGGCCGAGGAGCTCTACGACGTGCGGCCGCCTGCGGGCTCCGGGATCCGATCTCGGTGCAGGCCCGCACCACCGGCCACGACTTCGACAGCTTCCCGGCGAGTTCGATCATCAGGTTCGAGTTTCCCGAGACGTCCGAGCGGCCCGCGATCCCGTTCTGGTGGTACGACCGGAAGGGCAACAAGCCGCCGATGGAGGTGTTTGCCAGGTGGGGCATCGACAAGGTGTCGGACAGCGGCGTGCTCGTGGTGGGCGAGAAGGGGGCCTTCTACAGCACCGACGACTACTGCGGGAAGTACGAGCTCAAGGGCGTCGAGCCCGTCACGGCCGAGTATGAGAAGGCCGAGAGCAAGGGCAGCTTCGACGTCAACAACATGTACGAGTTCTTCCGCGCCAAGCGGGAGGGCGACCCGACGATCGCCAAGTCGAACTTCATCGATCGTGCCGGGCCGCTCACGGAGACGATCCTGCTGGGCAACCTCGCCGTCTGGGCGGCCGCCACCGGCGGCGCCAACGGCGAGATGGGTGACTGGGGAGAGAAGGTCGAATGGGACGCGAAGAATCTGATGGTCACCAACCTGCAGTCGCTCAAGACCCCGAAGGTGGCCGTCCTCGTCAAGCCCGTCTATCCCGCCGGCTACCGGCTCGACTGAGGCAGCCCATGCGTGCACGGCATCGCCCCGCCATCGTCGGCGTCGCGTCGGCGGCCCCTGGGTGCCACCAAGCCCCGAGCGCAAGCGACGGGTCGGCGGGTCGCGGATCGCCAGGCCCATCCCCTCGCTTGCGGTCGGGGCTTCCCGGTGGGCGATTGCCACCGCTTCCCGCCACGGTGCTGTGCGGGATCATCTCGGCCACGGCCTGGGCCGCTGATCCCGCCGACGTTGCGGCGGCGCGGGCCCGGATCGCGACCCTCTCCAACGCCACGGCCACCGTCTCGGCCGCCGGCGACCTCACGGAGATCGTGGTGCCCGACGGCTCCGGGGTGACCGCCGACGACGCGGCCCTGTTCGGGCGGCTCGCGGACCTCACGAAGCTGCAGATCCTCAACTGCCGCGGATTCGACGACGCCATGGTGGCCAGCCTGGCGGGCCTCGGGCGGTTGGAGTCGCTCGCGATCACCAACAGCGGGATCGGTGACGAGGGCGTGGCGGCGATCGCGGCCGCCTTCCCCGACCTGGTCGAGCTCGACCTCTCGAGCAACACGAACCTCACGGGCGCGGCCATGAAGTCGATCGCGTCGCTCGTGAAGCTTGAGCGGCTCGCGCTCGTGCAGACGCGATTCAACGACCTCAACTTCAGGAGGCTGTCGAAGCTGCCCGCCCTGAAGGCGGTCGATCTCCGCGGCAACATGGAGGCGGGCGACATGACGCTCGGCGTGCTCGGCGGGCTGTCCCAGCTGCGGGCCGTCAAGCACCGCAGTTCGGTCGTCACCGACGAGGGGCTCGCCGGCCTCGCCAAGAGCGGCACGCTGGATTCGCTCCTCGCCCAGGACTTCGCGATCACCAGCGCCTCCGGGCGGCACCTCGCGGCCCTCTCGGGGCTGACGTCGCTTGAGATCTTCCGCTGCCAGGGGTTCGGCACGGAGGGCGTGCTCGCCCTGGCGCCGTTGAAGAAGCTCTCGCGGCTGACGCTTCGCGACCTCCCGGAGGTGGGCGACGCGAGCCTGGCGGTGCTGGCGGAGTTGCCGGCCCTCAAGCGGCTCTACCTCCATGAGCTGGCCTCCGTGGGCGACGAGGGCCTCGCGCAGCTCGCCACCGCCCAGGAGCTCGAGGTGCTCGACATCTGGAGCCTGCCCACGATGACCGACGCCAGCGTGGCGGTGATCGCCGGGCTGCCACACGTGAAGGAGCTTTCGATCCGGGAGACGGGCTGCACGGAGCAGGCGCTCGAGCGCCTCGCGGCCCTCCCGAGGCTCGAGTCGCTCACGTTCAGAAACGGCGGCGTGTCGCCGGAGGCGGCCGCCAAGGCGAAGGCCGCGAAGGCCTGGAAGAAGCTCGACCTCGGGAAGTGATCTCGGCCGGCGAGGCACGGCAGCCATGCCCACGCGTTGTCTGGCCTCGATCCGTCGCTCGCCGGCATGCGCGGCGGCCCTGGTGACGGCGACGGTCGTCGCCCATGCGGCTGCCGCACCGCCGACGATCGAGCGGCTCGATCCCGCGCTGGCGGCCAAGGACACCGGTGGCGAGTGGGCGTGGCACGATGCGCGACAGCTCACCGTCGAGGGCCGGGGCTGGGACGACACGGAGCGGTTCTACGACCGCCTGCCGGGCCGGGCGAAGGCCACGGTGCGAGACGCCGTCTGGCGACTGGCCCGGCATGCGGCCGGCATCGCCGTGCGGTTCCGCACCGACTCCGACCGGATCGCGGCCCGGTGGACGCTCACCCATGCCGAACTGGCGATGCCGCACATGCCCGCCACGGGCGTGAGCGGGCTCGATCTCTACGTGCGGGATGGCACGGCCTGGCGGTGGATCGGCACTGGGCGGCCGAGCGGCACCACCTCGCAGGCGACGCTGGCCAAGGGCATCCCCGCCGCCGGCGACCGCGACTACCTCCTTTTCCTGCCGCTGTACAACGGCGTCGAATCGCTCGAGATCGGCACCGCCCCTGCCGCGACGCCGCCGACGGCCGCCGCCCGGCCTCCCGACCGCGCCGCGCCGATCGTCTTCTACGGCACGTCGATCACGCAGGGCGGCTGTGCCTCCCGCCCCGGCATGGCCTATCCGGCGATCCTCGGGCGGCGGCTCGATCGCCCCGTGGTGAATCTCGGCTTCTCCGGCAACGGCCGCCTCGAGGCCGAGGTGGGCGCGCTCATCGCCGAGGTCGATGCGGCCGCCTACGTGCTCGACTGCGGACCGAACATGACGGTGGACATGGTGAGCGACCGGACCGTGCCGTTCGTCGTCGCGCTCCGCGCCGCGCGGCCCGCCACGCCGATCGTGCTGGTGGGCACGGTCGCGTATCCGGCCGGGGCGATCCTGCCGGCGTCCCGCGCGCCGTCGGCCGACAAGAACGCGGCGCTCGCCGCCGCCATCGACCGGCTCACGGCGCTCGGCGTGGCCGGCCTCTCCCACGTGCCCGGCGACGCGCTCCTCGGGACGGACGGAGAGGACACGGTGGACGGCACCCATCCCACCGACCTCGGGTTCCTGCGGATGGCCGACGCGCTCGAGCCGACGCTGCGCCGTGTGCTCGATGCGGGCGGCCCACCGGCGCCGGCCCCGTGAGGGGCGGCATCACGCCGCGGCGTGCGCCGCAAACCGCGCCGCTGCGGCGGCGGGATCGGTGACCACGATCACCGCGCCCGGCTCGTGCCCGCTGGCCGTCAGCGAGGTCACCACCAGCCGGCGGAGCGTCGGACTGCCCGCCAGCAGGCCGCCCGTCAG
>JBJTRH010000117.1:0-16588 GCA_046076065.1 Planctomycetaceae bacterium | reverse complement strand
TCGTAGCCCACCGAGACCGTCGCCTTCACGTCGCCGAGCTTCAGGCCCTGGTCGAACAGCGAGGGTGATCCTCCGCTCGCGGGCGCCTGGCCGAGGTTCAGCGTGTAGTTGGGCAGCGGCGTGCTGCCGGTGATCGGCACGGAGAACCAGAGCCGCGTCTGGTCAGCGAGCGTCTCCCGCGTCGCGGTCACGGCCGAGATCGCCAGCACGGGATCGGCGGCGGCGGCGGCCGTGAACGCGTTCTTGACGTCGAGGACGGTGATTGCGCCCGAGAGCGACGCGAGCCGTTCGGCGAGGCCGGTGCGGAGCTGGTCGCCGATCGGGGAGAGCGTGCCGATCGACTCACCGAGGGCGGCGGCTTCGCTGCCGAAAAGTCCGGTGGTCTGGATCTGCGTGAGACGCTGCGCGAGGACGTCGATGCCCTGCACGAGCGCCGCCGTCTGCGCGGCGGTCAGCGGATCGGTATTGGCCGCGGGCGCGGTGGAGAGCACGAGCCGCTGCTCGAGCGACTCGCCACGAAGACGGGCAAGAGGGCGTTTCGCGGTCCGTCGGCGGCGGCGCGGATGGGCGGGACGTCGGGCCATGGAACCTCCTCGAGCGGCACCGTCGAACGGCGGCGCCGCGTGCTTCAGCGATGACTTCGGGAGCCAACCGGCCCACCGCCCCGGCGTAACAGCGTATCAACTTCGTCAGCCCGCGGGCAATGCGGGTGCGGAAGGGGTTCTCACATGCTGGCATGTCGAAAGTCGCGGGCCACGTCTTGCGGCGGGATTTTCGATGCGTGCGGCACGAGGAGGGACAGGAGCGGCTGCACGCAGCCCGCAATCAGGAAGGCCGTGGGGGTGTCGATCACCTGCCCGATCGGCCCCGCGAGCCACGAGCCGTAGCTCGTGGCCAGGTTCATGATCGCCATCGACGCGGTGAACTGGGTGGCGGCCACGGCCGGCGACGCCACCCGCATGAAGATGGAGAACAGCGCCACGCTCGTGGCCGCCAGGCACGCCGTGTCGGCGACGACGTAGCCGAACACCACGTCGGTGCGGTCCCACCACCGCGCGGCGAGCCCGAACGCGATCCACGCGATGCCGAGGGCCGCGCTCGCGGCGATTGCCGTGGGACGGGGCCCGATCCGGGCCGCGATCACGCCGGCCCCGACCGAGGCCGCGAGCCCGAGGAGCACACCCACGCCGCCGCTCACGGTCGCGTAGCGTTCCTGGGACCAGCCACACCGGTCGATGAGCTGCACGAGCATCAGCACCGACAGCGCCGCGGGCATCACCTTGAGCAGAAACGCCGCCACCGCGGCTCGTGCCGCCCGCGGCGCGAGCATCCCGCGAAGCAGAATGCGAGCCATCGCGAGCGGCGCCAGGGGCGCGATCGGCGGGCCGGAGTCGCCGTCGCGCCGCGGCGTGCCCTCGCGGACGATCGCCACCACCGCGAGGAGCGCCGCCTGCACGGCCGTCATCACGCCGATGGCCGTCGGCAGGCCGAGCCGCGCCGTCACGATGCCCAGCCCCGCACTGCCGAGGAAGGTGCCGACGTAGGCCGAGCCATACATCATGCCGCTGGCCCGCTCGCGATCGCCGCCCTCGAGTTGGTCCACGGCCAGGGCATCGACCGCCACGTCCTGCAGCCCCACGAACACGTTGTGCAGGAGGACCGCCCAGCCGAGCAGCGCTGTGTCGCCGTCGGGCACCAGCGCGACTGCGGCGGCCGTGACGAGCATCATGGCCTGGGCGAGGATCAGCCACGGCCGGCGGCGGCCCAGCCGGGCGAGGCGGCCGGAGTCGACGACCGGGCCCCACGCCCACTTGAAGCTCCAGGGCAGCACGGCCATCGCGATTACCGCCCCGATGGCACTGGTATCGGCGCCGCGGGCCGCAAGGTGGGCGGCGAGGGCGACGGTGACGAACCCGTATGGGATCCCCTGCCCCACGTAGAGCAGGCAGAGGAAGGCGAGCCGCAGCCGCGGGTGGTCGGCAAGCGTGGGCATGGTGACAGGCATCGTACCGCGGCGTGGCCGCGCTGCGGGTGCTGCCGGGCCGCCTGTGCTACCCTGCGGGCATGCATGCGCGACTGATTCTCAACGGGAAGAAGGCCGACCGGCCCGACGTCCGCGCCGCCGTGAAGGCCGTGCGGGACGCGGGCCACGAGCTCGACGTGCGGGTCACGTGGGAGAAGGGCGACGCGGCGCGGTTCGTGGGCGAGGCGGCCCGCGACGGCGTGCCGCGCGTCATCGCCGGCGGGGGCGACGGCAGCGTCAACGAGGCGGCCAACGGCCTGATGGCCCTCGACGCCGCGGCCCGGCCGGCCCTCGGCATCCTGCCGCTCGGCACCGCCAACGACTTCGCCACCGCCTGCCGCGTGCCGGCCGACGCTGAGGCGGCGCTTCTGCTTGCGGTCACGGGCGAGCCCCGACCGGTCGACCTCGGTCGGTGCAACGACGCCTTCTTCGTGAACGTGGCCGCCGGTGGCTTCGGTGCCGCCGTCACGGCCGACACGCCCGTCGAACTGAAGAACTTCCTCGGCGGCGGCGCCTACACGCTGATGGGGCTGGTGAAGGCGGTGCACTTCGTGCCCTACGACTGCTCGATCCGCACGCCCGCCGGCGAGGTCACCGGCAGGGTGGTGGTGGGGGCGATCTGCAACGGCCGGCAGGCCGGCGGCGGGCAGCCGCTCGCCCCGGACGCGATCGTCGACGACGGCCTGCTCGACGTGGTCTCGCTCCGGGAGTTTCCGGCGTCGGCCGCGGCGCAGGTGGTCGCGGAGATCCTCGCCGACGACGGGGCCGGCGACTACGTGGCGCGAGTCCGCACGCCGTGGATCGAGGTCTCGGCGCCGGCAACCATTCCGGTCAACCTCGACGGCGAGCCGGCCAACGGCACGGTGTTCCGCTTCTCCGCCGAGCCGGGCTGCATCCGCATGGTGCTGCCCGCCGACTGTCCGTGCGTGCGGCGATGACGCGTGCGCGGTCGGTCGCGGTCGTCAGGGTGGAGATGATGGTCATGACGGTCATGCTTGTCATGGCCGTCGCATCTGCGGCGGGCATCACGCGGGCCGCCGAGCCGGCAGCCGACGCCCGCCCCGTGCGGGTGATGAGCTTCAACATCCGCTACGGCACCGCCGCCGATGGCGACGACGCCTGGCCGCGGCGTCGCTACGCCGTGATCGGCGTGATCCGGGAGTTCGATCCCGACCTGCTCGGCATGCAGGAGGTGCTGGCGTTTCAGCGGGATGAACTTGCCGCAGCCCTGCCCGGCTGGGAGGCGGTGGCGGCGGGCCGCGACGATGGCCGGAACGCCGGCGAGATGACGCCGGTGCTCTTTCGCACGGCCCGGTTCGAGCAAGCCGCCGCCGGGCACCTCTGGCTGTCGGACACGCCCGACGTGGCGGGCAGCCGCGGCTGGGATGCCGCCCTGCCCCGCATCGCCACGTGGGTGCGGCTTCGGGATCGGAGCGACCCCGGTGGCCGCGAGGTGCTCCTGCTCAACACGCACTTCGACCACCGGGGGCAGGAGGCGCGGCTGCGGTCGGCGAGGCTGCTGCGAGACTGGCTCCGCGATGCGGGCCGCGGCTGCCGGGTGGTGCTCACGGGCGACTTCAACACCGCCGAGGGGAGCGAACCATATAAGGAGTTGTTCACCGGCGGCGAGGATCGCGCCGGACCTCTCGTCGACACGCTCCGCGAGGCGAGCCCGCAGCCCGGCCCCGCCGAGGGCACGTTCAATCGGTTCGACCCAACGGCCACGACCGGGCCGCGGATCGACTGGATCGGCTGCTCGGCCGACTGGGAGGTGCGGCTCGCCGGCATCGACCGCACGACCCACGCCGGCCGTACGCCGTCGGACCACTGGCCCGTCACCGCCGTGCTCCGTGCCGCGCGGCCCGAGGCCGCCGCCACGCTCCGTGTGCTCTCCTACAACATCCACCACGGCCGAGGCACCGACGGCGTGGTCGACCTGCCCCGGCTGGCCCGGGTGATCCGGGCGGCCGACGCGGATCTCGTGGCGCTTCAGGAAGTGGACGAGCAAACGACCCGCTCCGGCGGCGTCGACGAGGCCGCGGAGCTCGCCCGGCTCACCGGCCTGCGGATGGGCTTCGGGCCGCAGATCGACTACCTGGGGGGGCGCTACGGCCAGGCGATCCTGTCGCGGTTTCCGCTCGGGCCGGCGACCGTCCATGAGCTGCCGGCGGTGGGAGGCGATCGCGAGCGTCGCATTGCCGTCGCGGCCGAGGTGGACCACCCGCACGGCCGGCTGACGTTCGCGGGCACGCACCTCCATCATCGCAGCGAGGAGTGCCGCGTGGCGCAGGCCCGGGCGCTGATCGAGGCGTTTGCCGGGGCGGAGCGGTGCATCCTCGTCGGCGACTTCAACGCGCTGCCCGGCAGCGAGCCGCTCGCGATCCTCGACGGCGCGTGGCAGCGTGTCGCCGCCGGCGATCCGCCCCCGACCTTCCCCGCCGGCGAGCCGGTGCGGGCGATCGACCACGTTTTCGTCCGGCCCGCGGCCGCCTTCGACGTGCTCGACCTGCGGGTGCTCGACGAGCCGGTCGCGTCGGACCACCGGCCCGTGCTCGCGATCCTCGGCTGGCGGCCGGCCGCCGCACCGGTGCCCTGACGCGGCGGTCAGCCGGCGTAGGCGTCGTAACCGGTCTTCACGATCAGCGCCGCCACTACGGCGAGAAACACCACCCGCACCAGCGGCGAGCCGTGCTTGAGGGCGAGCCGCGTGCCCAGCGACGCACCGATGACGTTGGCGATCGCCATCGGCAGGAAGAACCGCCACCACACGTGGCCCGCCGTCCCGAGAAACGCCAGCGCCCCAAGGTTCGTCGTCATGTTGAGCACCTTCGTGCTCGCGGCGGCGTGGAGGTAGTCGAAGCCGAGCAGGCGGACGAGGAAGAAGATCAGGAAGCTGCCCGTGCCCGGCCCGAAGAAGCCGTCGTAGAGCCCCATCACCAGCGCGATGGCGGAGGCGATCGCCGCCTCGGCGCGGGCCCCGAACCGCGGGGCGTGCTGATCGCCGGCCGGGCCGCCGACGAGGGTCACCACGAACACGGTCGCCAACATGAAGGGCAGCGCCCGCCGCAGGCCGTCGGGCGAGACGAGCGTGACCAGCCACGCCCCGGTCACGCCGCCCAGAAACGCGACCATGAGCGCCGGCAGGAGCGTGGGCCACGGGAGGCTCACGTGCCGGGCGTAGTCGACGGCGGCCGAGGCCGTGCCGCAGATCATGGCCGCCTTGTTGGTGCCGAAGAGCACGGCCGGCTCGGCCCGGGGAAACACTCCGAGCAGCACCGGGAGCGTGACGAGCCCGCCGCCGCCGGCGATCGCGTTGACGAACCCGGCCAGCAGCGAGCCGAGCGTGAGGGCGACGGTTTCGAAGTCGGGCATGGCGGCCGCCGAGGGGCGTCGGTCAGGCGGAGAGGTGTGACCAGTTCTTAAGGCGATGCTGCCATCCCCGCACATGGATGGGTATCTGGATGGTTATCGCGTTCTGGCGAGTATCGCCGCCACCCGCGTCTGAGCGGGTTGCCGAAGCAACCCCTCATTGCGTAGGGTATCTCAACGGCGGCGGGTCATCCCGTCGCAGGAACGGAATGCCACACGCGGCCTCACCGGTGTCACGCCGGGCCGCAGAAAGCGAGCATGTCATGTCGGTCAAGGTGGTGATTGCGGACGACCACGAGGTGGTGCGTCGGGGTCTGGTGAGCCTGCTGGCCGGATCCGACGTGACGATCGTCGGCCAGGCGTCGAGCGGCGACGAGGCGGTGAAGGTCGCCAAGAAGGCGAAGCCGCAGGTGGTGCTGCTCGACGTGCGGATGCCGGGCGTGGATGGGCTGACGGCCCTCGAGAAGCTTCGCCAGCAGATGCCGGGCGTGAAGATCGTGATGCTGTCCACGTTCGACAACCCGACGTACGTGGCCCGGGCGGTGGCGGCCGGTGCCCACGATTACGTGCTCAAGGGGTGCACGCGGGCCGACCTGATCCATTCGATCACCGCGGCCGCGGCGGGTCAGCAGCCGGCGAAGGTCGGCGAACTGCGGCGGGTTGCCACGACGATGGCCAACCGGGCCAGCGTGGCGGATCCCGACATCCCGCTCACGGCCCGCGAGACGCAGGTGCTCCGCAACATGGCGCTCGGCCTCTCCAACAAGGAAATCGCCCGGTCGCTGACGATCAGCGTGGAGACGGTGAAGGAGCACGTGCAGAACATCCTTCGCAAACTCGCCGTGTCGGATCGCACGCAGGCGGCGGTCTGGGCCGTCCGCCGCGGCGTGGTCTGACGGGCGAGTGTGGGGCGGGTGACCGTCGCCCATATCAGCGGTATACTCGACCCCGGTCGTGGTCGCGAAATGGGATCCCCATGGGATCCGAATCGCGGCCGCGCCGCCCGAAAATCGCCTGGTTTCGGGAACGGAGGGTAAGCGAATGGCTAGCGGCCACACTGGAAATGTGGTGCCGGGAAACCGGTTGCGGGTTCGACTCCCGTGCCCTCCGCTGCACGCCCGCACTGCCGTCGTGGCCAATGCGAGCGGTGTCGAGCGGCCCGCCATCCCGGCGGGCTGCGTGACGGTAGGCACTCGCAGCCTCGTCGGCTCATGAGCCGGGCCGAGCTGCGGCCCGAGAGCACGGCATCTCGGGTCGCGTGGCTGACGGTCGCGCTGCTCGTTCCCGTCGCCCTGCTGAACTACCTCGACCGGCAGCTGATCTCGACCATGAAGGAGTCGATCAGCGGCCCCGGTGGGGTGTCCGGGATCGCGAGCCAGGAGCAGTGGGGGCACATGCTGGCGTGGTTCAAGTGGACCTACGCCATCGCGAGCCCGTTCGCCGGGCTCGTGGCCGACCGTGTCAGCAAGCCGCTGATCGTGTGCCTGAGCCTGTTCGCGTGGTCGGCCATCACGTGGGCCACTGGCCACGCCACCACCTACGACCATCTCCTTCTCACCCGCGCCGCGATGGGCCTCTCCGAGGCCTTCTACATCCCGACCGCGCTGGCCTTGATCGCCGATCACCACGCCTCCGCCACGCGGTCGCGGGCGGTGGGGATCCACCAGATCGGCATCTACCTCGGCGTGATGCTCGGCAGCCTGGGTGGGTTCGTGGCCGACAGCCCCGCGCTCGGCTGGCGCTGGGGCTTCACCACGATCGGGCTCGTGGGGGTGATCTACGCGATCCCGCTGTTCCTGCTGCTGAAGCCGCCGCGGCGTTCGCCGCACGCCGCGACGGCGGCACCCGTGCGGGAATCGCCGCTGGCGACCGCGGCGGCGCTGTTCTCCAATCCGTCGTTCCTGCTGCTCTTGGCCTACTTCACGCTGCCGGCCATCGCCGGCTGGGGGATCCGCGACTGGATGCCGAGCGTGCTGCAGAAGGAACTGAACCTCACCCAGGGCTTCGCGGGCGTGAGCGCCGTGATCTGGTGGCAGGGCGCCGCCATCGCCAGCGCGATCCTCGGTGGGTGGCTCGCAGACCGCTGGATGCGGCGGACCGACCGGGGCAGGATCTACGTGAGCGCCATCGGCATGGCCGCCATCGTGCCCGCGCTGCTCGGTGTGGGGATCGTGATCGATACCAAGTCGCTCCCCCTGGCGGTGCTGTTTCTGATGCTGTTCGGGCTCGGCTGGGGGTTCTTCGACACCAACAACATGCCGATCCTCTCCCAGATCGTGAGGCCGGAGCAGCGGGCGGCCGGGTACGGCATGATGAACCTCGCCAGCATCTCGTTCGGCGGACTCGCCGACGTGGGGTTCGGCTGGCTCCGCGACCAGCAGGTGCCCCTGCCCTTCATCTTCGGCGGGTTTGCCGCCATTGCCTGCCTGTCGGCGTGGCTCGTGCTCTGCATCCGGCCCACGACGAACCGGCTCGGGGGCGATGCCGGGACGGGCGGCTGACGAGCGATCGCCAGAATAAATCTTTCCATTTTGGTCCCGGCCCCCTATACTCGCGCGAGTCGGTGAAAGCATCGCGGAGTGCGGGCCTCGAACGGGGGCGATGCGGGTTCGGGTTCTACGAACGAGGAGGTTTCCCATGCTCTCTCCGGTGGTGGGCGGACGACGTGCTGCTGTCGTTGCGGTGGCGGCCTGCATCGCCCTGATGACGTCGTGGATGACGGCGGCCGTCGCGCAGGACACCCGCTACTGGGACACAAATGGCCCCACGCCCGGCGCCGGCGGCCCCACGCCGAGCGGCACATGGAGCAGCGCCGCCGCCAACTGGAGCCCCAACGCCGCGGGCGACGCGGCGACATCGGCCTGGGTGTCGGGCACGGGTGCAGGCGACGGTGCCGTGGCCTTCTTCTCGTCCGGCACCGACGCCACCGGATCGTTCACCGTCACCATCGACGGCACGAACTTCGCATCAGGCATGGTCGTCAATCAGGGGACCGTGAACCTGGCCGGAGCCGGATTCGTGGGGATCGGATCGGGAACCGTCACGGTGCGGCCCGGCACGACGCTCGGCATCAACAACCAGTCGCGGATCACGCAGTCGGCGGGTGGGTTGCTCGTGCTCGACGGCGGCACGCTCCTGATGTCGAACACGGGAAACACCGGTTCGCTCTGGACGTCGTCCGGGGCTGGCATCCTCGTTACCAGCAACAGTGGCACCGTGACTCCCATCATGGGCAACAACATCACCACCTATCAGGGTACGTTTCTTGGAGAGGGAGGGACGACGACGAACGGCGGCGCCCAGACGCTTACGAAGACCGGCACGGGGGAATTGCGGGTGCAGGGGGCTCAGACCGCCAACTACACGATCGCCAAGCTCAATATCCTCGGCGGCTTGTATCGCATCGGCAGCAGCACGAACTCATCGGGTCAGCAGTTGTCGACCGAGACCGGTTTCGGTGCGATTCCATTCGGAGAGACGCCCGACGCGATTACGCTCAATGGCGGTGCGATCGGCGCCAGCACTCCGATCTCGACGGATCCATTTCGCGGAATCACGCTCGCTTCAAGCGGCGGCGTCATCAACGCGACAGCAGCCGCACTGACGCTCAATGGGCCGATCACCGGGGCCGGCGTGCTCCGGGTGATCGGCAATCGAGGAATCACGTTCAACGGCGTCAACACCGCGACCGGCGGCACGATCATCGGCAGCGACATCACGATGATCGGCAGCATCACCACCACAACCGGCGGCACGCTGACGATCAACACCGACTCCAATCTCGGTGCCGTGCCAGCTTCACCCGACCCATCGAATGTGCGATTGGGGACGGCCACGGCGGGCGGCACGCTCATCGTCGCCGCCGATGGCCCGATCAACGCCAATCGCGGGATCACGGTCGGTGCTGCAGGTGGAACGATCAGCACGACGAGGACGGTTACGTACGGCGGCGTGGTCGCAGGGTCGGGCACGTTTACGAAGGCCGGCCTCGGCGGCACGCTGATTCTTACAGGCAGTAACACCTTCGCTGGTGGTCTTGCCACCTTCGGCGGTGGGTTTGTGGAGGTGTCGTCGGACGCCAACTTGGGAGCCGTTCCCGCGACGGTCAAACCCGACGCGATCACACTTGCCAACTCCGGGTCGAGTGGTCGTATGCGGTTCACGGAGAGCTTTGCAATGCCGGCGACCCGGGGCATTACCATCAACGTCGGGGGCACGCTCGGGGGTTACTTCGAAGTTGCTGCCGACAAGACGCTCACGATCGCCGGACCGATCACGGGCGGTGGACAGCTGCGAAAGACGGGCAGCGGCGCGCTCGTGCTTTCCGGCTCGAGCAACTACGCGGGCACCACGACCGTGAGCACCGGGACGCTCGTCGTCAACGGCGTCATCGGCGGCACGTCGGCGGTGTCGCTGTCGGGCGGCACGACGCTCGCCGGCAGCGGCACGGTGAACGGGCCGACCACGATCGGATCGTTCGCCACCGTGTCGCCCGGTGCCAGTCCGGGCACGCTCACCTTCGGCGGGAATCTGCTCTGGAACTCCGGCGGCAGCTACAACTGGCAGATGCTCTCCGGGACCGGGACGGCCGGCCAGACATCGGCGTGGGATCTGATCACCGTCGGGGGCACGCTCGACATCGGGGCGACGTCCGCGAACCCGTTCGCCGTCAACCTCTGGACGCTCTCGTCGATGCTGCCGGACGTGAGCAGCTCGGCGGCGGGCTTCAATCCGGCGCAAAACTACACCTGGCGGATCGCCACGGCAGTCGGCGGCATCACGGGCTTCGCAGCCGACAAGTTCGTCATCGGGGTGTCGTCGACCAATGGCACCGGCGGATTCGCCAATGATCTCGCCGGGGGCACGTTCAGCCTGGCCCAGAGCGGCAGTAACCTGAACCTCGTGTTCACGGCCAACGCCCCGAGCGTGATCACGATCAACGTGCCGAGCGGCACGCAGACGCAAACGCAGGCGGGCTATCCCACGCTCTCGGGCTCGATCCCGGTGGTCAAGACCGGGGCGGGCACGCTCGTGCTCGACCAGGCCAACACGCTCTCGGGCTCCACGACCGTGCAGGGGGGCGTGCTCAGGCTCGCCAACGGCTAGGCGCTCGCCTCGAGCCGGCTCGTCGTCGTGGCCGGCGGCACCGGCCAGGTGGCCCCCGTCACCGCCACGAGCGTGGCGAGCCTCGACCTGGCCAGCGGCAACGGCCTCCTCGACGTCACCAGCGGCGCCATCACGACCGCCTCCGGGATGACGGGGCCCCAGCTGGTGGCCGAGATCCTCGAGGGCCGCGGCGATGGCTCGTGGAGCGGCACGTCCGGCATCACCTCGAGCGTGGCCGCCGCGGCGGTGGCCTCGAGCATTCCCCGCGCGGTGGGCTGGGTGGACAACGGCGACGGCTCGCTGACGGCGGCCTACGCGGCCCCGGGCGACACCAACATCGACTGGTCGATCGACATCCTGGACGCGTCCAACTTCCTGGCGCTCGGCAAGTTTGACACCGGGCTCCCGGCCACGTGGATCGAGGGCGACTTCAGCTACGACGGCATCGTCGACATCCTCGATGCGGCCGACTTCTTCGCCACGGGCCTGTACGACGCGGGCAACTACAACTCGGCGCCGGGCGCGAGTGGCGTGGCGGCCGTGCCGGAGCCGGCCACGACATGGGGGCTTGGCGTGGCGGTGGTGGGGATGGCAGCCTGCATCGGAAGAAGGCGTCGCCGCGGCTGACGTAGCGACGACGAGCGTGACACCATGACATCAGACGGGCGGCGTGTGCGCGGATTTACCCTGGTGGAACTGCTGGTCGTGATCGCGATCATCGCGGTCTTGATCGGACTGCTGCTTCCCGCGGTGCAGGCCGCCCGCGAGTCGGCCCGCCGCAGCAGCTGTGGCAACAATCTCAAGCAGATGGGGCTTGCCACTTTGGGCTATGAGAACGTGAACAAGCGGTTTCCGCCACGAACCTTGAAGCCTTCGGAGGCCACGCCGCAAGTGCTCGTGCTGCCGTACTTTGAGGAAGGCGGTCGCTTCGACAAGTTCGACCTGTCAGTCAACATCCACAACAGCCCTCTCGACTCCCAGAACGGCCGGGCAAGGCAGCAGGATGTCAAGCCGTTTCTCTGCCCATCGGATCTTTCTGCGGCGCGATATGAGACATCCGGTCGTTCGAACTACTTCGCTTGCGTCGGCAGTGCTGCGTGGGCTGGGGGTACGCGTATTGACGGGATTTTCGCGATGCCGAACGACAGACTTAGGGGGTACAAGGTGTCCGAAATTATGGACGGCACCTCCAAAACAGCCCTGTTCGCCGAGGTCATGCGCGGCATTGCTCAGTCGGGAGACCCGACGACGACACACACGACAGCTTTTCGTACCTCGAGTTCGTATCCAGCTCGGCAACTAACCGATGGCCAGACGGTTCCAGAGTGCCGGCCTAACGCCTCGGGAACGCCGATTCAGTACACGGGGCAACAGTTCTACCGTGCCTTTCTCCCATACACGTTCATGTACACCCATACCCTGCCGCCGAACTGGAATCGCAAAACCGGCGATCAGGCGACGCAGCGGTTCAACTGCGGGCTTATGAGCGACAACACCGCCCACATCGCAGCGTCCAGCTACCATGGCGCCTTGGTTGGCCTGGTGCACGCCGACAGTTCGGTACGATTCGTGAGTGAAAGTGTTGATTTTGAGGTGTGGCAGGGGATTGGAAGTCGGATGGGTGGTGAGGCGGTTCGCGCGGACTGACGGCGTTGCTCTACCGAGTCACGGTAGAGCGAGCACCGCGGGGCAAGAAGCCGGCGGCGGCACGCCGCGGCCTTGCAACTTCAACCAGCGGTGGGGCATTTCGCCCCACGAACCCGTGCCGCGGTGAACGTCGGGCCGCCGCCCGCTGCCGCTCAATCGCGGGATTTTCGGCTGTTTCGCGGTCTGCCTGAAAATGCCGAGGCGTCTGGCACGCCGCTTGCGTGGTATCCCCGAGGTGTGGATCGGGTGTGGCAGTTCGCACCGCCCGGCCCGCCCGAGGCATGCCTCACCCGGAACCTGCCATGACGCCGCACCGTTCGATCACATCCCCGCCCGGTCACGCTGACGCGCGTCGTGCACATCGCATCGACGAGCTCGTGATCGTGTCGCGGTCGTGCGAGCGGTTTGCCGACTTCATGGCCGCCGGGCGACGCGGCGACATCGGGCTTCATCTCTGCATCGATGGACGGTCGGCCCTGCGAATGAGCCGCAGGTTTCGGGCCGATGTCTGGCTGGTCGCGGCGGACCTGCCCGACATGTCCGGGCTGGATCTTGTGGAGATGCTCCTGCCTTCCGTGGCGCGGGCCGAGGTCGATCCGCTCGTCGGAGGCACCGCCATGTCGCTCGACCGGATCGGCGACACGCTGCGGACCGCCGTGTTCGTCGTGGCCGAGCGATATTCCTTCGCCGACGAGCAGCGGGCGCTGCGGGCCGGAGCGGCGGGTTATGTGGCGGGTCCGTTGCACCTCGAACTCCTGCGCGAGGCCAGGCGGTGCCGGTCCGACAGGCGCCCGTGGACGACCGCCGTGCCGAGGGCGCTCAACGGCTGAAAGCGCCGGCGTCCGAAGCGGCCTCGCGCCGCTCCATCTCCCCGACGCGGCTCGCGACCGCGAGATCGCCGGTGACATTCCCGATCGTCGCGAACACGTCGGGAATCAGGTCGACGGCGAGCAGCAGCCCCAGCGGCTCCAGCGGCACGCCCGCCGCCTGCACCACGGGGAGGATCGTGCCCATGAAGCTCGCCTGTCCGGGCAGGCCCACGGAGCCGAGGCTGATCACCACGGCGAGGACCGCGGCCACGGCGAGCGACCAGGCGTCGGGGGGCGTGCCGTAGGCCCAGCCGATGAAGCTCGCCACGGTGACGTATTGCACGGGGCTCGTGATCCGAAAGAGCGACACCGCCAGGGGAATGACGAGGCCGCCGATCCGTGGCGGATAGCCGAGCGCGGCCGACGCCTTCATCATCGCCGGCACGCTGGCGAGCGAACTCTGCGTGCCCGCCGCCACGGCCTGTGCGGGGAGGGCCGCGGCCGCGAACCGTCGAAACGTCGTTCCCCCTGCCAGGCACGCCACCGCGTACACCGCCGCCGTGACCGCGAGGTACAAGCCGATCAGCACCGCCACGTACACGCCGAGCGCGCCGAGCGCCGCGGCGCCCGCCTTGGCGGCCACCGGCAGGATCAGGGCGAACACGCCGACTGGCCCGGCGAGAAGCACCCAGTCCACGATCACGAGCATCGCGTCGGCGACGGCGTGGGCGATTGCGATCACGGGCTCGCGTCTGGCGTGCGGCAGGCGGGTGAGCGCGAAGGCGAACAGGAGTGAAAAGACCACCAGCGGCGCGATGGCGCCCTGGCTCGCGGCGGCGGCCACGTTCACCGGAACGAGCGACGTGATGCGGTCCAGGATCGTCGATCCGGGAGCGGCCAGGACCTGCTCGCCCCCTGCAGACGCACGAAGCACAGCGGCGAGATCGTGGGCCCGGGGACAGAGATCGAGGATGCGAGGCGCCGCATAGGCGGCGAACGCCGAGGCCGTGATTGCCAGGGCCAGGATCCACGCCAGCGCCCGCCGCGCGATCCGTCCGCCCGCCGCCACGTCGGCAGCCTGCGACACGCCCACCACGATCAGCGACACCACCAGCGGCACCACCGTCATCTGCAGGGCGTGCAGCCAGAGCGTGCCGACGGGGCCGGCGACGGCTGCCACCGGCTCCACCGCTGCCGGCATCCAGCGGGCCAGCGCGAGGCCCGCGGCGGCACCGGCCACCAGGCCGGCGAACACACGCTGTCCGCCGGTCATGGTGCGTCTCCGGGGGACGGAAGATTCCAGGCCTGCCACACGCGGCGGTGCTCCGCGGCCGGCAGGAGGACGAACCGGGGATGAGCGTCGGCCCGCAGCCAGCGGAGGAGCTCGCGGAGATCGTCGGCGGCGAGGGCCGTGCAGCCGGCCGTGGGCGTGCCGGCGTCGTGCCAGGGGTGGGCGAAGATGCAGCTGCCCGCGCAGGCTGCGCAGCCGGCGTTGTGCTCGATCACGAAGCCGATGTCGTAGAGCCGGTCGCCGTCGAGATGGAGTTCGCGGCGCATCGGTTCGGTGGAGCCGCGGACCGCCTCGGCCCCGACCTCGCGGTCGTCCACGATCCGGTTGTAGTGCGGCGACCGCGAGTCGTCGATGCACCAGTCGTGGGCGGTCAGCGGCCGGTAGGCGAGCCCCGTGTCGAGCGTCGTGGCGGAGCCGAAGGCTGTGCCGATTGCGAACACGCCGGCAGGTGAGCGGCCGTCGCCCTCCCGCTTTCGTGGCGCCTCGTCGATCGCCGGGTGCAGGCCGGAGCCCCAAGCACAGCCGGCCCGGCCGATCGTGACCGGCATGGAGGAGCCCGCCCGCGTCCAGCCAACGGCGCCACGGTCGTATCGGTTGAGCGTGCCGGTGGTTTGCCGCCAGTCGGCGACGACGACGAGCACGAGTTGGCTCGATGCATCGGCGGCTTCGGCCACGGCAGCTCTCGTTCCGGAGACCACGAGCGATGCAAGAACGACGATCCCGCCCCACCGCAGGCGGCCCGCTCCACCGCCCCCGCTCACCGGCGGGGGCACGAGCACGCCGCGTCGAATGCTGGCAGGATCGCGACCCACGAGACCACGGTTGTAAACCGCTGCCCGGGCGGCGTCGAGTGTTGACGCTGCGACCGTGCCGGCGGGATATTCTCGGGATGAATACCCCCGCCGCCCCGCATCGCATCGTGCTCCTCACCGAGGGCCACGGAGAGCCTCTCGCCGGCAAGACGGCCTCCTGCCTGCTCCGCTACCGTGCCCCCGAGATCGTGGCCATCCTCGACTCGACGCAGGCCGGCCGCACGGCCGACGACCTGTTCGGCACCGGCGGGAGCATTCCGGTGGTGGCCACGCTCGACGAGGCCGGCCCGGCCGACGAACTCCTGATCGGCATCGCGCCCCCCGGCGGACGGATTCCGCGGACGTGGCGGCCGGTGATCCTCGCTGCGATCGGCCGGGGCATGCGGATCGTGTCGGGCCTGCACGAGTTTCTCGCCGACGATGCCGAGTTTGCGGCGGCGGCCCGCGATCGCGGCGTGGAGCTCCGGGACGTGCGTCGCAACGAGGAACGCGACGTCGCGAAGTGCCTGCCCTTTCGCGAGGAATGCCTTCGCCTTCTCACGATCGGCCAGGACATCTCCGTGGGCAAGATGGTGACCTCCGTGGAACTGGCCCGGGGGCTGCGGGCCCGGGGCGTCGACGCCAAGTTCATCGCCACCGGCCAGACCGGCATCATGATCGAGGGCGACGGCTGCCCGATCGATCGCGTGATCTCCGACTTCGTCAACGGCGCGGTCGAGAAGCAGGTGCTCGCCCAACAGCACCACGAGGTGGTGGTCGTGGAGGGGCAGGCGACGATCACCCACCCGCAGTATTCGGGTGTCTCGCTCGGCCTGCTGCACGGCTGCGACCCGCACGGGATGATCCTCGTGTACGAGGCCGGCCGCCCGCATCACATGGGGATGCCCCACATCCCGCTGCCCGCGCTTCCCCGCGTGATCGAGGCCTATGAATCGCTGGCGGCGTTCCGCGGGGGCGGCCGTGTGATCGGCGTGGCCCTCAACAGCCGGCGGCTGTCGGCCGCCGACGCCGAGCGGGAGCGGGTGCGGCGGGAGCTCGGCCTGCCCGTCGCCGATCCGATCCGGCACGGCAGCGGCGAACTCGTCGACGCCGTCCTCGCCCTCGCGGCGCGGAGGCGGGGCGCGTGATCGAACTCGCCGTCAAGCACGCAGCGCTGCCGCTGCGTCATCCGTTCACCATCTCCCGCGGCACCGTGGCCGTGCAGGACACGGTGATTGTGCAGCTTCGCGAGCAGGGCCGCCACGGCTACGGTGAGGCGACGACCAATCCCTACTACGGCGCTACGGTGGAGTCGCTCACCCGCCGGATCTCGGCGGCAGCCCCCCTGCTCCGCCGCCACACGACCGACGACCTCGATGCCCTGCTCGGCGACCTCGCCGCCGACCTGGGGGACGACATGTTTGCCCGCTGCGCCCTCGACATTGCGGCGCACGACCTCTGGGGCAAGCGGCAGGCCGCGCCCGTGCATCGGCTGTGGGGGCTCGATCCGGCCGCGGGTCCGCTCTCGAACTACACCATCGGCATCGACACG